>CAZYHI010000061.1:8026-11228 GCA_964647515.1 uncultured Micavibrio sp. | reverse complement strand
TATATTTTAAAAAAAACTTTATCTTATTCATGCTCAACTCCTTTTGATAACAATCAATTTTCCAACGCTTTGATACATTTTGCGGGTAAGCCACCAACCATTATATTCGAATCAACATCTTTAATGACCACAGCCCCCGTGGCAACAACCGCTCCCTCACCTATCGTAACATCTGACAAAACAGTAACATTTGCAGCAACCCATGATCCTTTTTCCAAACGTATAGAACCGCCACTAATCAAATTTTTTACGACATGTCCCGCACGATTTTCTGGTGGCCCTATTTCGTGCTTGGCTGTAATAAAAGTCGTACCATGGCCAATGCCGACATTATCAGCAATATAAAGGTGACCCGTTAAATCAAAATAACAACCTCGATTAATAAAAACACCATCACATATCGTCATATGCCTTCCTAATATATCACTTCCACCAAGGATTTTAACATTTTTACCAACCTTGACTCCCATCAGGCGTAGCAACTGGTTTCTCAAAATAATACTTATAAAATCATCACCTAAGATAGTTTTTTGAATGCTATTAAGTATATGCACGCGTACACGAATAAGCTGTTTCTTAATTTTGTTCATTATAGCTTACTTTCCATCTTATCAAAACTTAGCTCTAAATTTCTTTCATAATATTTTTTAACAATGCACGTTGTTTTATAACTCTAAAAGATTCCATAGTAATAAATCCTAAAGCGACGCCCCATAGCCCTACAACAGGGATTAGAATTACATTCAAAGCAAAAAATCCTAACGTATATAAAATACACAACCTTAGAATCAAATCATCTCGATGGGCACTATATAAAACTAACTGATCAACCTCCATCACAACAAACAATAAGAAGAAAATCAAATTCATAAGGAAAACAGGAAACCACTCTAAAGCCAAAGGTTTCTCAACGACATAAAGTGTTGTTAAGTACATCACAGGGATTGAAAAAAGAGCCATCAACACACTAAAAAAAACAGCGTTTTTTCTACAAAGCAAATACAATTGATTAAAATCAGAGCTTTTCTTTTTATAGGTGGTTATCAATTTAGGCCGTGCCGTCTGAATAACGCCAATTCTTAACAAATTAGCCATAGCATTAATCACTTGCATAAAATAAACATAAACCCCAGTTAGCTCTAACCCTAAGAAAACAGAAACTAAAAAATGTCCTATATAATGGTTAAAAGCCGTTACAACATTATTCGTATAGGCCACCTTAGAAGCCTTTACTTCTTCTCTCACCCATAAAAATAAGGGAGGAAATTTAGGGATATGAGACCACGGCCAATACCTTGTTACAAAAAGAAACCCTAAAAATGCAGATAAAGATCCAATAAACCAGAACAATATTACATTTTCTATTGTTTGTAACTCTGTGTCAAAAAATGACATTACAATGATGCTACAAATCCATACAGTTGTCCGCACAAAATGAAGGATATTGGCGGTTAATGGTTTAGATAAGTTCAAAAGAAGATTATATAAATCATTATTAAGGTGCTCCATCAATATGATGGCGACAATAATAATAGCAAAACCTACTTGGTCTGTTTGAATTCCAAATAAACCTGCACCAATAAAAAACAAGCAATACACAACAAGAATATATCGCGCATAGTAATACAAGTTTTTAACAATATCGGGAGGGTCCTGCGTCACCGCTTCACGTGTCTTCATATACATGACACCCAACCCCATCACTGCAGGCACAACGAAGGTCGCCGACACAATCAAACCATAGACACCCAAATCTTCAAACCCCATATAACGTGCGATAAACAATGTCAGAACAAATTTTGAGACAAGCGATGTCATCCGTATCCCCATTAGAATCAGCGCTTGAGCTTTAGGGTGTTGCAAAAAAGAAAGAAGGTTAACCATATTTTTTCATTAACTCTTCATCAACAATAGCTTGAAGATTATTTCTAAATTTATCAGATGTAAAATTATGTGCGTTATCTAAACAATTTTGTGCCGTAATTTTATTTTGTATTTCTTCAAAATACCCAACGGCATCAACAACGCTTTGTGGTTCTTGTTCGCTAAAGAACACGCCAGTCGCACTTTCTGGATTGACTTGATATCCAACAACCGTTTCCAACGCTCCACCTTTACCAAAAGCGATAACAGGCGTACCACAAGCTTGCACCTCAACAGGGATAATACCAAAATCTTCTTCAGCGGCAAAAACAAAGGCCTTTGTCCGCTTCATATGATCGCGCAAAATCTCCGTCGATTGATATCCCATAAGCTGAATATTATCGGCCTTATCCGCAATAGCGCGAACTTTATCCATTTCTGGTCCATCACCAATGATAACCAACTTCTTTTCTGGCATCTGTGCAAAGGCCTGCGCGATTAAATCAAGGCGCTTATAAGGCACCATACGCGACGCGGTTAAATAAAAGTCTTCTTTGTTTTCTTCAAACTCAAACCCCTCAATATCAATAGGTGGATGAACAACATCCGCTTCGCGGCGATAAACTTTCCAAATACGGTTTTTAATATAATGTGAATTGCCGATAAAGCGGTCAACACCATTGGCAGTTCTGTAATCCCACAAACGAATACGTCCCAAAAGATATTTCACAATAAAACCCTTAAGACCTTTATTAAATTTTGTTTGTTTTAGGTATTGATGAGTAAAATCCCATGCATATCGAATAGGGCTATGAACGTATGAAACATGAACTTGATGCGCGCCCGTAATAACCCCTTTCGCCACAGCGTGAGAAGACGAAATAACAAGATCATATTCATACAAATCAAAATCTTCAATCGCCATTGGCAACATAGGAAATAAATTACGATAATATTTTTGAACCTTCGGCCATTTATTCAGATAACTGGTGGTGATATTCTTAACACCCAAAGACGCCCGTTCTTCATCGTCTAAAAAATCAAACAATGTATAAACATGCGCATCAGGATAAACGCGCAAAATTTGCTCCAACACTTTTTCCGCGCCACCAATCAAGGGAAGCCAATCGTGAATAACCGCTACTTTTATTTCTTTATTTTTCATACTTAGAACAAACCTTATATAATGTTAATTACTTAGTTATTGACCTTAATAAGAGCCTGAGCCCCTTAAAACAACCATTAATGTTTTGATCAATATGACAATATCACTCCAAATCGACCAATTACGGATATACCAATCATCCATGTAAACACGGCGTTGGAAGCTGGTATCGTT
>CAZYHI010000061.1:0-8016 GCA_964647515.1 uncultured Micavibrio sp. | reverse complement strand
TTACGTCCACTAACCTGCCATAAACCAGTAATCCCTGGACGTACCATCGTATAATTACTATGAGATGGCCCTTGTAGCTCAATCTCATCTTCCAAAATAGGGCGTGGGCCAACAAGGCTCATATCACCAACAAGAACATTCCAAAGCTGTGGCAGTTCATCAATACTTAATTTTCGAATAAGACGCGCTGTCTTTGTTGTCACACGTGGATCTTCCCCTTTTAACTTACGAAACTTCGTCCATTCCTTTTTAATCTCTGGATCACTCTCAATCAGCTCATGCAACAAATGATCTGAATCTGGTTGCATCGAACGAAATTTCCAGCATTTAAATTTTTGCCCAAACTGTCCAACACGCTCACCACCATAAAATATACTACCGCCCTGCCCTTCATATTTAAGAAAGAAAGCCACGGCCAAAATAATAGGAGAGATAAATAACAACGCCAGAGATGACACAACAATATCCAAGCTGCGTTTTACCAAGCGACCAAAAATAGAAAAGATATTATTGCGTGAGTAAAGCAATACAATATCATAGCCAAAGAAATCATGTGGTTTCATTTCAAACAGACTCATGCTCGATGTCGGTGGCACAACAGAATAAAGCATATTATTGTCAGTAAATTTTTGAATAAGCCCATCACGCTCTTCTCCCCGAAAAGACTCCAAACACACAACAAAGAAGCTATTCAAATGTGATTGAATAAATTCTTTGTAATCAATATCATCACGTAAAATATTTAAATCTTTATAACGTTGCGGTACAGAATCCAAATCAAGATCTTTGTTTTTTTTGTCTCGCAAGATAACGGTTTTAACATCATACCCGACATAATAATCCGCATGAAAGGCATATAAAATATCTGTCACTGTATCGACAGAGCCGATGATAACCGCTTCCATTTGCCACAAGCCAAGGCGTTTAAAAACAAAGCAAACAATTTGACGCGCCACCAAGGTATAAAAGAACAATAAAATAGAGCTGATGGTGATAAAAAACTCAGATAACGGTAAATCTAAAACGAGGCGAATAAAAACATCACTGACAAAGGCAATAACACATATTCCAAAAATATAACGTACTTGGCTCCACCATGGAACGCGCTGTGTATAATGACCTTTGATGTAAAACAAGGTTAGAAATAACGGCCCCATAATTAAGGATAAAAAACTATAGGCGTTTTCCTCGTCACCATAATAAGACAATCCAAAGTAATCTTGTAAAAAACTGGAGATAGCCAATGCGGATATAAAAGCAACAGTCATTGACAGCACATCAGACAGTAAAAGCGTCGCACTTACCTTCTTATTAATCAGTCTTTTTATTATTAATTTATTATCCATGATAAAGCCAATATATCCGCCAAAATTATCCGCCTATTCGAACGACATCATCTTCGCCCAAATAATCACCCGTTCTAATCTCTATAATCTCTAAATCTATATCACCATTATTTTTAAGGGAATGCGCAACACCCGCCGCGATATAAATAGACTCATTTTGTTTCACTTGTTGCACTGTATCGTCTTTTATAACTTCAGCTTGCCCCTTCACAACAACCCAATGCTCGGATCGTTTTTGGTGTTTTTGTAACACAATCTGCGCATCAGGCTTAATCACCAAACGTCGAACCTCTGCCGCCGTTCCTTCATGCAACAAATCATAATATCCCCATGGACGGTCAACTCTGTTGTGGTATTGAACCTCTTTACGTTTATTCTTTTTCAAAATATCGACAACGTTTTTAACATCTTGTGTTCTCGATTTATCTGCCACCAAAACCGCATCAGGGGTATTAACGACAATCATGTCTTCAACCCCTAACGTTACCAACAACTTATCAGGGGAATAAATAAAACTATCTTTACTGTCACGGTTAATAACATCGCCCGTGCATATGTTATTATCGCTATCTTTTTCGGATACTTCCCAAACCGCATCCCATGATCCAATATCATTCCACTGCGTGTTGATCGCAATCACACAAGCCTTGTCAGTCTTTTCCATGACCGCATAATCAATAGAAATATCATTACATTTTTCAAAATCATCCCGATTTAACTGCGTAAATTCAAAATCATCTTGCGCATTGGTTAAAGAATTTTTTGCTTCCACGACCATTTCGGGCTGAAACTTTTTTAATTCTTCTAAATAAACGGAAGCCTTAAAACAAAACATGCCACTATTCCACAGGTGCTGACCACCCTCTAATAAAGCTTTCGCCTTTTTCTCATTAGGTTTTTCAACGAAGGAGCTGACTTTATTGGCTTTACTTTCCAATGCTTCACCAACCTCAATATAACCATAGCCTGTATGCGCTTCCGTTGGTGTAATGCCAAAGGTCACAAGATATCCCTTTTCGGCCATATTATTCGCAAGCTTTAGCGCTTCGCCAAAAACACCCTCATCTTCAATCGTATGATCGGCGGGTAAGACAGCAATACCGGGATCATCGCCATTTTTAAGAGCCACCAAAGCCGCCACAGCGATGGCAGGTGCCGTGTTGCGTCCCATTGGCTCCAAGATAATATCTTGCGCCTTATATGATATGTCATCAATGTTATTAGCCACAGTAAAACGATGCGCGTCATTACACACAATAATGGGGGCATCCAACCCAATATTATTGAGACGCATCAATGTTTCTTGAAAAAGTGTGTTTTGCGTATGGAGCGCCAAAAATTGCTTTGGACTCGATTGCCTTGATAAAGGCCATAGCCTTGAACCAGAGCCGCCTGATAAAATAACAGGGATCATCAGATTTACTTTCTACAAGTTGATTTGTATTTTCGATATGTGCAAGAAAAACTCATTGAAACTTATAAAGCTCAACACATCCTATCATCAAATCATAGATTTTACGATTTTTTCATAGATTTCTTTACTGGCGATTGCTTCAATATCGATCGACATAATATCAACGACATCACGCCCATTAGAATCACATAAGCGGTCATTATCCGCTTCGCGGCAAATACCCATCTGTATTTCGTTAACAACAACCATTTCATTCGTGGTGTTAATCATACAATGTGGTGCCTTTAAAGGAATCTCGATTGTTTGACCCGCAGTCAATTTATGCAAATTTCCGTTCAATACAACTGTAAGTTCACCTTGCTCAACACGCCAAGTTTCACGGCGCAAACGATGCCTTTGCAACGAAAGAGCTTTCATAGGCTTAACCCCTATTATCTTCTCACAAAATTCTTCGCCGTTTTTGATACCGACGTCTAAAACCTCGAAGAAACCCCATGGGCGGTTTTCCTTTTCACCTGTGAAATATTGTTTAGTGTTTGCCTTTTTATGGCGAGTTGATGAAATTAACATATTGATACGCGTCCTGTTTTAAAGTTATGAATGAAATCAAAATTCTTGTGATTCCTTTTACGAGGCGAACTATATAGAAATATCAGGTTATGTCAATGTTAAAAATGTCCCAAAATATGAAATTTTATTAGTTTTTCATATTTTTCAATATGTTAAGTAATGGGTTTGTTATGTGAGGTACTTTTTCGAAAACACCAAATAAGAAGTAATGGTCGGAGTGAGAGGACACACCACCAAAACTTGAAACTCTTACTACGTATAGGTTACGCAGTTTATGGTTAGAGTTAAGTTACATCGCAAGGTCGCACTTTACCCAGAATCCGTCAAGTACGTTTTACAAACAAGCGTGTACAGAGACCTTAAACTACCCTCCCTACACACTTGCTCACTACACTTAAATCGACTCCAGACACTACCCAACACCTTTTAAAACAGCACAACCGCTCTAATAAGGGCAGAATGTGAACATAAATTGATTTTTATGTAAAATTTATGTTAGTGTTTAGCTATGACAAAATTGAAAAGGCAATTCAACGAAGAAGAGGCTAACGCGTTAAAGAATGAAATGTTTCTTATTCGCGGATACCAATTTACTGACAACCCTTATGCAGTCATTGATGATTTATCTGATGAAGATGCACAAAGAGTTTCAGAAGAAACCTTTCCTAACAGAAACAATGATTATTTAAGCGTGCGTAGAAACGTTACTTCGTGGTTGAGGTCTAAAGCTGAAGAAAGCGGGGTTAGGATTGATAAAGAAAATCCTGTAAGTTTTGCTGTAGTATTAGGAAAAAACAACCTAGATGAAATATTAAATATGCTTGGTCCACAAGATAATATGGTTGTATTTAAATTCAAAGATGTAGATATAACAAATTGGTCTTTTACTGTTGATGATGCCTTTATTGGAGCACCTAAAGGACTAAAAGGTAGTTATAATGATGCTTGCCATCCAGAAGATGACTTACATGGGCAAGTTCTTAACGCAGAAAGTTTAATTTATCATTTGACTACAGGGCATCGTCTTGAAGGTAAAACTCATGATACACACAGATATTACGAAGCGCAGTTATGGGGGAAAGAACCAACCTTATTGAAAAATTCAGTCGAACCTCAGTTATATACTGAAAATTTTGAACATTAACTTCAAAAAAAAAACTCTTACTGAAGTTTAACGGAAGTAGTAAATGGCATGTCGTGAACGTATTAAATAGCTAGGATTTTACATGTTAGGTCGCACCTTACGGTTACACCGCGCACCTAATATGCCTAAGGCATTGAATATAATAAGAGATTAGAAGTAATGGTCGGAGTGAGAGGACTTGAACCTCCGACCCCTCGCCCCCCAGGCGAGTGCGCTACCAGACTGCGCCACACTCCGACATCTTTATTGGCCTCAGGCGCCCACAAAATTATTTTAACCCGCTACGGCGAAAACAGCCAATGAATAGAATGTGTTTTAATGAAAATTAGTGAAAAAATCAAACCTTAATCATAGCGCGCATAGCTTTTAGCTCTGCCAGCATAATTTCAAGAACAGCACGTTGTTTTGTCGAAACCCGAGCCGACGCCGTTGCGGTACCTGTTTCTTCAGGTTGCAAAGAAACCTTTGATGGCGCAGAACTTTGAGCCGTTTCGGCCTGTGCCGCGGCAATCATTTGCGCCTTACCTTGCTCTTTCAACAGCTTTTGAACACCTTTAATCGTGTAACCTTCCGTATAAAGAAGGTGGTGAATGCGGGTCAATAGTGCCACATCTTCTGGGCGATAATAACGGCGACCACCGCCACGCTTTAACGGACGAACATGTGAAAATTTTGTTTCCCAAAAACGAAGAACATGTTGTTGAACATCTAGCTTGTTGGCAACTTCACTAATGGTACGAAAAGCATCTTTTGATTTTTTAACCCGTCTGGATTTCACAGGCATTTGAACAGAAGCATTCGCAGATAGGTTATTATCACCTGTTGCTTTTTTTTGCCCCAATTCCTGATCACCAAAACTTCCCGCTTCTTGATTAAGATTACTCATAAAAATTTCCTTTTTATATGTCCGCTAAATTATATTATTAAAATTGTGTATCAGTTATATTTTGTGCTGCTTGCGTGGCTTTATTAATTTTATCTTTTAAAACATGAGAGGCACGAAAAACCAAAACCTTGCGTGGTTTAATCGGCACTTCAACGCCTGTCTTGGGATTACGACCTATACGTTCGCCTTTTTCACGAACAGAAAAACTACCGAAAGAAGAAAGCTTTACATTATCGCCACCCACCAGCGCCGCCATCATTTCATCAAGCATTTGCTCGACCAAGTCAGAAGACTCATTACGTGATAAGCCAACCTGCGCATAAACAGCCTCAGCCAAATCCGCCCGCGTGATTGTGTTTGGTGTACCAGTTTCTGTCGTCATCATCTTGCTCCGTTTGTCTTAAATATTAAGCTAAAGTCATAAATAAGCTTCGTCAATGGATTCCAGTGACTTAATAACAAAAAGGTGATTCATTTCAAAGGGGTAGCGACAAGCTTTAAGAATGTTGTAGCCTAAAAACAAATTTCATAAGATAGATGTTTTCTAAATATGAAAAACCTCTTCTATATAATTGTATATTGTAGGAAACTTATCATAACCTGCTTTGCTATTTAAATGACCACCTGCTTTAACAATATTAACCTCAACATTAAGTTTTTCTGCTAACCGTTCAGCATGTAACAATGGTGAAAAGGGATCATCATCTCCATGAAAAAAAACCACATGACCTGCGTTCTTTTTTATTTTACTCCAATTGAAATCTATGTTTAAAAAAGTTTTATCTAAATCTGCAAATTCTGGAATTTTAGACTTTCCAAATGGCGTACTTGTGAAAACGCTCCCCCTAATCGGTTGTTTAGTTTCATGCAAATAATTTAACAACAACAATGCACCACCGCTATGTCCTATAATTACGGTGTTTTTATCAATAAAACTTCCTACTTGTTCTTCTAGTTCATGAAGCCAATTATCTCTATTCTGACCTTCTGGCGTAGGCAATTGAGGAACTCGAACTTGCCACCCTATTTCTTCTGTTAATTTTTTTCCAAGCCAAGGAAACCAATTTTCAAAGGGATGACCAATACTTCCATGTAATATCACAGCCTTCATAGCTAATACCTCACCAACGCCGCGCCCCACGTAAGACCGCCGCCCATAGCTTCAATAAGCAGCATATCGCCGCGCTTTACTTTACCGCCACGTACAGCTTCATCCAGCGCCAACGGAATTGACGCCGCGGAGGTATTACCATGATGATCAACGGTGACAACCACCTGATCCATATTCATGTTCAGCTTTTTCGCCGTTGATTCAATAATACGGATATTGGCTTGATGCGGTACAAGCCAGTCAATATCATCGGGCGTAATATTGTTATGTTCCAGCACCTCACCGACAACGTCGGCCATATAACTCACAGCATATTTGAAAACATCGCGCCCTTGCATCTCAATCACACCATTACTGCCTGTCGTTGAAACACCCCCAGACGTTTGCAACATGTCACGCTGAGCGCCATTAGCGTAAAGATGGGTTGAGTGAATACCTTGCTCGCTCAGATTACCTTCCCCTTCTGCGGCACTCAGCACAACCGCGCCCGCACCATCGGCAAACAAGACACATGTTGTACGATCATTCCAATCAACAAGACTGGACATTTTTTCCGCGCCAATCACCAAAATATTTTTGGCTTGCCCCCCCTTAATGAAATTATCCGCAACACTTAAAGCATAAACAAAGCCTGTACAAACCGCCTGCACATCAAAAGCCAGACACGGCTTCACACCCAGCTCCCCTTGCACCTTCACCGCAACGGAAGGAAAAGTCCGATCAGGCGTGGTTGTCGCTACAATAATACCGTCGATATCATCAGCAGCCAAGCCAGAGGCTTCTATAGCCTGCCGCGCGGCTTCTAAGGCCATATCACCTGTTGTTTGATTATCGGCGGCAATATGACGCTGCTTGATACCACTACGCTGCGTAATCCACTCATCCGTTGTATCGACCATCTTTTCAAGGTCAGCATTGGTTAGGATTTTTTCGGGTGAATAAGACCCCGTCCCTAGAATAATAGATTTCATTGTCATGCTAATTAACTTTAAACCCCTAATGCCTCGACAAAGCCTTCTTGGCTCATCAATTGTTCAATTTCACTGGCAACCTGCGTATTAAAATCATTACGCACCAAATCCGCGGCCACTAAAATGGCATTCTTCGTGCCAAGCTGATCACTGCTACCGTGGCTTTTGACACAGATACCATTAATCCCCAAAAACATACCGCCATTATAATGTCGTGGATCGACCTTATCCTTCATCTTCTTTATCGCACCCATGGATAACAGATACCCTAATAACGCCAAAGGAGAAGATTTAAACGCTTCAGTTAAAAAATGCTTCGTCAGCTTTGCCACACCTTCGGCAGTTTTAAGGGCAACATTACCTGTAAAACCATCTGTAACAACAACATCAACCGTTCCTTTGGTAATGTCATCTCCTTCAATAAAACCAAAATATTTACCAGGAAAATCAACATTGGATAGCACATCAGAGGCAGCGCGGATTTCATCATGGCCTTTCATCTCTTCTGAACCAATATTGAGCAAACCAACAGTCGGGTTTGCCACCCTTTGCACCACACGGGCATAAACCGCAC
>CAZYHI010000060.1:0-11316 GCA_964647515.1 uncultured Micavibrio sp. | reverse complement strand
TTGATTGAAGCCGTGACGGGACTGAATAGTGCTGATTTCATCACAAACTCCGAACAAGAGTTATCACAGGCGCACATTGAGCAGATCAACGCTTATACTGCGCGTCGCTTAAAGGGTGAACCTTTATCAAAGATTTTAGGTGTCAAAGAGTTTTGGGGACTGGAATTTATCGTTAATGAGCATGTGCTGGACCCGCGCCCTGATACGGAGACATTGATTGAAGCGGTGCTGGATTGGGTTCAACAGAAAGATGTCATTGCGAGGAACGAAGGTGACGAAGCAATATCAGTCCTTCAAAATGGATTGCCGCGCTCCGTACCGTCGCTCGCAATGACGGCTCCCCTGAAAATCCTCGACCTCGGCACAGGCACAGGGTGTATTCCCATTACTTTGTTGTCTGAATTACCCCATGCGACTGCCATTACTGTCGATATAAGCGATGAAGCCCTGAATATTGCCCGCCAAAATGCACAAAAACATAATATGAGCGAGTGTATTGAGTTTAGAAAAGGGAATTGGTTTGAAGGGTTAGACGGCGAATCTTTCGACATTATAACTTCGAATCCACCTTACATACCCGAATCTGATATCGAGAATCTGTCTGTTGAGGTTAAGAATCATGACCCAATTATGGCACTTTCGGGTGGAAAAGATGGTCTAGATGACTATAAAAAAATATTTTTTTCATTAAAAAAATATCTAAAAGGTGACGGACGTGCCTTCTTTGAAATTGGACAGAATCAGTTAAATGACATCACGCGACTCGTGGACGAATCTAACCTTTTGCTATGCGACTCGAGAGCCGATATTGCAGGGATTCCAAGGGTTGTGGAAATCTCCTGTGGGGATAAATAAAATTATTTTGTGTAACTGTCTTGCGGCAAAATCCGAAGCAGGGCTATTGTTGATTTGTTCAAGACAAAACGTGATTGAGTAAATCGATAAAGAACAAGTCAATTTACGAAATCATAGAATGTTAAGGAAATGGCTTGCGGCTGTACGTGAATCATGTAGAATTGTACGTGTGAATGATTCTGTGAATAACTTAAATATTTTCGTAAAATAAGTACGGAAATGAATTGTAAGAACGCAGAGTGATAAATAAACAGGAATTATAAAATAAAGAGAGCGCGAAACCCAATGAAAAACGGAAGCACAAATAGAAGATCAAGAAGCCGTAATAATAACCGTGGTAAAGGCGGAAACGGCCGTGCCACTGTCTATGATAGCAATGGGCCAGATGTACGTATCCGTGGTACGGCACATCAAATATCTGAGAAATATGAAGCCTTGGCTAAAGATGCCCGTTCAGCGGGTGATACAGTCATGGCAGAAAGCTATTTACAACATGCAGAGCATTACCAACGCATTATTGTGGCGATGAATCAGCAACAAGCGGAGCGCCAAGCCAATTACGAGAATAATAAAGCGCAAAACGCAAAGCGTAATAATCAGCAAGCTGATGGTAATAAAAAACCAGCAACAAATGATGATTTATCCTTACCTTCCAGTATCTTAGGTGACGGTGTTAAAGTAAGATCTGAATCTGTACGTGCCTTAGAAGACGCGTAATAACCATACATAAGTATGATTTTAATCAAGGCGGGAGAACCTGCCTTTTTTTATGCTTTTGAATCTATATTTCTGCTATAATAATAGTTTGTCATCCCGAGCGAAGTCGAGGGATCTTTGATCTATCAATAAAAGTATTGAAACATGGACTTTGAAAAATTTACTGAAAAATCACGAACATTTATGCAGCATGCGCAAACGCTTGCGGCGCGCTCTAACCATCAATCTTTGGAACCCGAACATCTGGTACGGGTTATGCTGGATGATGAAGATGGGATTATCTCACGTCTTATTGAGGCCAGTGGTGGTAATGAGGCGCGCCTTAGAAAAGATGTTGAGTCTGCCATTGCTAAATTTCCTGCTGTGACAGGGTCGGGTGCGGGTGGATTACGTATCTCAGGTGATTTATCAAAAACACTCGATAACGCCTTGAATTTAGCTGAAAAATCAGGTGATAAGTTTATCACGGCGGAGCGTATTTTACAGGCTTTTGCCATGGCTAAGTCTGCCGATATAGGCGGTATGTTTGAAAGCGCAAACATTAAGCCAGAGGCCTTGAATAAGGCTGTTAATGATATGCGTAAAGGACGTACAGCTGACACAGCCACCGCAGAGGATAATTTTGAAGCGTTGAGCAAATATGCACGGGATTTAACCGAAGCGGCGCGTAAGGGGAAATTAGATCCCATTATTGGCCGTGACGAGGAAATTCGCCGCACAATACAGATTTTATCACGCCGTACCAAAAACAATCCCGTCCTCATTGGTGAGCCTGGGGTGGGTAAAACGGCGATTGTTGAAGGGCTTGCGCTTCGTATTGTTAATAATGATGTGCCAGAAAGCCTTAAAAACAAGCGGTTAATGTCTCTTGATTTAGGTTCACTCATCGCGGGTGCGAAGTTCCGTGGTGAGTTTGAGGAACGCTTAAAGGCTGTTCTGGAAGAAGTCAGTAACGCCGATGGGCAGATTGTATTGTTCTTGGATGAGCTTCATACTCTGGTTGGTGCAGGTAAGGCGGAAGGCTCTATGGATGCGTCAAACATGTTAAAACCTGCCTTGGCACGGGGGGAGCTTCACATGGTTGGGGCGACAACTTTAGAAGAATACCGCAAGCATATTGAAAAAGACGCCGCGCTTGCTCGACGTTTTCAGTCTGTTTTCACACCTGAACCAACAGTTGAAGATACAGTATCTATCCTACGGGGATTAAAGGAAAAATATGAAGTACACCATGGTGTACGTATCATGGATTCTGCTTTGGTTAGTGCGGCGACTTTATCGAACAGGTACATTACCGATCGATTCTTGCCCGATAAGGCGATTGATTTGATTGATGAGGCGTCATCACGCCTACGGATGCAGGTTGATAGTAAACCAGAGGAAATTGATGAGCTTGACCGCCGTATTGTGCAACTTAAAATTGAACGCGAAGCATTGTCGAAAGAAAAGGATAAAGCCTCGAAAGAGCGTTTAAAAAACCTAGATAAAGAACTCAAAGAGCTGGAATCACAATCAAAGGA
Organism: uncultured Micavibrio sp.; assembly: GCA_964647515.1. Taxonomy (GTDB): domain Bacteria; phylum Pseudomonadota; class Alphaproteobacteria; order Micavibrionales; family Micavibrionaceae. The sequence continues at coordinate 8,224 of CAZYHI010000060.1, read as the reverse complement.
TTTAACCTCAAAATGGCAGTCTGAAAAGGCGAAGTTAAATGCGGGGCAAAAAATCACTGAACAGCTTGATCGAGCGCGAATTGAGTTGGAAAGAGCCGAGCGTGACAGCGATTGGACCAAAGCCAGTGAGTTGAAATATAGTCAAATTCCTGAATTGGAAGAGTTGCTTCAAAAAGCTTCAAAAGTCACCGAAGATCACATGATTGATGAAGAGGTTACCGAAGATGACATCGCCTATGTCGTGAGTAAATGGACGGGCATCCCTGTTGATAAAATGATGGCGGGTGAGCGTGATAAACTCCTCAATATGGAAGAAAATCTCGGGCAACGTGTTATTGGTCAAAGCCAAGCCGTGGTTGCCGTGTCGAACGCTGTGCGCCGCGCACGGGCAGGGCTTCAATCACCCAACCGCCCCATTGGCTCGTTTTTGTTCTTGGGGCCAACAGGTGTTGGTAAGACAGAATTGACCAAAGCCTTGGCAGAATTTCTCTTTGATGATGATAGTGCCATGGTGCGTATGGATATGTCTGAATATATGGAGAAACATTCTGTGGCGCGGATGATTGGCGCTCCCCCTGGATATGTCGGCTATGATGAGGGCGGTGCTTTGACCGAGGCTGTGCGACGTCGTCCGTATCAAGTGGTGCTGTTCGATGAAGTTGAAAAGGCGCATCCTGATGTCTTTAATATTTTGTTACAGGTTTTAGATGATGGTCGTTTGACTGATGGGCAGGGACGGACAATTGATTTCAGCAATACAGTCTTGATTATGACATCAAACCTTGGCGCGCAACATTTGGTTGAGCTACGCGATGGTGAAGATGTTGAAAAAGCACGAGAACCTGTGATGGACGCTGTTAAAGCTGCCTTCAGACCAGAGTTTCTGAATCGTCTTGATGAGATATTGTTATTCTCCCGTCTTGGGCGGGCGCAAATGACCGCTATCGTTGATATTCAAATGAAGGAGCTTCATAAATTATTGAGCGAGCGACGCATACAGCTTCATGTTGATGAGGCGGCCAAAAAATGGCTCGCCGATAAGGGGTATGACCCTGTTTATGGGGCAAGGCCGCTTAAACGGGTGATACAGGCCGAATTGCAAAATAGACTGGCCGAAATGCTGCTGCAAGGTGATATTATTGACGGCTCACTCATTGAGGTCACGATCAAGAACAATGACCTAGATTTTAAAATCCAAAGCCCAAAGGAAACACCAATTAAGGCAGTGGCTTAAGAGCTATACCTAATTTCTGTGCGGAGAATTCAGACAGGCGACCATGTATGTAAGCTGTATTATATTCTTTCAACGCCTCAAATAATGTTGTTTGTTTTGCTTCAGGGAGAGGGCCTTTATCCCACTCTTCTTTTAGGGCAATAGTACTCTGTAATTTGGTGTTCTTTGAGTGTGTCGCATTACTTATTCCATCAAATGGAAAGTGGATTTTTTGGAGATGTTGAATCTGTTCTTCGGATAAATTACCTTTTCTATGTGATTGTTTGGTATCTGTGATCCAAGAAGATAACGCGCTATCTGAAGTGTGTATACCGTTCCAAGAGTTGTGGTTGTCCTGAAAATATTTTTTTGCTTTTTCTAATTTTTTCCACCATAGAGTAGATCCGCCACGGCCGCCACGGCCGCCACGGCCGCCACAGTTGCCATGGTCAAGTGACACTGCGTGCATATCGGAATCTGTGCTATTCTTAGTTCCGTAAGCTTTGGCCATGATGTTGTCTTTTACCTTATTTTTAATTTTTACGTAATTTACTTTTTTTTTGCGAAAATCAAGTATTTTTTCAATCACGTAGACAGTTTGCGGAACTTCCTGTATTTTTAACAATAGAATTACGTTTTCTTGACCTATTCTTACCTTATATGGATTAATCATCATGCATAAAATTCTTACATTTTCCTTTCTTAGCCTAATGTTGGCGGCTTGCGCTACGGTTGCGGATAGTCAAACCGTTTTAATGACGATTGAAACACCGGGGGCGGAAAATGCCAAATGTACCCTTGAAAACCAAGATCACAAATATATAGCCTATACGGGTCAAACATTGGCAGTGATGAAATCCCCTCATGACCTTGTTGTTCGTTGTTTGGCACCGGGCAATAGGGATAAAACTGTCTTGATTAAAAGAGACATCAATAAATGGGTTGTTTATAATGTTGTCAATGGTTTCGTTTTGGGAGCCGCCTATGATTATTTCAGCCGCGGTGGTTTTGATTACCCAGAGCTTGTCAGTGTTGATTTCACGAGTGAACCTGTAATAGCACATGATAGACCGACTTATGAATCTGCCGACATGATCGGCGGAAACCATAAAGGACAGTTGGAATATCGTGGGCCAACAACACCTGTGACCGAGAAAAACCGCTCTCACACGCCGCATGTCCTACAGAAAAAAACGAAAAATTATAATGATTTTGGAAGTTATGAACCCTCTTCTGGAGAGTATCAGGCAACAGATCTTCCCAAAGTTTCCTATGATCCTACCGAAGAAGATAAGTAAAATTTTTACAGCCGCGCGATATGTGTGATGCCGCCATCATAGGCAGATTCAAGATCGCTTAACGGTTCAATAAGCGTGGTCATGTGGCGCGCGGTGGCGTTCAGAATGTTTTTATCATCCACCATAATGCCGACATGCCCCTTGAAATAAACAATGTCATTACGTTGCACATCATCATGTGTAACAGACGTACCAAAGCTGCCTTCTTGATCACAACTATCGCGTAAAGGGCAAGGATGCCCATAAGCATAGATGGCCACTTGCACAAGCCCCGCACAATCAATTCCGAAAGCAGAACGTCCGCCAAATAAATAAGGTGTGCCTAAATATATTTCAGCGGTTTGCGCCAAATCACCAGATTTTTTAAAATCTTTCATAGGGGCAATATGGTTTGTGAATACCCAAGTTTGATCGCTTAATTGCGTAAAGCCATTTTCGCTGTTGGTGGTAAGGGTAAGGCGTGACATGAAACTTAATCGTGTCATGGGTCTTGATTTAAAAGAGGGCTCTGGATAAAGATGTGACGCTCTGACTTTCACAAAATGCGTGGAAGGTGGGGCATCTTTAATAAGCTGTCCACGTTCAACATATCCTTTATACCCATCTAAAACACTATGCCCGTAAACATAAGCACCGCGAGATTTTTCAACTTGAAATTTTTCACCGTATAATAACTGTGAATCTTTTTGGCTGATGAGTGAAGGCTTCGTTGGTTCCCCTAAAATGTCAGCCGTTGAAGATATAACGGTTAGCTTCATAATAACTTATACCTCATTATCATACGTAGTTTCTTTTTATAAAATGTAAGATGGCACGCAAACCTGTCTCTGCACCGCCTTTGGGACGACCTGCTTTACCATTTTGTTCCCATGCGAAACAATCCAAGTGGATCCAATCTGTTTCGGGTGTGATAAAACGCTGTAAAAAGAGCGCGGCCTCAATATGGCCTGCACGACCTGTTCCTTCATTTCTAATATCAGAAACATCACCATTTAAATTGGCGTCATACCCTTCGAACAAAGGGAATGGCCAGCAGGGGTCATCGACCTCAACACTGGCATGACGTAAGTCATCAATGTAATCATCTTTGTTGGTGAAGTAGGCGGGTATATCATAACCAACGGCAACACGCGCCGCCCCTGTTAAGGTCGCAAAGTCGATCACGAGATCAGGGTCTTCTTCACACGCATAAGTTAGTGCATCGGCCAAAACCAAGCGTCCTTCCGCATCGGTGTCACAAATTTCAACACTAAGACCTTTACGGGTAGGGAGTATATCTCCCGGGCGGAATGAGTTACCTGATACAGAATTCTCCGCGATAGGCAGTAACACCCGCAATTGAACAGGCAAGTCCAACGCCATAATCATATTGGCCACACCAAGGGCATGCGCCGCGCCGCCCATATCTTTTTTCATGTCGCGCATATATTGACCAGGCTTAAGATTTAAACCACCCGTGTCATAGATGATGCCTTTACCGACAAGCGTGACCTTTGGGTGATTAGATGATCCCCATTTGATGTCCACCAATTGCGGTGGGCGGGTACTGGCCTTACCAACATTGTAAATCATCGGAAAATTTTTCTTGAGTAAATCATCATCATGGATAATTTTGACTTTGGCTTTATGGCGTTTGGCCAAATCCTTTGCGGCATCCGCCAATTCATCCGTACCTAAATTATTGGCAGGTGTATTAATTAAATTACGTAGAATACAGGTTGATTCAAACGTCGCCTTAACTAAATTTGATGCACAAGACTGCGGCAAAATAAGCATTGGAATGGCATCGTTACGCTTTTTATGAAGATCAAACTTGTAAGAGCCTAACGCCCAGCCAAGTGCTATTTTATTGGCGACATCCTCTTCGTGACGATCAGCGATTTCAAAAACTTTTTTGCTGATAAAATCTTTAGAACAGGTTTTTTGGATATGCTGAAATAAACTGGCTGTATCCAAATAGTAGACAGGGGAACTGACCCCAAACAAGATCGTGTTAAGATCACCATTTTCATCAAAAACGGACAGAGCTTGTTTAGGTTTAGCGATAAAACCTGCCTGCTTGGCTTGATTAACCAAAAGAGCCTCTTGTTTTTTGATCCATGCTGGAAAATCCCCCTGTTCAAAAATATGAATGGGAATAGCCTTCTTTTTTGATGCTTTGGTGAGAGAGGAGGTAAATGTAAAAATGTGATCTGTCATAGGGTAATCATACTATTTTTAAGGGGTATGAACAGTCCTATTTTTAACTATAATAAAGATTATTAACAAACCAAACAAAGAGACTTCATTGACTGATATCGCAAATATAGTTTGTATGAAATGGGGAACGGCTTATGATTCTGAATATGTGAATAAGCTCTATTCAATGGTCAGTCGCAATATGACGCGTCCGTTTCGTTTTATCTGTTTTACCGATATAGCCGATGGTCTGAACAGTAATATTGAAGTTTTTGATTTACCACCCTTTGAATCAGCATCGCTTCAAACCAAAGGAATGTATCGTAAGAAAACACTATGTCGTTCAGACCTTACCCCCTTTAAGGAAGGCGAGCGTTTCTTATATCTTGATATTGATGTCGTTATAACAAGCCCTATGGATGAGATGTTTGATTATCTGCCCGAAGAAGATTTTATCATTTGTTATAACTGGACGCGCGGCAATGGTACGATTGGGAATTCATCTGTGACAATGATGCGAAAAGGTCCGCTCAATTATATCGCGCAGGATATGGAAGATGATTTTTTGGCGGTGCAAGCCAAATTTAAAACCGCAAGCCAAGAATATATGTCCTCTAAAGTTATTGAAAAATATGGCAAGCTTAACTTTTGGCCCGATGATTGGTGTAAGAGCTTCCCATTTCATTGCATGCCACCACGTCATTTGCGTTTGTTTCAAACACCCAAAGAGCCCGCGGCAGGTACAAAAATTATTTTATTTCATGGTCCTGTTAATCCACCAGATGCCATCAAAGGCCGCTGGCCGCGCAAATATCCTTTTTGGAAAAAATGGTATAAAACGATTAAACCAACATCATGGGTGAGAAAATATTATCGTTGAAGGGAGAGAGAGCTTTCTCCATTATTACTACTCAATTTATACTTCATATTATAAAACAAAGCGGCTGCAATGATGATAAAATAAGCATTTGTTTCGGCCAGTTCTTCAAATAAAAGGTTATATGGCGTATCAAATATTTCTTTATCAAAAATCCAAGATATAACAAAAAGAAGTGCTAGCAAAATTATAAAAGGATTCATATCAGGAATGAAATTTTTGATAATATGTTTAACCTCATATGATTTTTTAACGAAATAGAGCGAAAGAAGTATTAAAAAAGCGAATAACATCTTTTTTCCTGTCCCACTAAATAATAGAATGAAAATATGAGGAATATCAAAATTTTCGACATCCAATTCCCTTAATATAAAAAGAAAGCAAGTGACAGCACTGAGGAAGGCGATGCTTTTAAAATCGCGCATAAAGGAGGCGTACAAAAAAATAACCATGCTGATGAACAAGCAGAGAACTTGAACGTTCTCATAGATATGATCTTCTTGTATAGATTGAGGCAGCTGATAAGCTATGGCTAAAAACAATATATTAATTATAAGCATTACAGAAGCTATTAAGGTGGTATTCATGAAGGAGAGCTTCTTTTGTTAAGCGTGAAAATGGCGGGCACGGAGGGATTCGAACCCTCGATGAAGCTATAAACTCCATACTCCCTTAGCAGGGGAGCGCCTTCAGCCACTCGGCCACGTGCCCATTTTTATATAAGACACGTCAGTTAGATGTGCCCAATAAGTAATTGCTCGCCTTGTTTAGCAAGGCTTGGCGTAAATATCAATCTATAAAGAACATAATATTGGATATAAAAAATCCTCCACCTTTTGAATAATTAAGGGTGGAGGAGTGAAATTATCAAATCATTCCAGTAGTTTAGCGTGGACCGTAACAAGTGGCGCCATATTGCTGAATGTCTGCAACTGTGAATGATGCTTGTTCTACAGGAATTTCGCGTGTTATGCCATTATCTACTATTTCTAGTCTATCTATATTGTCTGCAGTGTAATTAAAATGCGTAGAACAAGATAAAGAACCGTTTTCAATTCTCATGAATTTAAGGTTTGTAAACTCAGTGTTTGCTCCTGTTCCACCACTGGCAGAAGAGAAGCGTGACGTTCCTATGCTGTTACTATTTGCTTCTACAGCCATTTCACCAACAGAAATGTTACTAAATTCACTAAGGGTGCTAAGCGTGGTTAAGTTTTCATTAAAGCGACCGCTTATTTGTATTATTCCACCATTAGCTCTTGCAGTTATTTCATTAAGGCGCCCATCAAGATTGATGCCAAGAACTGACTCCGCTGTTATGCTACTATTTATCAAGCTTAGATCTCTGAAAAAGGTGATCTCCGTTGATTCTAGGTTGATATCGTTTCCATTTTGGTTGTTTGGAATAGATAGATTGCCGAGAACGTCTGCATCTACATCATTCGGAATAATTCCAGTGATACGTGTATTTTCAGTGAAAAGGTAATTTGTTCCAGATTCTAAACTTGAGGCTGGCACAATATTATAGTCTATGTCCAGTATGTTCGTCGTACCTGTAAAAAGATGATCACCATTTACTAGTGCATCATTTGCTGGTGTGATTGGAGCTGGAGCATCATTTGCTGGTGTGTTGTTGCTACTACTGCCACTGCAGCCAGCAAGAAGGGTGAAAAGAGCTGTTGTTGCAGTTATACTTGCAGTTGTTTTTGGTGTGTACATAGTTGGTCTTCCTTTTAAGTTTTACACGTATGAGGTGCCTTATAGGAAAGGACTGTAAATATGTCAAGTTTTTTTAATCTATAAACTGTGCTAAATAGCTGCCCCAATCTTCAATCTGGGAAATATCAGGAAATTCGCTGATATTATAGCCTTGCCAGCCTGTGGGGCTGTCGCTTTTACGCTGAATGGCGGCCATGACAAAAGCGGTGGAGCTGTTTGCTCCTTCCCCTGTGATAGAGATTTCGATGAGGTTTTTATTATCCATACCATCGGCAATGCGGGCAAAAGGGGCGGCGACATCACTAAAAACATGTTCACTACGGACTTCAACCAGAAAAACCATGCCATAAGTATCGGCGGGAAGCCCTGCCAATTCTGCGGAGATAAATTCATCATCGCCATCGCCAGTGCCGCTTTGGTCGTCGCCACTGTGGTAGATGGCTTCGGATTCATCCATGGAGTCTTGCGCGTCGGGACCAACAAAATCGATGAACTCTCCTTCTTTATTATAGATATAACAGCTAATGTCTAAATCATGTTGGGAGTCACCTTTTATACGCCCTATAAGGCCAACGGTATCTTCACGTGCGTCCCAACTTAACCCCGCGACAATACGCTGGCGCGCCTTTAAAGTATGGTTGAGTGGTGCTTTCTCGCCTTTGTTTAATAATGTCATGGGAGTTACCTCGGCTTGTTTATTAGTCTAAATAATTTTCGTCTTTAAGTTTTTTGTTTTCAAAGAAATCATCAAATACAGCCATGATGAAGGCCGCGAGTAAGCCAATGACGATCAATGTTGACGTGATTTTACCAAAAATCAGGCTGTCGAACATGGATGTCCATGTTTGTAATAATACCAATACGCCCAAGGCAATGGCAGACCCACCGACAATAAAGACCAAGCGTTTAGAATATTTTTGGTCACTACCCATGTTGAGG
>CAZYHI010000059.1:0-11502 GCA_964647515.1 uncultured Micavibrio sp. | reverse complement strand
GATAAACCTGCCTGTGAAGATGATTCAGATTTAAAAGACGGTAAGGCCAAACCTAAGAAGAAGGCGGTTAAAAAGTCGGCGAAAAAATCAACCCAAAAACCAACAAAGAAATCGGCGGCTAAATCGACAAAGAAGTCTAAAAAAGACGAAGAGGCAGAGGCTCAAGATGCTGAAGCGGAAATAGGGAATGTTAAGCCAGATGATGAAAAAACGGATGAAGAGCTGGATGCCGAAGCCTTAGCCAAAGCGCAGAGTTTAGAATCTCCAGAAGATCCAACTGACGGTAAAGGTAAGCGCAATAATCGTGGCCGTAATAATCGTGGACGTGGCCGTAATAATCGTGGCGGTAAAGGTAAACGCAGTGCGATGCGCCGTTCTAAATCTGATGAAATTGTTGATGATGGTGATAGTGGTAAGCCTTTCCGTTTTAACCTACGCCATAAATATAAAATTCAAGAAGTTGTGAAACGCGGTCAAATTATGTTGATCCAAGTGTCTAAGGAAGAGCGTGGTAATAAAGGCGCAGCGGTGACAACGTATATGTCCTTGCCAGGGCGTTATTGTGTGTTGATGCCAAACAGTCCACGCGGCGGCGGCGTCAGCCGTAAGATTGGTAATTTTAAAGACCGCAAGCGTATGCGTGATATTTTAAAGGAACTGACTATTCCCTCTGGGATGTCGGTAATCTTAAGAACCGCAGGGGTGTCGCGTACAAAGGCGGACATTAAACGTGATTTAGATTATTTAACACGGCTGTGGAATACTATTCGTGAAGAGACATTAAAATCCAATGCACCTGCCTTGATTAACGAAGAAGGTAATTTGATTAAGCGTTCCATTCGTGACTTATATACGCGTGATATTGATGATGTTTTGGTGGCGGGGAATAAAGGATATAAGACTGCCAAAGACTTCATGAAAATGCTGGTCCCGTCACATGCCAAAAAAGTAAAAGAATATAATGATGATCGTGTGCCGTTATTTCACCGTTATAATGTTGAAAAACAAATTAGTGAAATCAATGAAATTTCTGTGACGTTGAAATCGGGTGGCTCGTTGGTGATTAACCCAACTGAAGCGTTGGTTGCCATTGATGTGAACTCTGGTAAAGCGACGAAAGAACGTCACATCGAAGAGACAGCCGTTAAAACAAACTTAGAGGCCGCTGCCGAAGTGGCGCGTCAATTGAGATTGCGTGACCTAGGTGGTTTGGTTGTTATTGATTTCATTGATATGGAAGAACGCCGTAACAATCGTAAAGTTGAAAATAAATTGCGTGATGCATTGTCATCAGACAGAGCGCGTATTCAGGTTGGCCGTATATCATCTTTCGGATTGTTGGAATTATCGCGTCAGCGTTTGAACCCTAGCTTAACCGAAGCACAATTTGAACAATGTGCCCATTGTGATGGTGTTGGTTTGGTAAAGACTTTGGATTATGCGGCGATCAGCGCGATGCGTGCGTTGGAAGAAGAAGGTATTAAAGGCCGTGTTGCGGAGTTGTCCTTAAACGTGCCGAACAAAGTGGCGGTTTATATTTTAAACAATAAACGTCAGATGCTGGCCGATATTGAGGCACGTTATGATTTCCGTGTGCATATCCGTACCGATGATGATTTGCATGCCTCTGAGTTTCGTCTTGACCCTATTAAGCAACGTAAAGGTGTGAAGCAGGATAATAAAAAAACAGATCAGGGTAAATCTGAAAAAACATCATCTGATTCCAAAAATAACAATGAAGAAAATGGCGACAAACAAAAGAAAAATCGTCGTCGTGGTCGCCGTGGCGGACGTCGTCATAATAAAAATAATGAGAATAGTAACGAAAATGTTTCGAGTGAAGAGGGTAGTGAAAATAAAAAGCCACCCCAGCGTCACAAGAAGAAAGAAGAGTCGAAGGATTCTGGTGTTGTAAAAAATAAAAAAGAAGAGAGTAAAGACGAGAAGAAGCCTGTTAAAAAAGCTGTGAAAAAAACAGCTGAGAAAAAACCTGCTGCGAAGAGCAAGGCGAGTGCGACTAAGAAGAAAGCGTCGAATGATTCAAAAAAGTCGAGTCTTACCGAAGATAACCATGCGAAAGATTTTGAAACAATCAATGAAGCTCCAAAGAAAAAGAAAAAAGGATGGTGGAATCGGCTTGTTGATTAAGAGTTTGAAATATAATGATAAATCTTATTTAGATACAATTTTAAATAAAATTTAGACCGTCTTAATATTTATTATTTAACATAATAGTAAGAGGATCATTTCAATTTTACAATGTTTACAAAAGCTTCAAAATTGTAGCGGCCTTTTATTATTTTTTAGTAGGGAGAAATAATGTTGCATTGCCCCGCAACTTATTTCATTTATTCCTATTAAAATTTCGTCCCTTTGACCGCTGAGAAGACATTGTACTTCTCAGCGGTTTTTTATATTTATGTGGTTTTTTCGATAGCTTCTTTTGACCTTGTTCTGTTTTAACGCTTATAATGGAGGAACAATCAAAAAAGAAAGCTTTATTATCATGCGTTACGTTTTGGCCCAAATGACAATTTTACCGACTATTTTATTGGTTTTATCATTTATCTTATCTTTTTCTTTACCTGTTTCGGCGCAAGAAAAATCAAAAGAAGATGTTAAAAAACTAGCTGAAGAAAATAAAAAGAAGGTTGAGGCAGAAATAGAAAAAGACACACCTATCACGGAATGGGTGAGTTCAGAAAATGCACTTTTAAAAAGGTTAGCCAAACCCAATCAGCAGACGTTTTTTATTTTTAGAAATAAACATAGTGTTATTCGGGTTGTTGAAACAGTTCGTCGTGATGTTGGTAATGCGGTAAAAGCTTGTGGAGCAGAAAATAAAGACATGGCTGAGCCCATGAATAAACGCTTTAGTGATTGGAAAAAGGCTGTTGAATCAATTTTAAAAGATGCTGAAAAATTTCTGGCTTTAGAGTTGAAGGAACAAGAGGCATTTCATATCTCTGATTACAAACATATTATGAAGTTGAATGATAAGGCGTATGCGTTCTCTGATGCTCAAGTGCAAAAGATCCCTGTGACAACGGTTGAAGCCTGCCAGGGCTTGCTGGACAGTATGGATAGAACCGAAGAAAGTTTAGTGAACTTGCTCCAGGATGTTTTGTTACCAGAGGAAGTTATTAAAGAGCGTGCTGAGCAAGCGAATAAGGCAAAAGCGCAACAAGAAAAAGACAAGAAAGACAAGAAAGCAAAAAATAAAAAGTAACGTATCGTCTTTGTTATTTTTATATTCGTGGTTAAAAAAATTTAACACGGAGACACAGAGACTTTATAGATTTCTACTACTTCTGTCTCCCCTGCGAAGGCAGGGGTCTTATAACCTTTATATAAAAAGATTCCTGCCTGCGCAGGAAAAGCAAAAAAATGAACGGCTCTTATTGAATCGCCTCATGAAATTATCAAGGCGCGAAGCCATAAATTTTACAGTGTTGTACTGAACGCTTTGCGTTTTGGTGTCTTTGCGGTGGTTATGTGATATTAACGTTCAATGAATATGCCTATTATAGGTGTGTTTATTCTCAATGCATTTTTTGAAGTTGATGAATCATTAAACCAACAAGGATGAATGCACCTGCTTGATGCATCGCGGCGAGGGGGATTGCCACTTGGCTGAGTAATGTTGCAATTCCCAACCCGACTTGTACAAAAACCATAGCGGCGATAGCTGTGTTTTTGAGACGGTAAGCAAAGGTAAAAGTGACGAGCATGGTAAGTATCGCTATCCAACGATGGATGAACTGCACACTGACAGGTTCAAAAAAAACGTTGGTAAAGGTGTTGAGCTCAGGCGGTAACCAATGCGCGCCCATTTTTGGCCAGCTATTATAAATCAGTCCTGCATCTAACCCTGCGACGTAGGCTCCCCAGACAATAGTGATGGCGATAACCCCTAACGTGACCCAACCGTGACGTTTTTCGCAAAAGCTGCTTATTCTTTTTGTCGTTGCCTGCAAACTAAAGCCAATCCAAAGCAGGTAAGCAAAGATAAGGAAGGCCAACCCTAAATGAGCGGCTAATCTGAAATGACTGACGGAAGGGCGATCAACAAGGCCACTTTTAACCATGTACCATCCCATCAGTCCTTGTAGTCCGCCCAGAATAAGACCGATGAGTAGTTTGAGTTTATAGCCTTGTGGAATTTGTTGACGTACCCAAAAATAAAAAAAAGGCAGGGCGTAGACGACACCAATAAGCCGCCCCCAAAGGCGGTGAAACCATTCCCAAAAGAAGATATTTTTAAAGTCGGATAGTTCCATCCCACTATTAATCTTTTGGTATTGGGGTGTTTGTTGATAGAGGGTGAAAACCCTGTGCCATTCGCCGTCATTTAAGGGTGGCAGAGCGCCCATAAGGGGTCGCCATTCGGCCATGCTCAACCCACTGCCTGTCAGGCGCGTAATCGCGCCAATAATGGCCATGGCAAACACCATAAAAGCGGTGAAAAACAACCAGTTTTGAATTTGTTTTGCTTGCGTCATTGAAATTCCCTTAAGAATAGTTTTATATGCCCATTATGGCAGAAAATAAACACAAAACAGACGTTATTATTATTGGTGCAGGGCCTGTGGGGCTGTTTGCTGTGTTTGAGCTGGGCTTGCTGGACATGAAGGCGCATTTGGTCGATATCCTTGACCGCCCAGGGGGGCAATGCGCGGAGCTGTACCCCGAAAAGCCGATTTATGATATTCCTGGTTTTCCTGTGATAACAGGGCAAGAATTGACCGATAATCTCATGGCGCAGATTGAGCCTTTCTCCCCTGTCTTTCATTTACAACAAATGGCAACGGGGCTCACCAAGCTTGATAATGGCAATTGGCAGTTAACGACAGATCAAGATACAATTTTGGAAGCCCCTGTCATTGTGATTGCCGCAGGCGGCGGATCTTTCATGCCGAAAAAACCAAATATTCCGAATTTAGAAGATTATGAAGGTAAATCTGTTTTTTATGCCGTACGACAAATGGAACAATTTAGAGATAAAAATTTATTAATCGCAGGCGGTGGTGACAGTGCGCTGGATTGGTGTTTGAATTTAGAACCACTGGCCAAAGCAACAAAGCTTGTCCATCGTCGCAGTGAATTTCGCGCCGCGCCCGATAGTGTTTCAAAAATGCGCCAGCTTGTCGATGATGGCAAAATGAATTTCTATGTGGGGGACATTAAAGAGTTGCATGGTGAAAATGGTCAGCTTGAGGCTGTGACAGTGCATCCGAAAGGGGAGGAGCCGTATAAAGTTGAATGTGATACATTGCTCGCCTTTTATGGTTTAACGATGAAATTGGGGCCGATTGCGGATTTTGGATTGAACTTGCACGAAAATTTAATCCCTGTTGATACCGAAAAATTTGAAACAACAACGCAAGGGATTTTCTCTATCGGTGATATTAATAGTTACGCAGGTAAGCTGAAGCTTATTCTGTCGGGCTTTCACGAAAGCGCCCTAATGGCGCAACAAGCTTTCCGATATGTTTATCCGGATAAAAAATTACGTTTTCAATATACAACGTCTTCTTCTTCTTTACAGGAAAAGCTTGGCGTTGATGATAAGGCGGCATAAATTTTAATCATGGCTGTTTTTGATATCATCAATGTTGTTGAAATTACTTATCGTAAGATATGGGAAGAACGTCTTTATCTGGCAAAGATGGCCGCGTTTCCTTTTTTGGTTAATCTAGCGTGCTTTACCTTATTAATGACATACGCAAAAGATGAAAGCGATTGGATGCGTAGCATTATTTTGTTACCTGCGTTCTTTTTGCAAGGTTGGTTACTAACACATTGGGCGCGTACGATTATGACGGGTGGGGCGCATCGTTGGCCGTTTCGTTTTTCTGGGAATCAAAAAAAAGACATGATGGAGATCGCCGCGCGTAGTCGTGGAATCATGGCTGGCACAATCATGTATACGTTGATTAATTTCTTAATCCACGGGTACTTGGCTTTTTTAACGCCCTATATCCCGCAGGAGATAACGCCGCAAGCATCCGAAGACCCGCGCTTGGCCGTTGTTGGCTTGGTGATGATGGTCAGTAGTGTTTTGTTGTTCCGTTTTATTTGGCTTTATATTCCGTTAAGTGTGAATTACCCGCTTGGGGATGTTCTTAAAAAATTGCAACCGATGTCACTGACCTTTCGTTTGATTGGGTTATGGCTGATTTGTATTGTGCCTGCGATGTTGGCCTTGATGTTATTGGGGGAAACCGTTTCTAGTTTTACACAAGAAGGGGAGGCCAATGCCATGGCGCGGACGGTCTTTCTTGTCTTTCAACTCATGATCGACCTTATCAAAGATTTAATTTGCACGGCGGGTATCGCGGTGGCTTTCTTGTTTATCATGAAAGATAAGACACCATGAAGATCTTTGTGACAGATCGTGAGGGTAAAGAGCATGAATTAGAGGCTATTGAAGGTTGGCGCATCATGGAAATTATCAAAGATTATAAGTTAGATTTAAAGGCCGAATGTGGCGGCGCGTGTTGTTGTGCAACTTGCCATGTTTATGTGGCCGATGATTGGGTGGATAAGCTTCACGATATGCGTGATGACGAAGAAGATATGTTAGATGAAGCCATGGAGGTTGAAGATAACTCTAGGCTTTCTTGCCAGATATTGATGAGTGAAGAGCTTGATGGACTGAAAGTCACCATCGCACCAGGGACGGAAATGTAAATGACAAAAATATATTTAAATGGATATATGGATGTGCCTGAAGATGCGATAGATAAGGTAAGTTTTGCTTTAAAGGAGCATATAAGACTGACAAAATTAGAAGATGGTTGTGAAAAGTTTGAGGTGAGCTTTTCTGATAGTAAAGTTGGACGCTTTGAAGTGTCTGAAATATTTTCATCCAAAGACAGTTTTGAATCCCATCAGGAACGTGTTAAAAATTCAGATTGGGGTCAGATAACAAAAGGTTATCCACGTCACTACACCATAGGAGAAAAATGAAGTTATTACTGACTTCTACCGTTGAACATTTTGCACCAAAACTACCCTTGGTCTTTGGTGATAAGTTAAAAGATATGAGTGTGTTGTGTGTTCCGACGGCGGCTTATGCGGAAGATGGGCATGAAGCATGGCTGAAACCAGAATTGGCCACAATTAAACCATTGGTGAAAGATTTTGTAGAATTTGATATTAAGAATAAAACACAAAGTGAGCTTCTTGATGCCCTTCTTGATATGGATGTTTTATATGTGACAGGTGGTAATACTTATTATTTGTTAGAGGCGATGAATAAAATTAATTTTCAAGAAGTCTTAGATGTCTTTTTTAAACGCGGCGGTATTTATTTGGGCTCAAGTGCGGGGTCTATTGTTATGTGTCCTGATATCGATTTTATTGGTGACGTTGATGATTCATCCAAAGCAAATTTAGAAAGCACGACGGCCCATGATTTGATTGATTTTTCTATTGTGCCACATATCAATCAAGCAAAATTTAATAATGCATTTGAAGATATATTGAACAGTGCCAATAAAGATAAAAAAATCATTGGTCTTCGTGATGACCAAGCGCTTTGGATTGAAGATGGGTATATGCGGGTTTATTAGAAATAATTCCAAGTAATTTTTTTTCCAAAAATCGAGAAAGTTATAGAGCTTTGGAAATTTGGGGGCGAGGTCGTAATTTTGCCAGATGAACATGGGTTTATCGAGGGTAGCTTTTAATTAAACCAAGACCGAGTAAAAACCATAAAAAACGTGTATATGTAAGTTCATGTAAGAAAGAAGCAGCAGCAAAAGCAATAAGAAAAAAGAATAAAGACCAATAGAAAGGAGAATCGATGTTGTTTTCTTTACCTTGTTTGAAAAATACCCAGAGGCATAAAAAGAAAAAAGAGCCGAAAGCGATTAACCCAATGGCGCCTGTTTCAACCAAGAACCATAAAGCAGTAAAATCTATTATTGTTATAAACTCTCCTCGTTTTTCTATTTGAAATTCTTTAAAAGTTCCTAATCCTGATCCGATGAGAGGGTTTGATTGGCTGTAAAGAGCTAAGCCATCTTGTGCAACAATTATGCGTGCTTGATCGCCTCTGTGCCTTGCTTCTTTTTCTAATATTAAATGTTTCATTGTGTTGAATTGTGCGAAGCCGTGATATTTTCTAGAATCTAACATTGCGGTTAAACTGGCGCAGAGAAGACCGCCTAAAAGTAAAAAGGGCAGCACTTTTTTTATAAAATCAAGGGGTCGTATGAGCAGTATGATCAGTGTTATGATACCGCCAATAATCCAAAAAGTCCTAGACGCATTAAAAATGACAAAAAAGGGCATGAGAAACCATAGTAAGGAAAAAAACCAGTTAGGCAGTAATTTACTTGAAGAATAATGATGTGTGTTAACGGTAATAAGAGTAAAAATGGCAAGTATCATATAAGCATTGCGGTTGGCCATAAATCCATCCCAATGATAGTTTCCAATCCATAATGGGATATTGGTAAGTGCTTCTATGATGAGAGTTAGGAGGCTTAACCCCACTGTAATAATAGAAAAGCCACAAAAAACCTGCAAAAAATATAATTTTAAATTATCATGATTTATATTTGTCGCTAACCATCCACCAAGAAGTGTGTATGACATTAATATAAAAAATCCCAAATATTTATTAATAAAAGCCCAAGACGAAAAAAAGCCATTTGAGAAATAACCTTGTATTAAGGCAATGCTCATCACGATTGTTAGAGTGGTGAGCGATATATAAACGAGTTTTGGTTTTCTCCATTGTGGCCATTTTGATTTTTTTAGCAGTAGCGTGATGGCAATGTATAAACCTATGAAAGGAAGTGCGATGTCAGCCAAGTTAAGGCGTAAACCATCATAGTCTACCGCAGAAAAAACAGTGACTTGTATTTGTAAGGCGACAGCAAGAATACATACTAAGGTCAATGCTGGTTTTAAGTTAATGTTTTTAAGCATTATTGTTGTGCGTGTGCAGACGGTTTAAAAGATGCGATTTATCTTTTATTATATAAGGTAATCCGACAATAACAGGGGCAATAAAGGTCACTAAACCAACCTGAATGGATAGTAAGAATGCATCTTCCATGGAAAACCCTAATAAGCTTAATCCATAAATGAAGGCACCTTCGCGTACCCCCCATCCACCAAAACTGATGGGAAGGCTTGAAATTAAGGCGAGTATCGGGACGAGTGCTATTAATTGAATAGGGTGAATTGCTGTGGGTTCAAAATTTAACGAAAGGGCAAACACGGCCATAACAAAAAAAATTTGTGCTGCAAGGCTGTGAACAGATGTTTTTATCATTAGAGGGTAGTTCTCTAAAAATTCACGGGTTGTTGCTAAACCGCGTGATCGTTTTCTGTCTGACATTATAAAATCTTTAAAAATACCAAGCCTTAAAAATCCAATGATTAATAATATACTCGCGATAATAAAGGTGATTGATAAAGAGAGCATCGTTAAAATTTTTTCATCAATAACCCCTTGTAATAAAGGCAGACTTATGGCGCTGAGAATAATAAGGGCGGCCAGCGTCATAAATCTATCTAAGAATGTTGCAAACAAAGCATGAGTGATAGAAAGACCATACTTAATAGCTAGTCCCGATTTTGCAATGATACCGCCGACGGATGTAATAAATAAAGTATTTGCGAAATAACCCGCTAAGTTAATAAGGACGCTTGTTGTGAAAGGAACAGATATTTTTTTAGCATTTAAGTAAGCGTGCCAACGCAGGTTTAAGAAAAAGATCTGGCCTATAATAAAACAAGTCGATAGTAGCAATAAAGATTTGTTAGAGTTTAATGCATCTCCCCAGATTGAAGGTAAATTCATCTGTAATAGTAAAAAAGTTAGTAGGCTTATGCTGACTATATATTTTAAATAACGACGTGAGAATGTGCTTAACAAGTGCATGATTTGTTCTATTTATTTGGGTAGGCTTATATTTAAGTCAATTTTGAATTCAAACCTAACTTAGCCTTGAATTTTTATATTCACAATCATAAAGAGAGTTTTATTAAGAGGACTTTTTATTGCAGGGTAAGTTCTGCATCAACAATACGCGCATCAGCAGGGCTGATGATTTCTTTTTTCGCGACATAGACGCTGTGTAGCGCGCCGTCGATTTTATGTTCCCAAAAATCGAGAAAGTTATAGAGCTTTGGAAATTTGGGGGCGAGGTCGTAATTTTGCCAGATAAACTCCTGCAAAACACGTGGATGGTCGGGAAGGTGGTAGTAAATCTGGGCTGTCGTTAGACGAAAGCCTTTGAGTTGTATAGCCATTTCCTCACAATTATCCGAGTTTGAATCAACCATTTGACCAGTATATCACAAAATATATTACGAAAACATTACTGACAGCCAACTTCAGGCGGTGTTTTTATGTTGAATCCTCTTGAAAATTTTGACCCTACTATGCTATAACAGCCCGACTCTGAGGTCAGGGTCTTGGCATGCTCATGGTGAGGTGTCTAAAATTATTAACGAAATCAATTACTTATAGGAGTATACCAATGAAATTTCGTCCATTACATGATCGAGTCTTACTGCGTCTAGTAGAGCAGGAAGCAAAAACAGCTGGTGGGATTATTATTCCAGATACAGCGCAAGAAAAACCTATGGAAGGTGAAGTTGTTGCCGTCGGAACGGGACACGTAAACGACAATGGCGATGTTCGCCCGCTGGATGTTCAATCTGGTGATCGCGTGATCTTCTCAAAATGGGCTGGCACAGAAGTGAGCATCGATGGTGAAGATTTGATGGTTATGAAAGAGTCAGACTTAATTGGAGTCATTGCGGCTTAATCCAAAAACTGTCATTCCGAACTTGTTTCGGAATCTTTAAAGATCCTGAAATGAATTCAGGATGACAAAAGAAACTAATTTAATTTATAAAACCGCCCGTAACGCGCTTGCGCGTCTGAGGGCAACTTAATTCGACAAAGGAGAATTATAACATGTCAGCTAAAGATGTAAGATTCCACGAAGATGCTCGTGATGAAATGATGAAAGGCGTTGATATTATTGCCAACGCTGTAAAAGTAACTTTGGGGCCAAAGGGTCGTAACGTCGTCATCCAAAAATCTTTTGGTGCACCACGTACAACGAAAGATGGTGTTTCTGTTGCCAAAGAAATTGAACTTAAAAATGCACGTCAGAATATCGGCGCTCAGCTTATTCGCGAAGTGGCGTCGAAAGCTGTTGAGCATGCTGGTGATGGTACAACGACTGCGACTGTTTTGGCGCAATCAATTGCACGCGAAGGTATGAAAGCTGTTTCTGCGGGACGTAACCCAATGGATCTGAAACGTGGTGTTGATGCTGCTGTTGCAACTGTTGTTGAAGACCTTAAGAAACGTGCTAAAGACGTTAAAACCAATGAAGAAATCAAACAAGTTGGTACAATTTCTGCCAATGGTGATACCGAAATTGGTGATATGTTGGCCGAAGCCATGGAAAAAGTAGGTAACGAAGGTGTTATCACTGTTGAAGAAGCAAAATCTTTAAGCAA
>CAZYHI010000058.1:3508-11687 GCA_964647515.1 uncultured Micavibrio sp. | reverse complement strand
ACCATGAGATTGTCCCTGTGGTGAACAAAATTGACCTGCCCGCCGCTGATATCGACAAAGCCAAAGAACAAGTCGAAGACGTGATTGGCTTACCTGCGGATGAAGCCATTCCTGTCTCTGGTAAAACGGGGGAGAACATCCCTGCCCTTTTGGAAGCCATCGTCACGCAACTGCCCCCGCCACATGAGGGTGCGCGCGATGAACCTACAAAGGCGTTATTGATTGACTCATGGTATGACACTTATTTGGGCGTGGTGATTTTGGTGCGTATTTATGACGGGTATTTACGCAAAGGACAAAAGATTAAATTCATGTCAAATGGCGCAACGCGCGAGATTGACCGTGTGGGTATTTTCACGCCAAAGCATGAAATGCTGGACGCACTTGGCCCCGGCGAAATGGGCTTTATCACGGCCTCCATCAAAGACATCACTGAAACAAAAGTTGGTGACACCATTACCGATGATAAAACACCATGTGCAGAGCCGTTAAAAGGATTTAAACCGTCCGTGCCGATGGTGTTTTGTTCGCTGTTCCCTGTCGATGCGGGGGATTACGAGAAGCTGCGTGATAGTATCGGCAAGCTGGCGTTAAATGACTCATCTTTATTTTATGAAGTTGAAAATTCACAAGCTTTAGGATTAGGTTTTCGTTGTGGTTTCCTTGGACTTCTTCATATGGAGATTATCCAAGAGCGTTTGGAACGTGAATTTGACCTAGACCTTATCCCCACCGCACCAAGTGTTGTGTATAAACTCAACATGACCGATGGCTCGCAGATGGAGCTGTATAACCCTGCCGACTTCCCAGATATCGTGAAGGTCGACAGCATTGAAGAACCGTGGATTAAGGCAACGATACTTGTACCTGATGAATATTTAGGTGGCTTACTACAACTATGTGAAGAACGACGCGGTGAACAAGTTGAACTTAATTATGCAGGTAACCGCGCGATGATTATTTATCGCCTACCACTCAATGAGGTTGTATTTGATTTTTATGACCGTCTAAAATCAATCAGCCGTGGTTATGCCTCTTTTGATTATGCGCTTGATGGTTATGCCGAAAATGATCTGGTGAAGTTAGACATTCGCGTCAACCAAGAAAATGTCGATGCGCTGTCCATGATTGTGCATAAAGAAAATGCCGAACGACGCGGACGTCAATTGTGTGAAAGGCTGAAAGAACTTATCCCACGGCAGATGTTTAAAATCGCCGTGCAGGCCGCCTTGGGCGGTAAAATCATTGCGGCAGAACATATCAGTGCGCTTCGTAAAGATGTAACCGCCAAATGTTATGGGGGTGATATTTCGCGTAAACGTAAGCTGTTAGAAAAGCAGAAAAAAGGGAAGAAAAAGATGCGCCAGTACGGCAACGTCGAAATCCCTCAATCCGCGTTTATTAATGCCCTCAAAATGGGTGATGATAAGTGACAGGGTGCTTAGGCGCACAGCGTCTTAGCCAACCTGTCATCCCGACGAAGGTCGGGATCTCATAAGGTTTAACACGAAGAACACAAAGGACACTAACAATAACCGTCATTGCGAGGAGCGTGAACGCGACGCGGCAATCCCTCGCCATTACGAGATTGCTTCACTTCGTTCGCAATGACAGTTAATAATAGAGAGTAGAAAAAGAAGAAGAAGAAAAAATGGTCACACAGAAACAAAAACTTGGAGATTTTGGCGAAAATTTAATCGCTAAAACATGTCATTGCCCTAAATGTAAAAAAGAAAAAACATTAAAAAAACTACCTCCCAATTTCAAATGCGCTGATATAGTTTGTGATTTTTGTGGATATCTAGCACAAGTCAAAACAAAAACGGTAAAAGATATAAACAAAATTCCTAAAAAAATATTAGGTGCTGCGTGGAAACCTCAAAAAGAAAGAATGGATTCTGGCATATACTTTCCATTATATCTTGTATTGGTCAATAAAGAAGAATATTCAATTTTATAATATTTATCAGCAGATTTACAAACTCCTGAAATGTTTATAGCTAGAAAACCTCTTTCCAATAAAGCAAAACGTGCAGGATGGCAGGGATTTTTAATCAACATTGACGATAACATAAAAAAAAGATTAGTTCGTTTAACTTAACAATAACCGTCATTGCGAGGAGCGTGAACGCGACGCGGCAATCCCTCGCCATTACGAGATTGCTTCACCCAAATAGACTTGGGTTCGCAATGACGAAGATAGAATAATGACAACGCTCGCAATGACGCTATAATACAAATATGAAACAACCCGCAATCTACATAGTAACCAATAAACGTGATGGTGTGCTTTACACTGGCGTGACATCAAACTTGATCAAGCGCGTTGCCGAACATAAAAGTAAAGCTATAGAGGGTTTTTCTTCAAAATATAATTGCACTGCGCTTGTTTACTACGAAATATTTAACAACATGGAAAACGCAATACTACGTGAAAAACAAGTCAAAAGCGGTTCACGCAAGAAGAAATTAACTTTAATTGAAAACTTGAACCCTGAGTGGAAAGATTTATACTCTAATATAACTTAACAAGATTGCCACGTCGCCTTTCAGGCTCCTCGCAATGACGCTCTAAAACAAGGAACCCAAACCATGAAAAATATACTCCTCCTCACACTTATCATCCCTGCCCTATCGGCTTGTGGTATTGTCGGTACAGCCATTGGAGTCACAACCAAAGCGGTTGGTACCGTCGTCGATGTTGTCGTTGAAAACGACACCGAAGAAAAGACCGAGCAAGATACTGCCCTCGCCTTTACAGCCGAATAAAATTATGACGCCAATCGTGCAACAAGTTCTTGGTTATGCGTACGCATAACCTCTAACTCTGTATGCGCCGGATTATTATCATCGAACGTAAATACTTCGAACGGTGGAAAGTCATGCGGCCCGAGACCAACTGATGATTTTGCAAAATCATCACGAAAAACAAACCCCATAGATTCAATAGCAGTCTTTGCTCCGCTACGGCAATTTGTTCTCATTGAATTAAAAGGGATACATTCTTTTTCTCTAATCTGTGCTGCTTGTTCCAATAAATGATTCCATCGTGGCAAAAGAATTTCTTCGGCGTCTGTCACGTATTCATCCATTTCACTACGTTGACTCATATGTTCAACCGTTACATTCGGTTTGAAGCGATAAAACCGTGTGTCATCATCAAAGTGAAGTTTTTGCGCCTTTTTTTCAAACCTACCTGTGAGGTTATCTTCAACAGGAACAAGAGCGACGAAAGAATGATAATATCCATCATCCTTTTCTTTACCAAGCAACTGCTCCACAAAATTGAGAGAAAATTGATTCTTCATAAAAATTGTTTACATAAAAACAAATAGGTAGTCAATAAAAAAAAATCCCCGCTTCATAACAAAGCGGGGACTAGTTTCAGGGTACAAATTAAATTTTAATGTCGGCTTTTGTGGTAACCATGGCCATAACGCTTATGTTTATAATATCCGCCATAGCTTTTCTTATGATATTTCTTACCATGACTGTAGTAACGACCGCGGTTATGATTACCCCAATGGATCACAAACGGCCAACTATTATACGAGGCACTGTGATATCTATGTTTGGAACGGTAACGTCCATCATAATGTTTATAACGTTTCCGATAATGCGGACGATCATAAGCATAATTATCGACGATGATAATGCGTTCAACCGTTCCATTCTTTGCACGACGCGTTTCATATTTTTCAATATCGCTGTACATAGAATCTTGAACTTTATCACGCGCATATTCACTACCGTCTAGACTGACAATTTCCCACGTTCCATCGGATTGACGACATGCCTTACCATAGGCCTGTTCAATACGACCATTAATGCTGACATCTTTAGTATATTCGCGACAATGCTCTCTACCATCTCTGGCCTGTGCAGGCTGTGCCCCCAGTATGGGAAGCGTTACCAAGGCGGCAACCGCTATAATTCTCATGGATATAATTTTACGTATCATTATCAAAACTCCTTTTGTTGTTGCTTGACTTTCGTCATTTGATAAGCTTGATACGAGTTAATTCGGCAAAACATTCGATAAAGATACACCCGCCCCAAAATGACCTTATTGTTGGCTTCTTGCCTTTTTTACACCAAAGAGATAGGCTTAAATAGTTATTCACAGCGTCCTCCAGCTTACTGGCATGACGGCTTTTTAAAAGGATTTAAATCATGCGCTTACTTCTTATTTTGACTTTACTGTTAAGCTTCTCTACCCCCGCTTTGGCCGATACCGAAGATACCATTTTATCTATGCCTGATGGACAAGTCATTCTAAACATCAGCGCGACAGAACGCCGTGAAGTTGAGCAAGATCTATTGGTTGCAAACTTATCTTACGTTGCCACAAATGCCGATGCGCGTGAATTGCAAAATGAAATTAATGAAGCAATGGCGGAAGCTTTAAAGACAGCAAAAAAAGTCAGTGACGTTAAAGTTAATACAGGATCATACCAAGTGCATGAACGTCATAAACCCCGCACCAAAGAAAAAGAATGGTACGGGCAACAATCCATGACCTTAAAATCAAAAAACGCAGAAAAACTTTTAAAATTGGTTGGTAAGTTGCAGGATATGAAACTTAATATGAATGGGTTGAATTACACCTTGTCACCCGAAACCGCCGTGGAAATTCAAGATGCCCTCATGGAAGATGCGTTAAAACAATTACAAACGCGCGCCAATCGTGCGGCGAAGGCGCTCGGTAAATCATCGGCAGAACTGCGTGATGTTAACGTCAATGGTGGTGGTATCCCCCATCAACCGCGTCATTATGCGCGTGGAAATATGATGGCTATGGATGTTGCTGAAAGTGCGATGGCCGCCCCCGTCGCCGCCTCTGGTGAAAGCACGATTACCTTAAGTGTAAACGCCCGCGCAATTTTGAAACCTTAGATAATTACAGAGGTATATTCTTTAATAAGGGTGCTTCTGCTACAGCAACATTTTGTTGCACAGATTCTAACGCATTATCACTGCGTTGCTCTAAATATTCCCGCTCACTCTTAGCGCCCATATGAAATAATAAACTTCCCCCTGCAATAGTCGCAATACCTACAGCGGCACCAAACTTTCCTGCAACACTTTCAAAAGCACGTTCCCCATAGCCAATCATCGTCGTAACCGCTCCACCACCACACACTAACGCAAGGGTTACTAATACGCCATCAGCGGGGAGAGGACTTACATTAGAATAATCAATCTGCCACGCGGCCACACATGCCATAGTAAAAGCTCCTGAAACAGTCCATGCTACCGCTTTCATAAAGGCATTACTAACAGACTCATTTTCTATCACTCTATCGTTTAAGCTTCCCATTTAGCCTTTTCTCCTCAAGATTTTATGTTGAAGAAGTATAATCAAAAATAATAATTATGTCAACCACTACCGTCTATAAGACGGTAGTGTGTGATGGAGGCTATAAGCCATTAGCTGTGAGCTCGGTCTCGCTTCTTATCATGTTCTGTCAGATACTCTAAAATAGCTTTATTGGTAATATTCCCGCTGGTCGTACAAAAATAACCACGACACCAAAAATGCCTGCCCCAATAGCGCTTGCGTAGCTCTGGAAAGCGTTGTTGTACCTTACGGCTCGAACGTCCCTTCACACGTTGCATGAACTCACTGACCGATACACGCGGCGGAATATCCACGAACATGTGAATATGATCATTGGCTAAAACACCTTGAACAATCTCAACATCCAGTTCAGCACAAACTTGACGGATAACCTCCCTCACATGTTCGCGAATTTCCCCGCGTAAAACCTTGAAACGATATTTGGTAATCCAAACGATATGGTAACGATGGTGAAACAATGTGTGACTTGACGTACGGTAGCTCATAATCTATCTCCTTAAAATAAGTGTATACCGCTTACAGCGACACTTATTTTAAGGAGATAGATTATGAACAAAACGGCTAAAGCCTCTTCCCACCTGAAGGTGGGGGCTTGATACCTAATGTGTAGGGGCCAATAAAATCTTTCGTGACATCATGGCAAACTACTTTATAAAGACGTTATGACTCAAAATACTGCTGAAAACCCCGCCAAGAATCCTGAAAGCACGCAATTTGGGACGCGTGATGTTAAACCTGACGAAAAAACCGCGCTTGTCCGTGGTGTGTTTGATAGCGTCGCCGATAACTATGACATCATGAATGATCTAATGTCTGGGGGTATCCACCGCCTATGGAAGGATCACCTGATCCGCCGTATCCGCCCCAAAGCAGGACTTCATTATCTTGATGTCGCAGGCGGCACGGGCGATATCGCCTTTCGTATAAACCAGTATATTCAAAAGCGTAATAACCAGCGTCCTCCCGCTTGCGGGCATGACGGCTCTATTACGTTATGCGACCTCAACTGGGATATGTTGCGCGTCGGGCGTGACCGCGCGATAGACCGTGGACATTTGGATGATTTTGACTGGGTCACAGGCAATGCAGAAACTCTTCCCCTTGAGGATAACAGTGTCGATGTCTACACGATTGCTTTCGGTCTTCGCAATGTCACCCGCATTGATAACGCCCTAAAAGAGGCTTATCGTGTCTTAAAACCCGGCGGGCGGTTCTATTGTCTAGAATTTTCACATGTTGAGAACCCTGCCTTTGCTACATTATATGATAAATTCTCGTTCAATATCATCCCAAAAATGGGTGAAATCATCGCAAAAGACCGCGAAAGTTATCAGTATCTTGTTGAATCTATTCGGAAATTCCCGACTCAAGAGAATTTAAAAGAACGTATGACCGAGGCAGGATTTGCCAAAGCATCCTATGAAAATCTAACCTTTGGTGTGGCCGCTATCCACTCTGGATTCAAGTTATAGACATAACTACCCACAATTAATTTTCATATTTATTAAAAAAACTGTTGCATTCTACCAAAAAATTCTTTTAATAGGGCAATCTAACATTTAAGTGATGAATTAGTAAACGCGGTGGGGACATCGTTTGATGAAGAATAAGAATTACATTTAAGGAAGGAAACTCTTATGAATAACAATGTATTAAAATCAGTCTTTTTCGCGGCTGTTGTATTGGTTGCCGGTATTGTTGCCATGCAAGTCGTTTATAATAATGTAGCAGATGATGGTGCAGAAGGTTTTGCTTCTATTGCTCCTGCAGCTGGCGATGCTATCGGTGGTGCGGTTGAAGGCACAACTGGTATGCTTGGTGGCGCTATCGAGGCAACAAAAGCTGCGGCTGGCGATGCGATGGATGCAGCAGGTGATGCAGCAACAAACGCCGTTGAAGGTGCTGCCGATGCAGCAGCGAATGCCGTTGAAGGCGCAACAGGTATCACAGCTGACGCAATGAACGGTGCCAAAGAAATGGCAACTGACGCAGCTGGTTCAGCTATCGAAGGCGTAAAAGAAATGGCGTCTGATGCAGCAGGTATCACAACTGAAGGTGCAGATGCAGCTGGCGACGCGATGAGCGGTGCTAAAGAAGCTATGTCTACTGAAGGTGCGATGGATAAAGCCAAAGAAATGGCAACTGACGCAGCAGCGGATGCAGCGAGCGAAGCTCCTGCGGCTGGTGATGCTATTGACGCAGCAAAAGATGCTATGGATGCTGCTAAAGATAAAGTGGATATGTAATCCCTTTTATATCTTAAAATAAGTTTTATAATAAACCTCGCTATAGTATAGCGGGGTTTATTTTTGTTTTAGAAACAAAGTAACGATGTTACAAAATCAATACGAATAACTATAAGTAAGTACAAACGTAAAACTTGGAACGTAATGAAATGTTAACGGGTAAAAAAATATTATTAATCATCTCTGGTGGGATTGCCGCGTATAAATCGTTAGAGCTGATCCGTCTTTTCAAAAAATCTGACGCGCATGTCAAATGCATTGTCACAAACGGTGGCGCACAATTTGTTACGCCTTTAAGTGTCGCCGCCTTAAGCGAAGAAGACGTTTATACAGATCTTTTTTCTTTAAAAGATGAAACCGAGATGGGGCATATTCGTTTGTCGCGCGAAGCCGACCTGATTGTCATTGCCCCCGCCAGTGCCAACCTCATTGCGCAAATGGCCTATGGTTTGGCTGAAGATTTGGCGTCGACGACATTGCTGGCTTCCAACCGCCCGATTATGATTTGCCCCGCGATGAACCCGATGATGTGGGATCATAAAGCAACACAAGAAAATTTAAACACATTAGA
>CAZYHI010000058.1:0-3498 GCA_964647515.1 uncultured Micavibrio sp. | reverse complement strand
CCGCCGATGGCCTGATGGCGTGTGGTGAAACAGGCACAGGGCGTATGCGCGAACCCGAAGAAGTTTTAGACGCCGTCACCGCCCACTTTCAAAACAATAAACCCTTGGCGGGTCTGAGTGCCATCGTCACCAGCGGTCCAACTTACGAGCCCATTGACCCTGTCCGCTTTATTGGTAATCGCTCATCAGGTAAGCAAGGGCATGCCATTGCATCGGCTTTAGCAAGCATGGGCGCGTCAGTGACGCTGGTTGCTGGCCCCGTTCATATACCCGACCCCGATGGCGTTAAAACAACGCATATTGAATCCGCACGGGAAATGTTACAAGAATGTGAAGACACACTTGAAAGTTCTACACCCACCGACATTGCTATATGTGTCGCTGCGGTATCTGATTGGCGCGTTAAAGATTACACAACGCAAAAAATTAAAAAAGGCGCGGATAAATCTCCACCGACTTTGGAGCTAGTCGAAAACCCTGATATTTTAAAAACCATTTCTAATCACGCAAAACGTCCGCAACTTGTCATTGGCTTTGCCGCCGAAACACAGAACCTCAATGACAATGCCGCCGCCAAATTAAAATCAAAGAATTGTGATTGGATCATCGCCAATAATGTCGCCGAAAATGACAGCTTTGGTAATGATAAGAACCAAGTCACGCTAATTGCCCATAATGAAAAGATAGAATTTGATCACGCGGATAAAACAATAATTGCGCGTGACATTGTGGCAGAAATCATTAAACATTTCGAAACAATAAATATGAAACAAGCCGCAGAATAAAAAAGAATAAACCACGACATAAAAGGACGCTCATAACATGCCTGATAAAGTTAAAATTGCCCTAACCCCAATGGAACATGCGGTTGGCCTGCAACTGCCCACTTATGCGACAGAACAATCCGCAGGAATGGATCTGACTGCCGCTTTGGAAGAAGCGATTGAAATCGGCCCGGGGGAACGTATGTTGATCCCAACAGGCTTAACAATTGAACTACCAGAAGGGTATGAAGCGCAAATTCGTCCTCGCTCTGGCTTGGCGTTAAAGCACGGTGTTACAGTGTTAAATTCCCCTGGTACAGTCGATGCAGATTATCGTGGGGAGATTGGCGTTATCCTTGCCAATTTAGGACAACAAGAATTTACCGTTGAACGCGGTATGCGTATCGCCCAAATGGTTATCGCTCAACATGCCAAAGTCACATGGGAAGTCGCCGATGAGCTCAGCGAAACCGAGCGCGGTTCTGGCGGTTTTGGTTCTACAGGGAGTAAGGGGTAGAAAAAGGCTTTAACACAAAGGACACTAAGTTCTGTATTCTACGCTTTTTTCAACGTTATTCCACACCCCAGCAAAAGCAAATATTTTATCTATGTTGACGTAGTAATAATACAATATACGTATATATCCCATCCCTATTCATTATTCTCTTGAAAACCCTTAAAAACCCTTAGTGTTCTTTGTGCCCTTAGTGTTAAAAATACATTATGTCACAAGCTGCGTTAAAACCATCTGAGCCGTCGGAAACCCCGTCCAATACCTTGTCGATTGACGATTATCTAACGCAAGGCAACACGCCGATGATGGCGCAATATAAGTTCATCAAGGCGCAATATCCTGACTGCTTATTATTTTACCGCATGGGTGATTTTTACGAGATGTTTTTTGACGATGCGAAGACAGCGTCAAAAATCCTCGACATCACCCTAACTAAACGTGGAAAAACCGACGGCACCAACATCCCGATGTGCGGTGTGCCATTTCATTCTTACGAGCCATACATGGCAAAGTTAATCCAAGCGGGATACAAAGTCGCCTTGTGCGAGCAAGCCGAAACACCCGACCAAGCCAAGGCGCGAGCGAAACGTGAAGGCAAGCCCGCCTCCAAAGTTCTAGTGCATCGTGATGTCGTGCGCGTTGTCACGCAAGGGACACTCACTGAAGATCATTTATTAAACGCGAGAGAGAATAATTATATCGCCGCCCTATCCGAAATTGCCGGACAATATGGTTTAGCATGGTTGGAAATTTCAACAGGTGACTTTTTTGTACAGGCCATTGGGGATAAAAGCCTTGCACCCAATTTTGAACGCATATCACCACGGGAAATCCTTATCGCCGATAAAATGATTCAAGATGAAAAGCTATTTGATATATTTGCGCCTTACCAACAAATCATCACCCCATTATCTGACTCACTTTACGATTCACAAAACGCACAAAAAAGATTAGAAAATATTTTTGGCGTTGGCACGTTAGACGCCTTTGGCGCATTCAGCCGTGCCGAGATTTCTGCCGCGGGTACGTTGATTGATTATATTGAGCGCACGCAAAAAGGTAAAATTCCACATTTGAAACGCCCCAATCATATATCCAGCCACGATAATATGGAGATTGATGCTGCAACACGGCGTAACCTTGAGCTGACCCGTACTTTATCAGGGGAACGCAAAGGATCACTTCTTCAAACCATTGATAAAACCATGACGGCCTCTGGCGGGCGGTTATTACAACAACGTCTTTGTTCACCCACAACAAACCTAGGCACCCTCACCGCGCGGCAAAATGAGGTTGAGGTTTTTGTCACGCAAAAAAACTTACGCGAAGCATTGGAAGAATATTTAAAACAAATTCCTGACATAGAACGTAGCCTCGCGCGTTTGTCCGTTGACCGTGGTGGTCCGCGTGATTTAGGGGCGTTGCGTGATGGCTTACACACTGCTGAAACTATTTTGGTTTTCTTGTTACAGACCAAACAAGAAGCACTCACCCCGCTTACCGATCAACTCAAACAATCAAACACCTTAAAAGAATTTAATGACACGCTCATCAAGGCATTAAAAACGGATTTACCTTTTTTAGATCGTGATGGCGGTTTTATTGAACAAGGTTTTCACGGCCGCCTTGATGAGTTACGTGGACTTCGCGATGACAGCAAGCGTCACATCGCCGCACTGCAAGCCAAATATCGTGAAATGACGGGGATTGAAACGCTCAAAGTCACCTATAACAACGTCCTTGGCTATTACATTGATGTCACGGCGCGTCACGCGGATAAATTAATGGTGAAAATCGGTGATGAAAAACAAGATGATAATCCATTTATTCACCGTCAAACATTGGCCAATAATGTCCGCTTTACCACGCCTGAATTATCCGAGTTAGAGCGGGACTTATCTTCTGCGGCTGAAAAAGCCCTTGCCATTGAACAAGATATTTTCAGTGATCTTGTCTTGCAAACAAATGCGTTGTCCGAAGATATAGCAATAATTGCCAGTGCATTGGCGGCTTTAGATGTGGCTTGCGCTCTGTCTAAATTAGCAGTGGAGCAAAATTATGTACGCCCTGTTTTGGATAATTCGCTAATTTTCGACATTAAAGGTGGGCGCCACCCTGTTGTTGAAAATGCATTACAAAAAGAAGCCACCGCGTTTATCCCCAATGATAGCGATTTAAGCGAAGGGCAACGTTTATGGCTGCTTACGTGGCGGGGACTAA
>CAZYHI010000057.1:0-11702 GCA_964647515.1 uncultured Micavibrio sp. | reverse complement strand
TCGGCGCAATCACAAAGACAGGGCCATTGGCTTGGGCAGGAATAATTGTTTCTTTAGAAAGCAGCTTCACGCCATCGGCAATGGGTTGGAGCAAGCCAAACGGCCCCACAGTCATCGGCCCTTGCCTGCGTTGCATCGCGCCCATGACTTTACGCTCAAGGTAAGTATAATAGGCCACAGCCCCCAACATCACGCCGATTAAAATCCCGATATGCATCAGCATAAACAGCGTTTGTATTCCGTAAGCATTCCAAGTTTCTGACCAGATTTCTATCATAACTCTATTCTTTTACAGTGACTCATACATGTTGGGAATAGGAAAAATTGAGGTTTACATACTTTTTAGAGGATAAGTTATAAAAAATAATTGTCGGCATCCATTAAGTCGTGGCTAAATAAACATAATGTTTTTTATAATAATATTAGTTAAGGGGCATCTGATTGAGTAAAAAAAATCAAAAAAAGAGACCAGTTAATCGGAATCTATCAAACAAAGGCAGAAAAAGCAAACTAACGGAATTACCTAAATTACTCGGTTCTTTGGCTAGATTTGTTACGTTTAAGAGCGTGGCTACCGTGATTATCCCTTCTGCTGTGCTAACCTCTCTCATACCTAACACCCCCAAATTTCCTGATGCTATTGATGCTGAAACAGATCCTGATATACGCATCGCGTGCGCCGACATTTTTAATACCCCCCTTACAAAAGTTAGGTTGTCTCAAGCAAATACAGTCCAGTATGACAGAACAATAAAATTAGATAACGATACCTTTCTTACTAGGGTAGATGGACTTAACAGAACACACCCAGTTGTATCATTGAATGTTCACAACGAACGACTAGAAGCAATGAAACGCGGTAATGTTAAGTTTAACATTGAATCAGGTGGTGGAAGCAAGCACATAGCAGATATTTACACGACACATACGCGACACTACGCAAAGCAAGGGAGGCAAATAGGCACTCATGTTGAACAATTTGCAGCCTCTGCCGCAACTTTTTATGCCTTTTCTGCTCCTGACAGCTCTATAGCATCAACTGCCAAACTTTTACTCCACAGTATTAGAGAGGTTCAACAATCAAATCAAGTAATAGCAGGTGTTCGGGTTCCCGATAGAACCACTTTTGCAGAAGACTTAGAAGAAGGGTCTGACTTAGAAAGAAGTAACAATAAAATGAAGCAACTCTATGTCGATTTATCTGATGGGTATGTATCCCCTCGGTGCATTAATAAGCTGATAGACGGAAAAAAAGATGTGGTTATCTCAGCTAAATTTGCTGTGCAAGCTAATTGGATGAAAAGATCGGAAGGACGAAACTGGTTGAGTAGACCAACCGGTGAAGCTTGGGTTAGAACAGAAAATGTCAGTAGGTATAAACCCTAAATTACAGATGGCTGTTACTAAGTAAGCCGCTGCCTTCTTCGCCTTAATAAATTGTGCCATCACCTTCGTGGCGAATAAAAAACAGGAAAAATGTGAATAACCCATCTTTTTACATTGTCATATAAGACCACCCAGTGATATGCATAAAACACACGTTAGGTATAAATATTTCAAGGGAAAATGGGTAAAAATATGTCTAAACTTAGTGATTTAACCACCTCATTTAAAAAAGCCACTCAATCAATAAGCAAAACTCTAATAACATCATCTCTCTTGGCCGCGGCTATTACGTCTAGCGCCTTGGCAGATTCAGAAGTTGGTAGCCATATCACAACAATACCTTCTGATAGCAACAAACCTATCCTTGCCCATGAGGATCCAAAGATCATGGCTAATTGTCCACAAGCAGGAGAAATCGAACTTGTAAACATTCCCGCTAAAAATTTACCCTTTAAAAAAATATTGTTAGAAGCGGAAATAAATACCTTGCCACCTACAAAATTCATGTCGTCCACAGAAGAAATAAAAGCGGTAAATATCTTGCAGCATATGTGGCGAGCCAATAAAGGAGAGCTTATTGCCTTAAATATAAATTCATCTGGGGGTGATCTTGATGTCGCCAATACTTTTGCTTTTCACGCTCAAAATACTAGCGGAATTGTTGCCACTTATGGTCATCACGCTATTATGTCTGCGGCAACGCTTATTCTTTTTTCTGGTACGCCTGGATATAGAAATGTAGCAAGCTCTTCAGAAATCATTATTCACGCAGCGAGAGGAATTCCTAATAAAGATGTAAACGCAAACACTTACAACAGGTTAAATGAAAATACGACAAACGATAGTGATATAAATTTTGTATTTGAGGGTGATTACACCTTTAATGAGCATGATGCCGCTATTCTTAAAAGAGCCGATAGTGCGGACACAGAGGAAATGAAAAATACAATATTACAAAAAGCAAATCTAACAAATGAGGATTTACTTCATTATAGGCGAAATGAATATTTTAAAACCTTGAATTCTGAGCTCATTCATCAGTATCAAAAACTATCAACAGAGAATATCACAAAGGAATGTACAAAGAATTTTATCCAAGGTCGTCTTAATTTTAAATTGTCTCCCAAAACTGCTTTGGGATGGGGGCTTGTGGACGCTGTCTTTGATTACGATAAAGAAAAAGGCATGTCACTAGGGACAATGACAGTAAGAAGGGATGATCCAAGAGCTGTTGCTTATTTTGAAACTCAAAAAGACTGGATTTTAGACACAAAACTGCCTCAAGAAGCGGCCAATGACAGCCATATCAACAAACAACGCATTGCTTCTTACTCTCCTCACCCTTAGAATAAACGGCATTATCTTTATTTTGACATAATTATAAAATTCTAGTAGAAACTAGCCCTAGAAACATATAACTTACTTAACATTGGAAAATTAAAAGAAGAACGTCAATGAAGGCTCTATTTCCACATAAAATTAAGGTTGCGCATCCCTGCGCATGGGATAATTCCGCCATCACAACATCTGCCTACCTTAAAGTGACCTCTCCTTATAACGTTTTATTATCACCACAAGGGATGCAGTATTTTTTCCAATCTAGCTATGAAGGGGTTTCTAATGGCAGACTTCCTGTAGCCCATAAAAACAATATGTATGCGCGTGATCCAAAAACAGGCGCGCGTGTTTTTCTCAATAAAAAAACATATCGAATTGATCCAAAACATTTTAAGGAAGATGAAATTTATTGGGACGGTAAAGAGACATCATTTGAAAAAGCCGTGATGGATAAAAAACCTATTCTTTTTGTGTTGTCTGATGAATTTGGCACAGGTGCAAATCCAACAGGTATGCAACCCGTTATAGATTATGCCGAAGAACATAAGGGAGAATTTATCGCTGTCCCTATTGCGTCTTTAGAACAACTGGAAGAACGCATAAAAGTGATGCAAAGATGTTTATCTTTTAAAAGACATTCAGAAGAGATAAAAGAAGAGATAACGTCAATAGGCAGCGTTGCCTTTGCAGGACACGTAATGCCGTTCAGTCAGTTTTTTGTTCGTACAGAAGATGAGCTGAATGCTTTTTTCGACAATATTGCACACGATGAAACAGTTTTAGATAGTGGTACAACTTTCCCAAGGTGCTTTCATGATGATATAAGGGAAAATTTAATGAGGGCGTTTGAGACCGCAGATAGTTCAGATATTCATCGGTCAGAAAATCGTCTTGTTGCCCAAATAGATTCTGTTGGTGATTTTATAAAACCACCCGCACCAAAGCAAATAGAGCTAGAACTTGCTCTTTAATTTTTAAGCTGCCGCCTTCTGCGCCTTAATAAATTGTGCCATATCAGGTTTAAAATAATTAGGGCCTTTCATGACTTTGCCATCACCTTCACGGCGGATCGGTTTGCCATCTTCACCCAGCTTAGACATGTTAGAACGATGAACTTCGTTAAACGCGGCCTCCTTCACATTTTGCATACCGAATGATAAAAACGCACCATCCAAAACATATTGAAGGTCAATTAACGCATCGAGCGTTTCGATCATATCGTCATTATCGAGTGCTTCTTTTAGCTCATCCAGTTCTTCTTGGAGCAAGTTAATACGAAGCTGTTTTGTTTGTTCGTTACCACAAGTTTGCTCTACCTCAACGGGCAAGCCATATGTTTCATGAAATTCTTGTACTTGGTCTAGGGTATTCTTGGTCATCATTTTTTCCTTTATGCTTTTCCTGCGAAAGCAGGAATCTATTATAATATTCGACAAATCCCTGCCTAAGCAGGGAAAACAGAGAGTAAGCTACTCCGCCGCTTCAAGCTCTGGCTCGTCGTTATTAACAAACTGTTCAGTACAGCGTCTCATGGTTTCAGACGCGTGACAAATAACATTCGTCATGTAAAAGTTTTCAATCGGGTTGACAAATGGTTCATCACTCACATTATGCGCCGCGCCGCCAAAACCACCCCACTCCGCAAGTTCAACTTCGTCAAACACCCCCAAACGTGGATAGGCTTCAGCCATTTGTGTGCGTAATTCGGCGATATTGTTGAAAGGTAAAGGCTGCTCAATCCGTCCTCGCGCTTGCGCGTTTGACGGCTCAATTAAGTGATTTGAGATTGCGCGTAAAATCGTCCAATCTTCTTTGGCCTCACCCGGTGCAAAAATCGCCTTACGCCCACGTTGTGCGCGCCCTTCCATGTTCATATAAATGCCTTCCTTTTCGGTATAGGCCGCGCCCGGTAAAATCACATCGGCGCGATGCGCGCCCAAATCTCCATGGTGCCCTTGGTAAATCACAAAAGAATGCGGATTCATATTTTCAATAGTTTCAACATTATCAACACCCAAGAGGTAAACCAACCCCATCTCATTGAGATCAAAATGACGTGCAGGTTTGAACTCCAGCTCAAGCGCGGCCATACGCGACGCGGCATTATGGATGACGTTAAAGCCGTTCCAACCGTCTTTTACAACACCAAGCTTTTCTGCTGCTTCTTTTAATAGCCCGTGAATTTCAAAACCATCTTCACGCGCAAAAGCACCGACACCCGCAATTATCATCGGACGTTCGCCTTGCATTTGTGCGCTATCCATAAATTTCTTGATATCCTGCGGAGATGTCCCTACATGCTCGTAAGGGTAAGTCAGTTCAGCTTCTTCACCAATTAAGAAAATTGGTAGATTTTTATCCACCCATGTTTTGCGAATACGTGTGTTAATCAAAGTTGCTTCATGGCGTGGGTTTGTCCCGATCAGCAAGATTGAATCCGCTTCTTCAATACCAGCAATAGTGGAATTAAAGCTGTAGCCGACTTTGTTGGTCACATCAAATTTTGCCCCATCGACACGGCACTCCAACTGATCAACCTCCAAGGATTGCATCAAGGATTTTAAAGCATATATACTTTCCGCATCCGCCAGATCACCTGCATAAGCGGCAATATTGTCTTTTTTAAATGTTTTCAGCTTCTTGGCAGTATAAGTTAAAGCTTCATCCCAACTAACAGCTTCCAGCTTTTTAGTTTTTTCATCACGGATATAAGGCTGATCCAAACGGTTCTTTTTCAAACCATCATAAGCAAAGCGTGTGCGGTCATTGATCCACTCCTCATTCACCTCTTCATGAAGGCGTGGTAAAATACGCATCACCTCACCTGCACGGCTATCGACGCGGATATTCGCACCAACGGCGTCATGCACATCAATAGTTTCGGTTTTTTTCAACTCCCAAGAACGGGCTTTAAATGCATAAGGTTTAGATGTCAGCGCGCCAACGGGGCAAATATCAATCATATTTCCCGATAATTCAGTGCTTACGGCTTTTTCGATAAACGTCCCAATTTCGGCATTTTCGGAACGGTTCAGCTGACCCAGCTCGGTCATGCCCGCAATTTCCTCGCCAAAACGGACACAGCGCGTACAATTAATACAGCGCGTCATGATTGTTTTAATCGTAGGACCTAAATTTTTATCTTTTACGGCACGTTTATTTTCGTGATAACGCGAACGATCCCAACCATAAGCGACGGCTTGGTCTTGAAGGTCACATTCTCCCCCTTGATCGCATATCGGGCAATCGAGCGGATGATTGATGAGAAGCATCTCCATCACGCCTTTACGCGCCTTTTTCACCATTTCGGATTCAGTTTTAACGACCATGCCCTCACCACAAGCCATCGCACAGGATGCAACAGGTTTTGGCGGGCCGCCCTCAACCTCGACCAAGCACATACGGCAATTGGCAGGAACGCTTAACTTATCATGGTAACAAAAGCGTGGAATTTCGACGCCTAATTGCTCTGCCGCTTGAATAATGGACGTCCCTGATTCGACTTCAATTTCTTGGTCATTGATGGTGAGTTTAGGCATGGCAAAAGACTCTCTTATAAATAAGCCCTAAAATTGCCGTAACCTATCCACAAAAGCAAGTGGAATTTTAACTTATTCAAGTAGACTTTTCCCTTGTAAACAGCTACATAATGCCCATGTCACAACGTATTGAAGTTTTTACTGTTTCTGAAGATGGCCGTGCCAAAACTTACGCGCATGATTTTGCCTCCATCGCCCCTAATTTAAAGAATATCCGCGTTGTCGATGTTTATACGATTGAGCAAGATATAACGGCGCAGGATAAGCTCAACAACTGCCTGACGTCATTCACCAATCCGGTGACGCAAAAAAGCTTCGTTTTATCGGACAACCAAGCCCCCGCCAATGATTATTGGGATGTTGTTGGAGATTTTGATTGGGCATTGGAAATTGGCTACTTACCAGGCGTTACGGATAATATTGGCTCAACAGCGCAAGAGCTTTTAAAATTAACGTCATCCCGTGGCTTGACCACGGGATCTAACCAACAAGATACCGCGATCAAGTCGCGGTATGACGGAACAGTTTACAGCTCCAAAATGCTATTCATTGAAGGCGATGTTAGTGAAAGTGAATTAAAGCAAATTGCTCTTGAGCTTCACAACCCCCTTATTCAACGCGCGGCGAATAAAAATAAAGAACAATTTAAAACCGATAACGGTATGGGCGTTACTATCCCCCGCGTGCAACTGGATAATAAAGGTATTGTCGTTGATGAAGTTGATTTAAACGTCAGCGATAATGAGCTGATCAAAATTGGTAAAGAAGGTATTGCCGATGCCGATGGATCACGCCGCGGCCCCCTTGGTATGAGTCTTGTTTATATGCAAGCGGTTCAAGCCTATTTTAAAGATGTTGAAGGGCGTAACCCAACAGATGTTGAGTTAGAGACTCTCGCGCAAACTTGGTCAGAACATTGTAAACATACTATTTTTGCTTCACCGATTGATGAATTTAAAAACGGAATTTTCAAAGACTTCATCAAACGCGCCACAGATGAAATTCGTGAGGAACGATTGAAGCTAGGCTCTAACTCGTCATCCTTCGGCTTGACCGAAGGATCTTCTGAAGCCGATAGAGATACTGCGATCAAGTCGCAGTATGACGGTGATGTAGGACAATACCCAACAAACGGCGACATCTGTGTTTCCGTCTTTAGCGATGATTCTGGCGCGATTATCTTCGATGAAAACCATTTGATTACCGACAAAGTTGAAACACACAACTCCCCTTCTGCGCTTGACCCCTTTGGTGGCGCGATCACAGGAATTGTTGGTGTTAATCGTGACTGTATTGGTTTTGGTAAAATTGCCAAACCTGTTTTAAACCGTTATGGCTTTTGCTTGGCCGACCCACGTAAAGACATTGAATTTTACCGTGGTAAGAATAAATCTAACCCGACGCTTTCACCTGACACTATTATGAAGGGTGTTGTCGCAGGCGTAGAAAGCGGCGGTAACCAATCTGGCATTCCAACCCCTCAAGGCTTCATGTATTTTGATGATCGTTATGTGGGCAAGCCCCTCGTCTTTGCGGGTACAGTCGGCATTATCCCGAAAGAAATTAACGGACAGCCAAGCCATGAAAAAGGTGCGAATGCTGGCGACCGTATCATCATGGTTGGTGGTAAAGTTGGACGTGATGGTATTCATGGTGCAACCTTTTCATCAGTAGCTTTAGATGAAGGCTCCCCCGCCACGGCAGTTCAGATTGGTGACCCCATCACGCAAAAGAAAATGTCAGATGTTTTGGTTAAAGAAATTCGTCCGTTAGGGCTTTATACCGCGGTGACCGATAATGGCGCAGGTGGTTTGGCGTCATCAGTTGGCGAAATGGGCGAAGCGTCTGGTGGTTTTCATTTAGAGCTTGATAAAGTGCCGTTAAAATACCCAGGGATGCAACCTTGGGAAATTTGGATTTCGGAAAGCCAAGAACGCATGTCGCTCGCCGTTCCTCCTGAAAATGTTACGACCATTATGAGCATGTTGAATAAACGTGGTGTCGAAGCATGGGATATTGGTGAGTTCACCGATACTGGTCGCGCGCATTTAAGTTATGACGGTGATACAGTCATGGATATATCTATGGATTTCTTGCATGATGGCTTACCAGAAACACCATTAAAGACAACATTCACCCTTGGTGGTGAAGCCGAACCAGAATTTGACGAGCCAAAAGATCACACGCAAACATTGATTGATATGATGGGGCGTTTAAATATCTGCTCTAAAGAATTTGTATCGGCGCAATACGATCATAATGTTCAAGGCTCTGCCGTGCTTGGGCCCGTTCAAGGTACTGGCCGAGTATGTGCCGAAGCAACAGTTAGTCGCCCTGTTTTAAACTCAAAGCGTGCCGCAGTATTGTCTCAAGGGCTGGCTCCACGTTATTCGGATATTGACACGCATCACATGGCACGCGCCGCGCTTGATAGTGCAGTGCGCCACGCTATTGCGGCAGGGGGTGATATTGATCATCTGGCTATCCTCGATAATGTTTGTTGGTGCTCATCTGATGAACCCGAACGTCTAGGACAATTAAAGCGCGGTATGGAAGCGATTTATCATTTATCTAAGAAATATCGCACGCCGTTCATATCGGGTAAAGATTCAATGTTTAATGACTTCAAAGGATATGATGCGGATAACAACCCCGTCACCATTTCTATTCCGCCGACTTTATTGATCTCTGCCGTTGGTGTCATGGAAGATGTCGCGCACGCGGTATCCCTAGAACCAAAACAAGCTGGCGATTTGGTTTACTTATTGGGTAAGACCAAGGATGAACTTGGGGCGTCTGAGTATTATGATCACTTGGGTTATCTCGGGAATAACGTCCCTGAAATGGATAATGATGTGAATTATAAACTTTATCGCGCGATGACCGCCGTGAACAAAGCGCGACTTTGTGCGTCGGCTTACGCGGTTGGATTTGGTGGTGTTGGTGTAGCGTTGGCTAAAAAGGTCATTGCAAGTGGTCTAGGCATGGACATTATTCTCGATGATAGCTTGCGTCTTGATAAATCACTCTATTCCGAAAGCCAAGGACGTATCATTGTCACCGTCGCGCCACAAAATAAAGAAGCGTTTGAAACCACGATGGCGAGCGTTGACCATGTTCAACAAATCGGAACCGTAACGAACAACCCTGCGCTGAACATTAACGGGCAAGTCGCCGCTTCAACCGCTGATTTAGAAAAATCATACAAAGCCACATTGGGAGGGTATTAATTATGACCGCTAAAGCCCTCATCATTGCTGGATACGGATTAAACTGCGAAGAAGAGAGCGCGTTTGCGTTTGAACAAGTTGGCATGAGTGCCACCATCATACATGTGAATGACCTCATCGAAAACCCAAACGCTTTGAATGATTACCAAACCCTTCTTATCCCTGGTGGATTTTCTTATGGCGATGACACAGGCTCAGGCAATGCGTTCGCACAAAAAATGCGTCTCACATTAATCGATCAACTCAAAGAATTTGTTGCGCGTGATACATTAACGATTGGTATCTGTAATGGGTGTCAGATATTGGTAAATTTGGGTTTAGCCCCCGCGCTTAAAAATAATTACGGCACACGTCAAGTTGCTGTCACGCATAATGCAGGTGCACGTTACCAATGTCGATGGATTGATATGAAGGTTGAACAAACAAACTCTCCTTGGTTACAAAATATCAACACACTGCATGTTCCTGTAGCTCATGGTGAAGGTCGTTTCATGATGGATGACGTTACGCTCAAAACACTACAAAGTAACAACCAAATTGCGTTGCGTTATACAAAGGATGGTAATATCGCCAACGGTGAATTTCCTTACAATCCAAATGGTTCAACGGATGATATTGCAGGAATCACAGACAAAAGTGGTCGCGTATTGGTCATGATGCCTCACCCCGAGCGTGGCATGTTCACGTGGCAACGTGACGATTATGCCGCCTTAAAAGACAATGCAAATCGTAACGGTACCCCCCTGACCGACGCCACAGATGGCTTACAGATATTCGCCAATGCGGCAGAATATTTTGAAATAAACGCATTAAAGAAGGTTAGTTAAATGAAACGAGTCTTCGTCGTTGGTTGCCCCCGTTCAGGCACAACGCTCATCCAAAGCATAATCAGCGGGCAATCAGGGCTGAGGTCTTTTCCAGAAAGTAGCGTGTTCACCAATTCTGTTATTGCCATGCGTTGGAAAATATATGGTCGTTTATTCGGTTTGCACACTATGCCCATTTACTATGGTGGACGCCTACTCAATTATTTTGGCATCACTTGGCCTCGATTGAAAAAGCGTGTACTAAGCTTTCTTGATGATATAAATCTCTCTGACGAACGGAAGCATTTTGAATCCCTGCCCAACAACGCAGATAAAATTCTTCCTGCTTTTGTAGGTATCCTCGATAAACACGCAGGAGATAAAGGCTGGGT
This sequence comes from uncultured Micavibrio sp., assembly GCA_964647515.1. Taxonomy (GTDB): domain Bacteria; phylum Pseudomonadota; class Alphaproteobacteria; order Micavibrionales; family Micavibrionaceae. The sequence continues at coordinate 1,011 of CAZYHI010000057.1, read as the reverse complement.
TGAAAAAACACCAAGTAATCTTTTTTGTATTGATGTTATTAACAAATATGTTCCTGATGCGCTTTTTATTCACGTTATACGCGATGGTGAATCGACGATTGCATCCATTGTGGACGCCGCCCGAAAACATGAAGATTGGGATAGATCCTTAAAAGATGATCGCAAACTTGAACGTTTGGTACAGCTATGGAACAAATCAACAGAAGTATCGCTCAGCTATGAAGGGAAACCCAATCATTTGGTTATCAAACATGAGGATTTAACAAAGAATTCTCAAACAGAAGTGCAAAAAATAACTTCTTTCTTGGGCATACCATATAATGACGACTTAATGGAATTTGACGCATCACCATACATACTTCCCCACGAAACATGGAAAAAAGAAATGGGAAAAACAATCAAGCCACAAAAGTCTAAATTTTCCAAGGTATTCACCCCAGAAGAGCAAAGCTTTATTAAAAAAAGATTGAAATATCAAGACAAGTAAATCTCCCAGAACGCCTTTACTCACATCCGCCATGAATATCGATTAACTTAAAATTGCAGATACTCTGTTTTTCAACTCTGGCAATAAGTCTACCTCAAACCATGGATTTTTCTTTAACCAAATGTTGTTTCGTGGACTGGAGTGAGGAAGCGGAACAATATCAGGGGCATATTCCTGCCAAGCTTGAACCGTCTTTGTTAAATTATCTTTTTGTTTTCCCTTTAAATAGTAATCATGTGCATACTTACCAATAACAAGTGACAATTTAATATTAGGCATTTGGGTTAATACCTTATCGTGCCATGTTTGGCGACATTCCAATCTAGGCGGTAAGTCACCTGATTTACCAGTTCCTGGATAGCAAAACCCCATTGGAACAAGAGCAATCACTTCAAGATTATAAAAAATCTCTTCATCAACACCCAACCAATCGCGTAGGCGTTTGCCACTGGGGTCATCCCATGGAATACCTGTTTCATGCACCTTTTGACCGGGGGCTTGACCAGCAATAAGAATTTTAGAAT
>CAZYHI010000056.1:0-11804 GCA_964647515.1 uncultured Micavibrio sp. | reverse complement strand
ATTTACCGAGATGAAAAATCCCTGCAAGAATTTGCAAAACACCTGTGAGCAAGACAGCGGCGAATAAATATTCAACACCATAAACCATGACGATACCAACCATAGCCACGGCCATCGCGCCTGTTGCGCCGGAGATCATACCGCTTCGTCCCCCAAAGATGGAGGTCATAAAACCGACGATAAAAGCCGCATAGAGGCCAACGAGCGGATCAACTTTTGCAACAAAGGCAAAGGCGATAGCTTCAGGAACCAAGGCAAGAGCAACGGTTAAACCAGATAGAGTATCAGCTTTAGGGTTTTCGGTGAGACGAAAACGATGAACAAGACGTAGCATATTGAGGATTTTTCTTTATTTTTGAACAAATTGTACTGCCTTAAATTTAAAGGCATTCGTCGCTATAGTCCAGTGATAAAAAAGGAAAGGTATAGACGGATTATAATAATGTCGCGTCGGTAATGAGCTGATTTGAGGCAACCAGATTTTCAACAGAAATCCCTGTCAAATCAGAACTGCGTAAGCTTGCGATTTGTGTCCAATCGTCGTCTTGACCATCTTGGTTAATAAAGAGATCGGTTCGGTCGCTACTACGTGTTCGTAAGAAAACAAAGTCATTGAGGTCATCACTGGCGGCGTTATAACCGTTGAGAATATCTGTGATGTTCAGACTGTCGCGCGATGCGCCTAATAAGGTAAAGTCACGAATTTGGTCGATTGTGCCATCGATTGATGTGAAACCAAAAACATCTTGACCACTTTGTCCGTAAATAATATCAGCCTGTGCGCCGCCAATTAAGATGTCGTTACCTGTTCCGCCATAAAGAAGATCAACCCCTTCATCACCACGTAAGATATCATTACCTTCTTCTCCGTATAAGGTATCAGCGTCAAGACCGCCACTTAAGATGTCATTTCCTGTTCCTCCTGCGAGACGATCGATTCCATCATCGCCACTCAGCGCATCATTGTTGGCGCCACCTTCAATAATATCATGTCCTGTACCGCCGCTAATGACGTCATCACCATTTAACCCATAGAGGCGGTCATTACCCGCATCACCATTGAGGGTGTCATTGCCATCTTGTCCATAGAGATAATCTTTTCCATTACCGCCGTTAAGGACATCATCATCATCTTGACCGTATAGAGAGTCATTGCCGTCATCACCGTTCAGTGTATCTTCACCTGTACCACCAACAAGGCGATCATTATTTAATCCGCCATTGAGAATATCGTTGCCGCTACCGCCTTCTAAACGGTCATTGCCTGATCCACCATTGAGGGTATCATTGCCATTTTGACCATAAAGACGGTCATTATTGGCTTCACCATGAAGAGTATCATCACCATTACCACCATAAATTTTATCAAACCCTGCGCCAGCAAAAACAATATCGTTGCCATCTTCTGTTTTAATGAAGTCATCACCTGTCACGGTTACGGTGACAAGATCATCACCCGCGCCACTATAAATTTGCCCTGTTAAACTACTGTGAACACCATTAACAGTAATGGTATCGGCATAACTTGTCCCGTAAAGGCGCACAACATCTGGTGTGTTTGAATCATGAATAGTGATAGTTGTTTCGTAAGCCTGACGCGTTAAAGTGAATTGATCGCCGCTTGTATTATCATAGTCAATGTCTTGCGCCGTAAAGGTGACATCTTCGTTTTCTTCAGAGTTATATTTATATTCACCGTCATTCCAAAAAGTTCGTAAGGCTACGACTTCCAAATTACTATAGTTTTCTTCTAATTCGCTAAATGTAAAAGAATCATCGTTAAAAATAAAATTTTCAATATTCGATAACGTATCTGTAAAGTTTTTTGCAATATGTGTTACAGCAACGACGCTGTTATTGATGAAATTAAAAGCAAATTCTGTAACATCATAAAAATAATTTACAATGTCTGTACCGGCGTTACCGTCAATTTCGTTGTTTAAATCATTGGTGTAAAAATTATCATCGCCTGAACCACCAATGGCATTTTCAATTTGCGCACCATAGGCAATAACAAGGTTATTGGTTAAGTTACCAGTTGAACTATAATCACCTTCAGTTAAATAAATCGTTTGGTTTGTGTTGTAACCAGAAGCATCAATTGTATCAATACCGCCGCCATCCCAAATAGCAAAAGGGGCTTCACCTTGTGAAAAATCAAATTGTTTGCGGCCTGCGTTTGAATTAAATCCATATGTTGTATCTGTATTACGGGTTGAATAATCAATACCGTAAATGCTTTGAATGGCGAGGATATCAATCAACATTGGCGTTGCAGAATATTGCCATTGCCCTGATGTGTCGACATAATCATTGCCAACATTAGTAGCACTAAAATATGATTGAACGGTTAATTGATGGGTATCATTTGACCATTGCGCATCGCGTGTATAGCTCGCGCTACCATTATAATTTCCTGTATGCCCCAACCCTAATGCATGTCCAATTTCATGAAGCGCGGTTAGGAAGGCGTAATCACCACTGTCATTGATGTCATTCCAAAAACTTCTGCTTGTATCAATGGTGATGGTGCTTGTTGTTATATTTCCGCGCCCATCTGTACTGGAACTCGCATACGCCCGCCCTTCATTATTCGTTGTGAAGTTCAGACTGGCGCCATTGCTGACTTCAGTAAAATCTATGTTGGCTACATCTGACCACAAATCAAGGGCATTTCTTAACCCTTCTTTTTGATCGGCATTATAGCTGTTGTCGATATTAAAATTAACATTGCTTTGTGACCAAGAAAAGCCATCGAATCCACGATCATTCCAATAGCCATTTACAAGGTAATCAGCGAACTCTTCGGGAGAGGCTTCAGGTTGTCCATTTCTTGATGTAATGGTTGACCCTGCACCTTGATTGGATGAAATATCTTGAAAATTAGTTGTCGGACTGTGCCCACTTTGACAAGCAGCGCAACCGCAACCAACTGTTGTATTATCATCTATTGAATAATTTGATGTTTCCACGATTTCCCTAAACCTGTTTGTTTAAAACCCTATCTATTTATTTTAAAGCAATAAACTTAAGAGGGTATTAACAAAAAATTGTTTTAAACCATTGATATATATTGAGAAATTAGACTATTTCAACGCCATTTAAGTCAAGGCCGACCTGAACAAAAAGATCAGTATTACCTACTTCATAAAGGGCAAAATCAACGCCATTGACGTTTGTTGTATCGGTACGATCGCTCTCCGTGAAATCGGTTGAGCTCACATTATCAAGGCCAACATCGCCCGTGACATATAATGTTCGACCTGTTGCGTAGGAACGAATATCATCGCTCTCTACAAAGAGAATATTTTCATGTACCAGTTCAGATGTAACGCGATATCCGCTTAAATCAATCTCTTCAAAACGACCACGTGAAAATGCGGTATTATTAAAATCAATATCGCCTTCATAACCACCATGGATAGTGAGGATATCATATCCGCCTTGACCACGCATAACAGTGTTATCTGCATCATATATTAAAATATCATCACCACTGCCACCATAAAGCTCATCGGCACCGATTTCACCATCAAGAATGTCGTTATCGCGACCTCCGCGAATTACATCATCACCGTCACCACCATTGAGAAAATCATCACCTGATCCGCCATTGATTATATCATTACCGAGTTCACCAGAAAGACGGTCATTGCCTGCGTTACCAATTAAGGTATCATCACCATCATCACCTCTTATGATATCGTTACCACCACCACCGCGAATTTCATCATTGCCGTCACCACCATAAATACGGTCATCACCACCTTGACCGTTAATAATGTCGTTTCCTTCATCACCATAGATGCGGTCATTGCCGTTGCCGCCGAGGATGTTATCAATGCCTTCGCCGCCCAAGATGTAGTCATTATCGTTACCGCCATTAATGGTATCGTCACCAAGACCGCCTTCAAGACGATCATTACCGTCGTCACCATTTAAGATATCATTACCGTCTTGTCCTAAAATTCTATCACCTTCGGTACCGCCATTAATCGTATCGTTGCCATCGCCGCCATCAAGATAGTCCGCGCCTGCATCTCCATTCAGCGTATCATCGCCCGCTTGTCCTAATAAGCGATCGCCATCATCACCACCGTTAAGAATGTCATTGCCTTCACCGCCGTCTAGATAATCGGCCTCAAGACCACCAAAAAGTGTATCTGCGCCAAGGCCACCTAATAAACGATCACGACCGTTTTCACCATTTAAGGTATCATTGCCTGCGCCGCCTTCGATACGATCACCGTCATCGCCACCATTTAAGATATCATTGCCTTCGCCACCATCTAATCGATCTGCACCAGCATCTCCATTCAGAACATCATCACCATCTTGCCCTGATAAGCGGTCACCATCGGCACCACCATGAATTTCATCATTTCCATCGCCGCCTTCTAAACGGTCACGGCCATCACCGCCATAAAGAATATCAACGCCTGCATCACCCGATAATCTATCGCCGCCTGCATCGCCATAAAGAATGTCATTGCCGAGGCCGCCATAGATTCTGTCTATACCGTTACCACCACGGATTTCATCGTCATCTTCTTCACCAAAAAGAAGATCATCGCCTTCACCACCAGAAATTGTATCTGCACCTGCGCCGCCGTAAACACGGTCATTACCGCCTAAGGCATCGATTAGATCGGCTGCTGCCGTTCCTGCTATAATGTCATCGCCTTCAGTTGCCACGTGTTAGACCTTTCATTTGTTTTATTGTTTATGAATTGCACCCATACAATCGTATTCATATTATTATAATACATAATGTTTTAACGAGAGGTTAAGACCCATATTCTTTAAGTTATTGAAAAGTAATGATTTATTATTTCTTGTGCGTTAAAATCAAAGCCAAATCGTTGCTTTGTTGACTTAGGAAAGCTTTGATACCTTGAATGACAGTTTTATCTTTTGTGCTGTTATATTTCACGCTATAGAGGTTGATGTCCGATAATTGTTCGATGAGGCGGGCGTCAGATGCGCTGAGGCAGGCGGGTGTATCCAAAAGAATGAGATCATAATTTTCGCGTAAAGCCTGAATTAAAATATCCAGTTTTTCTAAGCTTAATAGATTGAAAGAATTATTGGGAATAGATTGGCCGAAAATAACATGTAGCCCTGTTTGGGAATCTTTATGAATGACATCACCCAATTCATTTTGTCCGACAAGATAATCAACAAGGGTTTTATTATTTTCTTGATCCATCATTTTATGGACTGATGGTGTTCTTAAGTTTGTATCAATTAAGATAACGCGCTCTCCTGATTTGGCGCTTAACATTCCCATTAAAAGAGCGGCTGTTGTTTTCCCTTCATTTTTAACAGAAGATAAAAATGAGATCACTTTGAGTGGTTCACCGTTTTTTGATGTTTTTTGTTTTAAACCCAAACGCAAATGACGAATAGATTCAATGATGGGTAAAGTTGGATGAGACAAAACATGTTGAATAAAATTCTTACCCCATAAAGTGCGCGTGAAGGGTATGCTTCCTAAACATGGAACATCGAAGTTATTTTCCAATCCTTCGGTTGTTCTAAATTTATTATAAATTTTCTCACTTAAAAATGTGAATGTTAGGCCCAATATAAGAGAGAAAAATACACCAAGAGCGATGACTAGTTTCTTGTTAGGGGAAGAAGGGCTTTCGGGAATATTAGCGTAAGAGATAACGCGTGCCCCTGGGTTTTGCAAGATATTATCACCAACAATTTTTTTATAATCTTCTAAGAAATTAGAAAGAATAGTGCGTGAACTTTGTGCATCACGTTCTAATTCACGATATTGAATAAGCGCCGTGCTGTCTGCATTATTTTGTTCAATATAATCATCTAAGCTACGCTCAATATTATTTTTTTGCACGCGGGCAATTCTTAATTCATCATTTAATGAGTTTTTTGAATTTTCAATTTGTGTTTGAATTTTACGTTCTATATCGGCAAGCTCTGTATTCTTTTTAATCATCGTTGGGTGTTTATATCCGTAACGGTTGCCTAATTGAATGATATCATTTTCTAATTTAATTTTTTCTAAACTGAGTGTTTTAATGAGGTTTGTTGCCACCGATGAGGAGGATGCTCTATCATCTATATATCTATCTTTTTGAGATTTTAATTGATTGATCTTGGCTTGTGCTTCGCGGTAGCGTGCTTGCGCCAATGTTAATTGGTTGCTTAAGTTGGATATTTTTTCTTCTGATAAGAGGGCATTTTTACCATTGAAAAGGCCATTTTCGATGCGGTATTGCTCGGCTTTTGTTTCGGCGTTAATCACTTGTACCCGCAATTCTTCAACACGTTTATCAAGCCATTGTCTTAATTTATTTTGCGCGCGGTTCTTACTGTTGAGGCGTTGTTTTATATATTCATCAACAAAGCTGTTCGTAATAAGCGCGGCCTTTTGCCCATCGCTAGATTGAAAACCAACTTTAACGGCGTAGGTGCCCGGAATGGATGTGACGTTTAGATGATCTAAGAAGCGATCAATTGCATAGATCATTTTGGGTTCATTGACATCGGCAGCTTCAATTTCAATATTAGAATTGTCAAAAGTGCCATCAAAAGAAAATTCTTTGAATGTATTTTTTGATGATGTTGCCTCTCGTTTTTTATTCGTTTCTAAAATATCGGGCATGTTTTTGTTTGGTTCTTGAAAATCAGAATCATTTAAAAGATCAAGGCGGCGGATCACTTTTGCAATTAAGTTTCGTGATTTTAAAACTTCAATTTCAGTTAGAATAAAATCCAACTCTAAACGGATGGTTGCTTTTTTAATGGTTTGAATATCTTGTTCTTGATAGGCGTTTCCATCATTATCAATCAGTAAGCTGGAACGGGCAACATAAGTTGTTTTGATAAAAGAACTGCCGATTAAGGTCAGTAGAAATCCAATGAGAAAAATACTTAAAAATAATTTTCGACCCCGCCAAATAGTATTGAGTAAACCGCGTAAGTCAATATCATCGGGACTTATATGCCTTTTGCTTAAATTTGAATGTGTGATGATATTATCGCTCATTTTTTAAAAAAATCTTTCCTTGATAATAATGACATCACCGGGATGAATTTTTTGTTCAATGGATAAATTTTGATAAGTTGTTTGGCCATCGCTTTGGTTTGTTAAAACGCGCGCGACTTTTTTATTGGCGCGATAGGTAAATCCACCTGCTATGGCGACGGCCTCTAAAATAGTCATATTGACGTTGTAATCATATTTATCTGGTTCACGCACTTCACCAATAATATAAAAGGGACTATATTTTGCAACTGACACGGTGATACTGGGGTCAACCAAATATCCATCGCTGAATTTGTGATAGAGAAGTTCTTCGGCTTGTTTAATCGAACATCCCGCCAAAGTTGTTTCGCCAATTAAAGGCAGGTTTACACGACCAGTATCAGGCAGGGTATGTTTGCCCGTTAAGCTTTCTTCACCAAAAACATGAATGCGGACATCATCCCCTGTTCCAAAACGATAGCTGTTATTTCCTTCGATAGGGGGGCAATCTGGATTATCAAAATCTGTTTTTAAAGATTGGTGTAGCGCCGTAGGATCTAACCCACGATGCGTTATTTGCGTCGATATGTTATCGACAATGGTACATCCTGTCGTGTTGATCAAAAAGATAACAGTCAGAAAAGCGACCAAGGCGCGGGTAAAATTATTTGTTTTTATAATCATGGATTTTTTGGATCGAAAAAGGCGGATAAAAAAAGAAGCGCGAATCAGAAAATTACTTATAAATTATAAAGTGTTAGAGAGTTATGCACAAGGCGTTGTGGACGAATCACAACTAAAGTTATGACAATTTTTGTTGTTGTTCTATGAATTGAGCATAATCTTGCCAAAACAAACGACGTCTTGGGCTTAAGAATTCATTCGTATATTCTGAACTTTTTTCATAATTTTTACTGGCGGCAATAATACGATTATCCGTATCATCCAACATGTGAATAATAAGCTCACTCAGCTTTTCGACGTGCCCTGGTTTAATTAACCATTGATGATCAATCAGTTCAGGGATGCCGCCCGCGTGTGAGGCAATAACAGGGCAACCTCTACTCATGGCTTCAATGGTCGCGCGCGGTACGCCTTCTTGATAGGAAGGCTGTAGATATAAATCAATGGTGTCGAGCCAATCTAGAACCGCCTGTCCGCTTTGGATCATGCCATCAAATTGAACTTTGTCGGTCAAGCCTAACTCTTTGGCGAGCTGTACGTATGGAGCTGCATTACCGGGACCTAAATGTTTGAAAATAAAGCTGTTTGGTCGTTGCGTTTCAACTTTTTTTAAGGCTTGTAACGTATCGGCAACGCCTTTTATTTTGTTATCGAGGTTACCAATAAGGCCGATCACATACGGTTTTTGTGTTTTTTTGGCTTGGTTATTCATACTGTCTAAACGTTTGTTGAGAATGTCAGGATCATTCAGTTTAATACGTACATTTGATGCCGTTTCAACCTGTCCGTTGGTTGGATATCGTTTTTGTAAAAATTGCTGACTGACATAGATGACGTGATTGGCGTTATGAGTGATAATGCGATCACGGATATATCGAATAGGTGCGTACAGCTTGCCCAATTTATTACCATGGTTCCATGTACTATCCCAGGCGCAAGCCGCCATTTCCATGGCAATGGGTTTTCCCATTTTCTTGGCATGTTTATAGGCGAGCCAGCCAATGTCACTGACCGCTCGGATAATTATACCGTCAGATTCTTTGACGGCTTTTTTTAAGCGCCGATTGACCTGACGTTTATATTTTAATAGTCCCCAAGGTGTGTTGATATTAGGCAAAAGAATAAAAGAGACATCGGGCGCACTGCTGACGTTGAGTTTTTCAATGGGTTCGGAAACAGGTACACCGCGACCCGCAATGACAAGATGGTCAAAATGATTTAAAAATGTTTGCCAATATTGATACGGAAATTGCCCGGGCGAATAAACGACTCCGTCCAGAGATTGCTGATATATATTATCGTGGCAGTAGAGAACTCTCATAAATATGATATGCTGTTTGAAAATTATGTTTAAGAATGATTCGAATAACCTAGCGTTAGTATATGTTAAAAAAAGAACCAAAAATAGTTTTTCATCATATTCCTAAATGTGGTGGTACATCTGTGGTGACGGGAATGGTGCTCAGCTATTATCCGTTTCGGGTTTTAAAATACCGTAAGCAAGGCTTTGCCAGTCATTTAAACAGCCGTGCAGCCTCAGTTATTGCCGAACAATCGGGCGTTAATCGATATGATTTCAGACGACAACTTCTTCATTATTTTGTTGAAAAAGGTGACCAACCGTATATTTCGGGTCATTACCCTTTTGATGAACAGCTTTATCAAAAACATCATGAAGAATGGAGTTTTGTAACCCTTTTACGTGATCCTGTCGCGCGCTGGTATTCAGAATATTTTTGGAATAGATATAAAAATCACGATTACCAAAAAACGAAAACCTCAATCGAAGAATATATAGAAACCGAGCAAGGGCGAATGAATGCTCGTTCATTCGTTAACTTTTTATCACATTCAAATAAGCATAGTGAAACGCCTACGGACAAAGAAGTTGGAGAGGCGGTTGAAAATTTGCAAAAAATGCAAGTGATTGGCTGTTTAGAACATCTGGATAAATTTTGCGGTGATATGAAAGACCAATTTGGCCGTAAACCTATTATTTGGAACAGAAATTCCAGCCCTGCTTCGGCGGAACAAAAAATATTGCCCGATACAAACAGTGATGTTCATAAGCGTGTGTTGGATTTAACCCAAGGCGATCAAAAGATATACCGCGCCGCAAAAAACATTATCGGGATTTAATATTTACCATGTTGTTTTGGCGCGTAGCATGAAAATATTATTATTTAAATCGATACCTGATAGCGTGCTGTTACGCGTGACAAAGTTATAGTCCGCACCAATTTGCAATCGTGGGCCAGAGATATAATGGAAGCCTATGCTCGTGCTAATGGTCTTATCTGTACGGTTGACATCTTCAAATTCATCAACATCAAAACGTCCCGTGAGACGGGCGAATAAATTACGTCTTAATTCATGGGTTAGTTGTAAACCGCTTTGCGTTTCGGTAATGCCAGCGACAACCTCATTAGCCTCAAATCTTTGACGTGATAGATCAAGATCAATTTTTGTCTTAACTTGTGGCTCCCATGAAATTTGACTGTCGAATGATAATCCTGCTGAATCGTCAATTGTATTATCATCGAAACGTCTTAATTCTCCACCTAACCCCGCAAAACCGTAAACTAAGCCTTTATAATTGAAAGAAGATCCAAAAAGCGTACGGAAATAATTATTATTTCTGGTTCTCGCACCTGGCAACTCATTCACAAAAACATCACGTCCTAAGGTTGTCTCTATATAAGGTTCAAAATTGGTGGATGTTTCGTAAGACGCTCGACCTGTCAGGGTATAAGCATTTAAATTACGGTTGCTACGTAAAGAAAAATCACCATTTTGTAAAGTCGTGTTTTCTAAATCGGTAGCGCGGAAGTTGCCCAAAAGAGATAAGCCTAAGCGGTTTGGTTTGTGGCTTATACCTGTTTCAATTGAATAAGACTGTACGCGTAGGGGGCTGATGGGGATATCATCAACGGACGAGCGTCTTTGTGCCGTGCGGCGAATATGTCCATCACTATAGGATAAAACGAGTGGAATGTTTGTTCCAGATTGCACTTCAAAATTTGCTTCAAAATCGGCTTGATAATTTTCAACCTCTTCATTGTCTAAATTCCAATACCGCCTGATTTCCGAATTCAGTGATAAGATAAATTCATGACGCCGTACGTCTTTTTTAACAATTATTGATGGCCTTAAAATGGTTGCAAAATCACTTTGTTTATCCTGATCGGAAGCGAAAACATTATCATTATATTCCTGTTCCAATGTTAAGTTTGGCCAAACCAAAAATGAGCTGAATTTAATGGGTGCACCACGAAATCGAAAAGGATCAACGCTGATTTCGCGCCCTGTGTTGGGGTCTGTACTTCTAAAGCCGAAGGCTTCGATGTCTTGGTCTTGTGCAACGCTCACAGATATTGATTCCATAAACACAAAAAGGCTTATGGTTAAAACACTCATATAATAAAAAATATTTTTCATCGTATATTGCAGTGTAAAATGAAGGTGAAATAGATAAGAGATATCTTATCTATATTTAATGATTAACAGTATAAAGCGTTTTTTTATTGTAATGAAGCCTTAAAGAGATATTATTTAAAATGTATAGTCATTCACTCTCTTTCTATTCTAGGAAAAACATGTCCTTATTGCACCGAATTCTTGATAAAATTTCACTAAAGCGCGCTTATTATGATTATAAGGCCAAGCAACCGACTGAGCATCTCATGCATAGTTTGGATCATGATGAATTAGCCAAACTTCTGAAATACAAAGAAGAAACGGGGCATCCGCAATATAAAAAATATTTTAATGCGTCTTATTGGATCAGGCAAAATGCGCGCCGCGCGTTGTCATTAAAGCTTAATAAATCAAGACCGCTTAATATTTTGGATATTGGTTCTGGGTTTGGATATTTTCCATACGTGGCGAAGTTTTATGGTCATGACGTTATTGGTATTGATTTGCCTGGCGATGTTTTATTTAACAAAGCATCTGAGTTTTTAAATATTGATCGTCGTGATTATACCATTGAAGCATTTACGCCGATGCCGCCATACGATAAAAAATTTGATTTTGTAACCGCGTTTCAAATTTGTTTTAATGGGCATATTGAAAATGAATTGTGGCGTGAAAAACAATGGGATTTTTTCTTGGAGGATTTATT
>CAZYHI010000055.1:0-12036 GCA_964647515.1 uncultured Micavibrio sp. | reverse complement strand
CTTCTTTGTAATGATTATTCATTGTCCCCGCTCCCACTATGGTTACTCTTTATTATTATGTTGGCTTATTATCGTTTGATGCTGTTCGAACAAGATTTTGAGTTCTTCTCGCAATAACCAATTTCAACTCCATACGCTCTATATGCTTATAATATTGTTCAATCATGCCGCTCTCTTATAGTCTTGTGTTGATTGACCCAAACCCAATTGAACGCGATATGCTGCATCCATCTTTTCAGCCTGCGCCATTAAAACCTTAAATTTCTTCAAATTCACGCGCGCTTTTCTTTTTTCTGCAAAAGCGGCGTCATATAGCTCTTTTACGTCAAAAAAGCTGATTTCGCCTGAATTATCGTTTCCTGCCCATTTTCTTAATAATTTCAACATTTTTACTCTCCTTAGTGTTATTAAAATTTAACATAATTAAACAATATGTAGATTTATATGGACTTTTAGTTAAAAAAAGGTTAATAAAATACATTAATTGAAATTAATTACTAAAATTGAAAAATGATTAGCAAAGAACAATTTAGAGCCGCAAGGGCATTATTGGCAGTAACACAAGGGTTTGTTGCGGAAAACATAGGTGCAACCTCGAAAACTATTTCAAATATTGAAGAAGGTACAGGGCAAGTAGAAAGTAAATATTCAGGAGCATTACAAAAATTTTATGAGAACAGAAATATTGAATTTCTAGATCATAATGGCGTTAGACAAAAACCGTCTGGTTTACTCTTTTACCAAGGGAATGCTGAATTTAGAGAGTTTTACAACGATATATATGAAACAGCGAAAACAATAGGCGGTGATATTTGCCTATGTAATGGGTCTTCGGATCTTGTTATCAACGCACTCGGTGCCGATTTTGTAAAAACACAACAAGAGCGTATGTACAAAATAAAGAACAACTTTACCTATCGTGTCATATTTGCCGAAGGTGATGGAGTATTTTTTGGAGATTCTTACTGCCAATATCGTTGGATATCTTCTAAATTTTTTAATGAAACAGCCATTTTTATATACGGTAACAAAGTTGGATTTGCTACGTTTAAGAATAATGATGTATCAGTAGTTGTACATGAACAAGCCGACATTGCTGAAACACTTAGAAATACATTTGATTTTTATTGGCTTAATGCTTCGGAGATTACAGCATGAGCAATTTAATCAAACGCACTCATTTTCTTATGTTACGCAAGGAGTTCACCAACAAAGCGTCGAATAAATATGCCGTAATAGATGAAGTTGCAACAGTCACACCTCAAAAAATAATTGAGAGAGTAGAACGTATTCCATACAACTGGATTAACAAAAAAATATATGATCATGATATATTGGAGCAACGAATTGCAGATCAAAAAATACGGCTTTTTGATTTAAAGGTTACTGGACCACTCAAAACAAAAAATGTTGGGTATCATATTGCCGCCATACCAGACATAAACATTCAGCTAGCCTTTTTAAACGAAGTAATGAATTTAAAACCAGTGGAAACTGAAAATGTAGCACTATACAACAGTGAAAGAGGCAACGGCCTTGGCGGTGAATTTCTACATAAAATACAAAGCGGACTGTTTCAAGATGGGCATCAAGTTCACTATTTAAACACAAGCTCAACGAATGATGATGGTCTACCAAAATGGTATAAACGCATGGGCATGACTAATTTAGGACAAGACGAAGTCGAAGACTTTAATGATAGATTACCAAATAATGGACAACCATATCCATGGGAATTACCACAACATGCAATGAATGGATAGGATCGATCTTGTCAGACTAAAACGTAATTTTTGAATTTTCATGATAAATTTGGTTTATGAAGACAGTAAATCCATTCAAATATTATAAAACCAGCCCTGAAATCATAAAACTAGCAGTGATGTATTACGTTCGTTATCCACTCAGTTTGCGACAAGTCGAAGATATTTTACATGAACGCGGCATTGATGTTTGTCACGAAACTATTCGTTATTGGTGGAATAAATTTGGTCCACTCCTCTCTAAAAAGATGAAGAAAAAAACTTTTTCTTCTCCATCAAATTGGCGATGGCATATTGATGAAGTCTTCGTCAAAATAAATAGGGAACTGCATTACTTATGGCGCGCTGTCGATCAAGAAGGCACCATATTAGACTGCGTTGTAACAAAGAAAAGAGATAAGAAAGCAGCTAAAAAAGTTTTAAAGAAACTGGTTAAAACCTACGGAAAACCTCAAGAAATTGTCACTGATAAATTAAGATCGTATAAAGCTGCGCTTAAAGAAATTAATTTAACTCATGTCCAAAACACAACGCAATATCTTAACAACCAAGTTGAAAATTCACACTTACATTTTCGACGGCGAGAAAAAATGTGGCACAAGTTTCGATCGATGCGATCGCTACAAAAGTTCACTTCGATACAAGCTTCCTTCCTCAATCATTTTAATCATCAACGTCATTTAGAAACCAGATCAACATTTAAAAACTTACGTCAACAATCACTAGATTCTTGGCAGGAAATCTGCGCATAGTGGTCATAGTAGTTGGCACTTTTGGAGAATAGTTCGCGTTAATCTGACACCACCCACCAAGTAAATCCCTTCAAATATTATAAAACCAGTCCTGAAATCATGAAACTTCAGAAATCACGTTTTAATCTGACAAGACCATTTTTACCTAACAATATCCTCCATTTTGCAGTAATAATAGTTATATGAAGATAGCAATTATGGGTTCTGGAATTTCTGGTCTTAGCAGCGCATATGCGCTTCATCATGCGGGGCATGACATAACCCTTTATGAAAAGAATGATCGCCTTGGTGGGCATAGTAGAACCATTGAAATTAGGGGCGATGATAATGAGAATATTCCCGTTGATACGGGCTTTATCGTGTTTAATTATCGAAATTACCCGCATTTAACAGCATTATTTGACCATTTAGGCGTTGCGGTTGAAAAAAGTGATATGTCTTTTGGCGTTGATATTCATAATGGTTGGCTTCAATACTCCTCAAAGAATATCTTTCGTCGGGTGCAGAATCTAGTGCGTCCACAATATTGGAAGATGTTGTTTGATGTCATGAAGTTCAATAAAAATGCGAAGAAGTATCTTGATAAAAATACAAGCATTACGATTAGGCAATGCTTAGATGAGCTTAAAATGGGCAAATGGTTTCAAGATTATTACCTGCAAGCGATGGGCGCAGCGATATGGAGCTGTCCGCTGAATAAAATTGAACAATTCCCCGCAAAAACTTTTATACGCTTTTTTGAAAATCACGGCTTGCTTACCATCAATGACCAACCCCAATGGTATACGGTCAGTGGTGGAAGTCGTGAATATATCAAAAAAATAATAGAAGATTTTGAAGATAAGATTAAGCTTTCTTCGCCCGTTACAGGGGTTCAGCATAAAGATAATCAGGTTATTGTCGCCACGCCAAATAGTGAAGAGATATTTGACCATGTTATTTTTGCTTGCCATGCTGATCAAGCCATAAACATGATAAACAGCCCAACAGTAGAGCAACATAATGTCTTAGACAGATTTCCTTATCAACAAAATAAAGTTGTTGTGCATCGTGATCTAGATTTTATGCCATCGGATAAGTCTTGCTGGGCAAGTTGGGTTTATTTAACGGAAAATAAAGAAGATAAGAGTGATACGGTCAGTCTGAGTTATTGGATGAATAATTTACAAAATTTAAAAACAAAAGAAAATGTTATCATTACGCTCAACCCAGAAAAAATACCAAAAGAAAATTTGATTGATGATGTTCATTATTTTGATCATCCCGTTTTTAATCGTGCCGCCATCGAGGCGCAAGATAAAATAAGTGAAATACAAGGCCAAAATAATCTCTGGTTTGTCGGGGCTTATCAAAGATATGGCTTTCATGAGGATGGGATTTTAAGCGCAGTGAATGTCTTAGAAAAAATGGATGTAAAAATTCCATGGAATTAGAACCACAAATCTTTTTTGGCCATGTCATGCATAAGCGTTTATTTCCCAAAATAAATTGTTTTCGTTATAAATTATACTATGTGTCTCTGCCCCTCTCAAAAATAAATTTGCAATTAGAGAATGAATTTTTCAGGCTAAATCGTTGGGGTTTTCTCAGCTTTTATAACCGTGACCATGGATATAGAAATAATGAGCATCCTCAAAAATGGGTGCATGATATTTTGACGAAACACGATGTCACAAGCGCGGATGGCGAGGTAATACTCGTCACAATGCCGCGTGTTTTGGGCTATGTATTTAATCCTGTTAGTTTTTGGTATTGCTATGATAAATCACAAAAATTACGGGCGGTTATATGCGGGGTTAATAATACCTTCGGTGAAACACATAGTTATATTTGTGTCCATGACGATCAGCGTGAAATTATGCAAGATGATATATTAGAAGGACAAAAAGTCTTCCATGTATCTCCATTTTTAGAACGTGAGGGGAGCTATAAATTCCGCTTTGCTCCCAAAGCTGACAAGATGGGTGTCTGGATTGATTTTTACGATGCAAAAGGGAAGAAGAAGCTTCTGACTACATTGACTGGAAAATTAAACCCGTTAAGCGCAAGCAATATATTTCACGCATTTTGGCGTTATCCTTTGGTTACGCTTAAGGCAATTTTTTTAATTCATTGGCAAGCTGTAAAACTTTTTACGAAAGGGGTAAAATATGTACCAAAACCAATGCAGATTAAAAATAAAGTAACAAAAACACCTCAATCAAGTATAACTAAGGAAGACCATGTTCAATCATCTTATTTTTAATCACTTACTCAAGCGCTTAGAAAATATAAAAATAGGCTCTTTAAAAATTGAAACGCCAGATCAAAAAAAATATGAATTTCAAGGTAAAATAAGCGGGCATAGCGCAGACCTAATCATAAAAGATTGGAACGTCATTAGAAATTTGGCGGCGAAAGGGGATATTGGTTTCGCGGAAGATTATAAAAATGGACTATGGGATACAAGTGACCTAACCGCTTTATTAACACTCTCTATGCAAAACCGCTCGGCACTTGGTTCATTTTTCAATGCTGATCAATTACGCAATCTATTATATCAAATTTCTTATTTGTTCAGAAAAAATTCAATAGATGGAAGCCGTAAAAATATTCATGCGCATTATGACTTGGGGAATGATTTTTATAAGCTTTGGTTAGACCCCACAATGACCTATTCATCCGCCTTATTTGAAGATGAAAATATGGATTTAGAAAAGGCGCAAATACGAAAATATGACCGTATTGTTGATAAGTTAAATAGTGATAGCGGCGACTTACTTGAAGTTGGTTGCGGTTGGGGGGGCTTTGCCGACCAAGCATTAAATATGAATAAAGATTATAATATTAAAGCCATTACGCTGTCTGATGAACAGTTCGACTTTGCAACAAATCGTTTGAAAAACAAAGCCGCCGTTTGTTTAGAAGATTATCGTCATCAAGAAGGGCAATATGATCATATTGTCTCTATCGAGATGTTTGAAGCTGTGGGCGAACAATTTTGGCCTGTATATTTTCAAAAAATGGCATCTCTATTGAAGAAAAGTGGTAAAGCCGTCGTGCAAACAATTACGATTAGCGACCAAGATTTTGATCGATATAAACATCAAACAGATTTTTTAAGAACTTATATTTTCCCAGGTGGGTTATTGCCTAGCCCCTCACGGTTTAACCAAGAAGTAAAACGCGCAGGGCTCGTGCCGATGAAATCTTTTGAATTTGGACAAGACTATGCAAAAACTTTAGAAATATGGTTGCAAAATTTTGATGATGTCTGTCATAAAGTAAAAGAGATTGGCTTTGATGATGAGTTTGTTAGGATATGGCGGTTCTATCTGGCTGGTTGCGCGGCGGCCTTTAAATCTGGTTACACCAATGTTCGCCAAGTTGAAATTCAACACGCTTAAAATGCAAAATAAAGGAATATAAATTATGAAATTTTTAATTGCCTACTTCGTCACCGCTCTTGTCTTTTTAATCATTGATTACATATGGCTTGGTTTTGTTATGAAAGATTATTTTCAATCACAGCTAAAACACCTTATGGCTGATGAGGTGAATTTTTCTATCGCGGCTTTATTTTATCTTTTCTATGCCGCTGGCGTTGTTTATTTATGCATTAACCCCGCGCTCGTTGAAGGGGATTGGACAAAGGCCTTAATCAATGGCGCCATCTTAGGGTTTTTGGCCTATGGCGCGTATGATGTAACCAATGCCGCCACGTTAAGGGACTGGCCCATACCCATGAGCATCATTGATGTGGCATGGGGGACAGGCTTAACTGCACTATCTGCCGTGGCAGGATATTTTGCGGTCAGCAGTTATCTTTCCTCTTAACTATAAATTAAGGTAAAATTTCTTTGCCGTCCCATGCGATGACGGTGCCGCTTTGGTCGGGTGGGTCTTGTCAGTATTTGCTAAAGACCTTAAGAAAAAACCTTTCTCTTCTCCATCAAATTGGCGATGGCATATTGATGAAGTCTTTGTAAAAATAAATGGAGAGCTACATTATTTATGGCGCGCTGTTGATCAAGAAGGAACGATCTTAGACTGTGTGGTTACAAAGAAAAGAGACAAAAATGCAGCAAAGAAAGTTTTAAAGAAACTGGTCAAAATCTACGGAAAACCTCAAGAAATTGTCACTGATAAATTAAGATCGTATAAGGCTGCGCTTAAAGAAATTAATTTAACTCATGTCCAAAACACAACGCAATATCTTAACAACCAAGTTGAAAATTCACACTTACATTTTCGACGGCGAGAAAAAATGTGGCACAAGTTTCGATCGATGCGATCGCTACAAAAGTTCACTTCGATACAAGCTTCCTTCCTCAATCATTTTAATCATCAACGTCATTTAGAAACCAGATCAACATTTAAAAACTTACGTCAACAATCACTAGATATGTGGTTAAATATTTGTATAAACTAGACCTGCAAGTCTGACACCACCTTACTTTACGCGGCTTTATTATAATATCCATCATTTGAGGCCTTAAACTCTTTGCTCAAATATTCTTTATCCATTTCAATAACACGATTTTCAATCGCCAAAGCACTAATAGCATTATCTTTACGAACCTGTCTTGCGCGCCAACGCGCACGTAAATCAGCCTTCGATAAATCCTCTTTCTTCAACAAAGATTCATGTTCCGACTTAAATGTCTTGCGCGCTAAATCTTCACGTTTTTTGTAATTTGTTTCTAACTTTACAACAGTACGATTAATTTCAGCATTACGCTCTATCTGTAAATCTTTCAACTCCCGATCATGCTTCTTGATCAACTCACTTCTTTTATACTTATCTGCAGAGAAAAAGTTAAACACCCGTTTCAAAGATTTGATGATACCAACAGCCTCAAAAGCGGACAACACCCCTTCTCTTTCAAATTCTTTTTCGGCTCTTTGGCGACGTTCCAGTTTTGCAAAAATCTCCTGATACTGCGCTCTTATTCTTTCAACTGCGGCATTTTTTTCAGCTCTAAACTCCAATTTGATATCTTTTCTTTGCTGGCCATAAGCATTCGACAGCTCTTCTTGCCTTTTCTTTAGTTCAACCTTTAGTTGTGCCGCGTATTCGGCCAAAGCAATATTTTCATTCGCCTCTTTTTGAACAAGCTCCTTCACCCGTTTAGACTTTACATCGACGCCCGCCTTGCTCAAGTCATCATGCAATTTCCGCGGGATCATTTTGTCACCCCGAACAAAGGGAACTTTTTCGCCCTTCTTTTTGGCCTCAATCGCTTGCATTTTCTTATGTCGCTTCGGGCAATATTTAGTCTCTTCACCACGCTCTTTTCTATAATTATAAGCTTCTCTTCCTAAATTATAAAAGTCCTTTGATATTTTCAAATTTTTACCGTTTTTGGGATTCACCATATTGATTATAATATGAACATGCGGATGCGGTTCATCATCATGAGCAACAATCAATGCTTGGTGATCTTGAGCGCCCAAAACATCTAAACATCGATCCGCAAAACTTAACATTTCTTCTTTGGTCAACGTCGCCTTTTCATCTGGATGCCATGATAAAGATACAGAATAAACATCCCCCTTAGATTTTCTTCCAGACTTTCGAACACCGGCCTGTTTCTTTAGACGATCTTTATCTTTCGCCGTAGCGTCCATGACGCGCAATGCATCTTCAGGATCAGCAACACTCAAATTTCGAACGGCCGTCCATGGAATACGCTCCGTCGACAGGCGCTGCTTTTCGTGCGGTTCTCGCTTATCATGAAGATAATAAAGCCCAGCCCCTCTAAAGCTGGTTCCGCGTTTGGCAACATTTGGAATCATAGCTGGCTATCTATTTTTTTCATGATGGTTACCAACTCACCCATAACCATTTTCAAATTATCATGGTCATCAGTATTTTGATTTGAATGTGCCCTATCGGCAATCTGTTCTATATCGACCCCAATCCTATTCAGCTCAACCAAAGTCGAACTATCAATACGATTTTTCATGACAGGTACTTTATGCGTTAACGCAACATTACGAATATACTCGCTTGTCGTTACACCAATATTGGTGGCTTGTTCTTCAATCTGAATAAATTCATCTGCCGTCACTCGAATATGCGGCAAGCGCAAATTGCGCTTTTCATGTTCGGCTTTTTTTGGTCGTGCCATTGGTTACACCCTTTTTATTATTTGGCCTACAAAAACTTATCTTTCTTTTAAAGATTTCATAATAAATAGCCATAATATAATTTTATGTCAAGAATATTATGAACTAAATGGCACCCAATAATAAAATAAAGGCCTATTTTCGAATTTTTGGTTACCCAATACATAGCTTGCTACATCTTCTTCATTAAAAGTAATTTTTTCAATTGAAATCATAAAATTCGGAGCGTTTAAGTATCACAACGAATCTAAGCACTCTAACAATAAGCCTATTAATACGTATCGTCAAAAAGTAATTTTTCTTCAACCCTCTTACCAACAACAATCAAAAAGCACAGAGATTTAAAAAATATTGAGCACCCAAAAACTCTATTAAAGGCTTTGAGTTTTTGACATTATGTAAATTATTTCTTTACCAAAGAAATAATGGAACCACCACGAGACCGAGCACTAGCAGCAGCATCTTTTCGAACAGTATTACCTATAGCCACAAAACCAATTTTACTTAGATCAGGAATATCCTTTATTAAAGGGTCGTTTGCAGACCGTCGATGATCATCCGTTAAGCAAGCAACATTACCTACTTTAAAACCGCTTAGCATAATAAAAATCCCTTTACTTAAATATCAGGCAAAAGCCTAACTTGCTACATCTTCTTCATTAAAAGTAAATTTTATTTTATTAGCACAATCACATTATGCCAAGAGGCTATTTTATTATATCCACTAGCAAAATCGTCCTGTCAGGTTACCACTTAATACTGTAGTTGGTCTTGTCAGATTAAAATCATCAAACTAGCCGTCATGTATTACGTCCGTTAGGCGAGAAAACCTTTCTAAATCTGGTGTACATAAAATAATCATGGGTAGTTTTGATACCCTGATAGTACTTGGCACTTTTGGAGAATAGTTCGCGTTAATCTGACACCAACCAGTTCACCCTATATAATTATAATACCAAAAGTTTCAAGGAATGCTTCATCGGTTAGACCGTTCACGCCATCAACTGTGGCAACTTCAGTTCCTACACCGAAACTTCCTGTTCCTGTTGTATCAACACGAATTTCAGAATCTGCACCATTATCTGTAATTTGAACAAAGTCAGTAATAGCCTCCGTCAAAGGATCATACCCTGTTAGCAATCCTGATAAATCAATTTTATCGGCCTGAGCATTAAAATTGAAAACCGTATCTTCATTTGCTGTACCTAAATCTTCAAATACGAAAATATCTTGTCCACCGGAACCAAATAAATCATCATTACCTTGACCACCCGAAATAGTCGTCACGTCTTGTGCTGTTTGTGCATAAGACACAACAACAAGACCATCACCACCATCACCACCATTTTGGGCACCACCAGCTCCAGAACTTGTAGAACCGCCGCCGCCGCCGCCAAGACCGTCAATGCCGTCAAGGCCATCACCACGAACATTAGGAGATGAACCACCGCCGCCAGTACCACCTGTTCCACCCAAATCAGGACCAGCACCAAAGATCAAAGCACCGCCGCCGCCGCCGCCGCCAAAGAATGTATTTGTCGGTAAAATAGTCGATGCCAGACCATCACCACCATCACCACCATTATTACCAACAGCATCACCACCTGCCGTTCCAGCGCCACCACCACCACCGGCACCACCACCCGCCGTTGTTGCTGCAGAGGCGTCTCCACCATCATTTCCTTGTGTTCCTGTGCCACCAGCCGCAGCAAGCCGGCCACCACCACCTGAAGCACCGGCACCACCGGTGTTGCTAACACCTTGTGTTCCACCAACACCACCACCAAAGGCGACAAAGGCGTCCAAAGAAGAATTACCACCAACGCCCGGTGCTACGCCAAAAGCACCACCACCACCACCAGCACCAACAATAACGTTTAAGCCTGTACCTGCGGTAACACTAAACCCTGTTCCTTCGACAACGCCGCCGCCGCCACCGCCGCCGCCTGCTCCAGAAAGGCCAGCATTCATACCACCACCACCACCGCCGCCGCCGACCACCAAGTAATCAACGCTGCCCACGCCAGTTGGGACGGTGAATGTTGCATTGCCTGTAAAGACATGGAAAACTTCGCCTGTAACACTTAAAATGGCTTCTGGATTTGCGGTTAAGATTGCATTCAAACTTGCATCTAATGTTGACCCTGAATTTACCGTATCATCGCCTGATCCCAAGGTTAACGTGTCATTATTGTCACTGCCTGTTACGGTGATATTTTCGGTTTGTGCCGATAGGTCAATAACAACATTTGTCGTTGCTGTAGAAACATCAATTTCTTCTAAACCTTGCAAATTTCCATCGGACAAACTATTCAATCCTGTTGATGTAGTATTCAATCTTAAAATGTCATTCCCACCGTCAAGATCAGCAGATGTAAATTGATTAAATACCGTACTATCTATCGTTAGATCATCATCGCCCGTTGAGCCAGTAAGTGTTTCGAGGTTAGTAAGTGTTCCCGTTGTAAAGTCCACCGTTGTTGCATTTGTCAGAACCAGCTCATCCGTGCCCGCACCACCATCAATACTTTCAGCGCCAGTAAATTCACCATTGGCTAGATTGATCGTGTCATTTCCAAGTCCGCCATCAATGATATCTGCACCTTCACCACCATCTAAGATATCGAGACCAATACCACCGTTAAGAGTGTCATTTCCAAGTCCGCCATAGAGAGAATCATTATTTTCATCACCGTTAAGAGTATCATCACCTTCACCACCATGAAGGATATCATCTTCGGTACCACCATTAAGTGTATCGTTCCCGTCATTTCCACTTAGGACATCTACTCCAGCATTTCCACTTAAAATATCATTGCCTAACTCACCAAAGAGTTGATCATCATCATTTCCACCATTTATCATATCAACATCTGAAGAGTGTGTTGATTCATAAATAATAATATTGGCAAAGCTACTATTACCATCGGTACCACCACCATCATCATCATTTGCAAGAACAAGACGGTTAAATGTTCCAGTGAAAAAACTACCAACATCAATTTTAAAATGTTGCCAATCTCCTGACCCATCATAATCTTGGAAGTCAGTACGTGCGCCTGTTCCTATTTGCTCACCATAAAGCTGAAATTGAAAGTTTTGAGATAAAACATCATCTGTATCAAAACCAATACTGGCTTGTTCTGGTTCAAGGGTGCTGCGGAAATCGAACTCAATAACTGTATTTGCCGTGATAGTGTAATCAATAAGAACTCTTTGCCATAAATTACCGTCTAAAGTAACACCACCATTAAAGAAAGTAATTGCGCCACCTACGTTTTGACCAGGGTCATAAGCAGCTAATGTTGTGGCATCGACCGTCGGAGCGAGACCCTGTCCACCAATGAGAACATCATCATCATCGCCTCCATCAATAGCATCAATGCCGGCACCGCCTGTCAGAATATCAT
>CAZYHI010000054.1:0-12268 GCA_964647515.1 uncultured Micavibrio sp. | reverse complement strand
TCTTGTGAAGAACGCAGCGGATGATGTCGGCGCGCCAGTTGAGCTGAAGGCTTATAGCCGTATTCAGCTTGGTGAAGGTATCGAAAAAGAAGAAGAAGACTTTGCTGCCGAAGTCAATAAAGTTGCGAATGGTTAAGCTTTTTTAGTGGCCTCAGGGGCGTAAACGCCCTACCGCTGTCATCCCGAGCGTAGTCCGAGGGATCTGTGATTTATCGGTAAAAGGTAAGATTCCTCCATGCACCCAAATAAATTGAGGCTTCGTCGGAATGACACTATCTAATAATTCATGAAAGGCCGCCTTATGGGCGGTTTTTTATTGTGTTTTTTACAAAATATCCTTAATTTGCCCCCATGACCTACAACACAGAACTTCTTGACCGTGCCAAACGCCATCCTGAAAAGCAAAAGCGTGAAGATCGTCCGATGGGTAAGAAACCATCATGGATTCGCGTGAAAGCAGGGCAGGGCAAAACTTATAAAGAAACACTCGACGTTGTGAAGGGCTTAAAGCTGACCACTGTATGTGAGGAAGCGGGCTGTCCGAATATTGGCGAGTGCTGGGATAAGAAACACGCGACCTTTATGATTATGGGCGAGGTCTGCACGCGGGCTTGTTCTTTTTGTAATGTTGCGACAGGTAAACCCGATGAACTGGATAAGTATGAGCCTTTGCGTGTTGGTGTTGCGGTTGAAAAAATGGATCTTAATCATATTGTGATTACGTCTGTTGATCGCGATGATTTGAAAGACAGTGGTGCTGATCATTTTGTAAAAACGATTGAGGCTATTCGTTTTAAAGCGCCAAAGACAACCGTTGAAATTTTGCCCGGTGATTTTCGTGGAAAGATAGAGGACATTGACGCGGTGGCAAAAGCCAAACCAGATGTGTTTAATCACAACCTTGAAACTGTGCCACGGCTTTACCCAACGATTCGTCCAGGTGCGCGGTACTTCCGAAGCCTTCGGCTTCTTCAGAGAGTTAAAGAAATTGATCCAACGATATTCACGAAATCTGGCTTGATGGTAGGCTTGGGTGAAACGCGTGAAGAGATCGCGCAAGTCATGGATGATATGCGCGCCGCCGATATTGATTTTATTACCATTGGGCAATATTTGCAGCCAACACCAAAGCATGCGGCGGTTGAGCATTTCTGGACGCCAGAAGAATTTCAAGGTTTAGAAACAATGGCGCGTAACAAAGGATTCTTGATGGCGTCTTGTACGCCATTAACACGTTCCAGTTATCACGCAGGTGAAGACTTTGAAAAGCTTCGCAAAGCGCGAGCGGAAAAACTAGCTGAAACAGAATCTTAGATAAGAGACTTAAATTTCCACACCGCTTTCAGCCAAACACCAAGCGAGGATAGCTTTTTGGGCGTGAAGGCGGTTTTCGGCTTCGTCATAAATGACAGAGGTAGGTGATTTTGCAACATCTTCGGTGACTTCCTCCCATTCATGGATAGGGAGGCAATGCATGAAAATGGCGGTATCTTTTGCTTGCGCCATAAGGTTGGCGTTGACCTGATAGGGCCAGAATTTTTCGATAGCTTTACCATCTTGCCCCAATGATACCCACGTATCGGTCACAATAACGTCGGCGTTTTGCGCGGCGATAGAGGGATCGCTTGTGACATGGGATTTATCTTGCGTAATGTTTTGGACAATATCTTCGGGGATGGCGGCAATAAATTCAAAATCAAATTTTTCTGATGCATCAATAAAGCTTTGCGTGACATTGTTGTGATCACCAAACCATGCAACTTTTTTACCCGCAAGATCGCCCAGTTTTTCTTCAATGGTCATCATGTCAGCCATGATTTGACAAGGATGTGAAATATCGGTCATACCATTAATGATGGGAATGTCGGCATGTGCCGCCAGCTCCTCCATTTTGTCATGGTCACTCATCCGCACCATGATGGCATCAACGTAGCGTGACATAACCTTTGCGGTGCTTTCAATACTTTCTGCACCGCCGAGCTGCATATCATTTTTGGTCATGACAATGGTGTGACCGCCCAATTGTTTCATCGCCATGTCAAAAGACATGCGCGTGCGGGTTGATAATTTATCAAACATCATAGCCAAAGAAAGCCCTTTAAATATTTGCGGCGGATTGAATTTTTCTTTCTTTAGGGCATGCGCATTTTTTAAAATTTCTTTTAAAGTTTCGGCATCAAAGTCGTTTAGGTTGATAAAATGTCTCATAGCGGTGTTAATTTACTTTCATCTTTTAAAACGTTACCAATTTTGTCTATCGCTTCATCAATTTCAGTATCGCTGATGTTAAGGGGAGGGGTCAAACGTAACGTGTTTTTACCAGCTTGGGTGGCGAGCATACCTGTATGAAGAAGTTCTCTTAAAATGTCTTTGACTTGGTATTTTGTGTCGATACCAATCATTAGCCCTTCACCTTTAATGGCGGTGATGGCGTTGCCTGTTTCGTTATGAAGCCCTTCGAGTTTTTTGATGAAGTAATCACTGGCTTCTTTGACGCGTGCCAAAAATTCAGGTTTTACAATTTCGCTCACCACATGATAAACAACGTTGGTCGCCAGCGGATTTCCTGCATAGGTGGAACCGTGATCGCCTGCTTTAAAAACGCTTGCTATATGTGCTTTGGACATGAAAGCACCAACGGGGAAGCCACCGCCTAAACCTTTGGCAAGGGCAATAAGGTCTGGCTCATAACCAAAATGTGCATGGGCGAACAAAGATCCCATACGTCCCATACCGGCTTGAATTTCATCGGAAATAAGCAAGATTTTATTGTCTTTACAAAGTTGCATAAGCCCGTCGAAAAACTCTTTCGTACCTGGGTTCAGGCCGCCTTCGCCCTGTACAGGCTCAACCATGATGCCGCAAATTTTATCAGTGATAAGTGCTTTGACGGAGTCTAAATCATTATAATCAGCAAAATGAAAGCCCGGTAGATAGGGGGCGAATTGATCTTGATGTAATGATTTTTCCGTGGCACTCACCGCGCCATAAGTGCGTCCGTGAAATGAATTACGAAAGACAATAAATTCTTTTGCGTCCACGCTTTTATTTTTATGCGCCCAAGCACGTGTGAGTTTTAAACATCCTTCAATGGCTTCTGCGCCAGAGTTAGTGAAAAATATTTTGTCATTACAACAGTTATTGACCAGCAGTTCTGCTGCTTTAACCTTTGGCTCTGTCGCGAAAGACCCAACACTCATGGTGAAGCCTTTTTCAAGCTGTTCAGTAATGGCTTTGTTAAAGGCAGGATGGTTATGACCGAGCGCGCAAACGGCGATACCAACGGCGCAATCAAGATATTTGTTACCTTCAAGGTCATAAACGTAAGAACCGTCAGCATGGCTGAGTGCGACGTCTTTATGCGGATAGAGCGGCATAAAAATATCGTTGGCGCGTTTTTGGTATTCTAAGCTTTTGGCATTATCAGCAGTCATTGTTGTTTTCCTTGTGTTGCTTTTTTACTTTTTTATTTCTTGGTTTAGATAAATATTCTTTTCTTCTTCGCGGACGATCATTGTGCCTATTCCTTTGGATGTGTAAATTTCATTACGTAAAACATTCTTTTTAAAGCCATTTAAAATATGAACACGTTTCACACCAGATTCTAAGGCGTGAACACAACTTTCAAGTTTAACACGCATACCATCCGTGGCAATATTATCATCAATCAGCTGTTTTATTTCTTTACGGGTTAGAACTGATTGCAGTTTTTCATTGATTAAAACACCATCAACATTGGTGAGTAGGATTAGCTTGTCTGCCGCTGTTTTTGCAGCAATTTCAATGGCGACATTATCGGCGTTGATATTTAGGGCAGTACCATTTTTGCTAAAGGCCAAACAGGGACATATCGCTAAATTGGTTGAAATGAAGTGGTTATATATTTCTTTGGCTTCAATGTTTTGTAATGTGCCATCAAAACGGATAATGCCAGCTTCTTTGTTACGCCTTTTTGCCCCCGCCCAATGCGGTGGGATGGCATTTAAAATGGTGGAGGGCATTTTTTGCTTCACCATGGTTTCGGAGAGCTTAAATCCGAGGTCTCCTGCCAATGCTCTTTTGATGATTTTAATGTCTTCTTCGGATGAAATACGGCGCCCTTCAATTTTGGTGGAAGTTCTTCCTGCTTCTGTGATTGCGGCATCTATGGCTGCACCTCCACCATAAATAAGTAAGATATTAATACCATTTTCGGTTAACTCTTGAATATTTTCAATGAGGTTTTCACGTGCATCTTTGTCGGTAATGATGCTGCCGCTGGCTTTGATGACAAAAAATTTATCTTGAAATAATTGCCGGTAGAATTTTTTTAAAGAATTTATCATGGTAGAGCTTTACGGGTACTTTTTTATGGGTAAAAGGGCGTGTTAAAATTTAAACCTTCTGTCTCATCAAGGCCGAACATGATGTTCATATTTTGAATGGCTGTTCCCGATGCACCACGTAACAAGTTATCTAACGCGCCTTGTGCGATGATTTCTCCGTTATGTCCTTGGGTGTAATTAAGGTCGATAAAATTTGTGCTGACAACATTGGTAAGCTCAACTTTATCGGCAATACGGACAAAAGGGTGATCTTTGAAAATATCTAAGTTTGGCTTAGCATCAGAATGAATGAACCCATTGGCAAAAATCCCCCTTAAAAAAGGCCCAACAGTTGGCGCGAAGTTTAATTGTTCTTCTGTTAAGCCTGTGGTCGCCAATATCTCGGGCACATGACGATGCTCATTCACCAGATAGCTTCTCATGTTTTGCGCCAGAGCAGGATGATCGACAGGGTCCCGCGCGCTTCGTCCACCACCAGAGGTACCTGAAATGGCAATAACATCCGCGCCACTCATTTTATCTTTGAAAGGAAGCAGCAGCAGCTGAACAAGAAGCGCAAAACACCCCGGATTGGCCACCGCATCGGCCAAAGCGATTTCATCACGGTAGATTTCTGGTAAGCCGTAAATAAAACGGCCATTGAGAAGCTCAGCATGTTGATGGGGAATTTTATAATAACGCTCATACGTCTCGACATCGTTGAGGCGAAAATCAGCGGAAAAATCAATTAATTTTGTTTTGCCTAAAAAGGTTGGTGCGACTTCCTGTGCGGCCTTATGGGGGAGGCACAAAAACACAACATCGCTTTCATTGGCGACTTTGTCGTGATCTGTGTTGGTGATTTTATATCCATCAATATGGGCAAGGCGTGGAAATAACGTTGAAAGCGGCGTGCCTTCATGCTGGCGTGATACCAGATATTTCAACTCAATATGGTTATGTTGCAACAGACAACGGAGTAACTCCATCCCTGTAAAGCCTGTGACGCCAATGATGGAAACTTTTATCTTTGAACTCATATTTTTAACCTTTTTAATAATAATATAGTAAGGATCTACCTTATAAAAGCCAGTTCAGAAGAAATAAATTGTAGTGAAAGGAATATCAGGTCAGCACAATGTACATCCCCCAAGATCTGGGTGATTTACAAATAACGGCGTCGTCGATTTTGACGACATTGTGCAATGTTTATATTCATAAGAGATATAAAGCAGGAAAAGGGACTTACTGTCAATTATAAATTTGTTTTATAGATTCGTTTTTCTGGGGTCAAACGCATCGCGGACGGCTTCACCGATGAAGGTCAACAAGGAGAGCATAATAGCGAGGCTCAAAAAGGCGGTGATGCCAAGCCATGGAGCTTCGAGGTTGTTTTTCCCTTGAGAGAGAAGCTCCCCTAAGCTGGCTGAACCAGGGGGCAGGCCAAGGCCTAGAAAATCGAGTGAGGTTAATGCTGTGATAGAGCCTGTCAGGATAAACGGCATCAATGTTAAGGTGGCAACCATCGCATTGGGTAAAACATGACGGCGCATGATGGTGGTGTTTTTAACGCCGAGCGCGTTGGCGGCCTTCACATAGTCAAAATTTCGCGTGCGTAAAAACTCCGCGCGTACCACATCGACGAGCGAGACCCATGAAAACAGCAATAAGATCGCCAATAATGTCCAAAATCCTGGTACGAACAATGCCGAGAAAATAATCAGGATATAAAGCGAGGGCAGGGAGGCCCAAACCTCAATCACGCGCTGCATAATCAAATCTAGCCGTCCACCGTAATAGCCCTGAAACGCGCCAGCGGTGATACCGATGATGGAGCTGATAACAGTCAGGGCAAGACCGAACAGCACACTTATTCTAAAGCCATAAATGACTCGCGCTGCGACATCACGCCCTTGGTCGTCGGTACCAAAAATATTCTCAGGCGTTAAGCCTGATGGCGCAGGTGTCGGCAGGTTGTAATTAATCGTATCGTATGAAAAACGAATAGGCGGCCAAATCATCCAGCCTTTTTCGTTAATCAGCTCATCGACATATTCATCGCGATAATCGGCCTCGGTCTCAAAATCTCCACCGAAGGTTGTTTCAGGATAGTTCTTGAAAATAGGCGCGTAATAGCCCCCATCAAATTTCAGCAAGAGCGGCTTATCATTGGCGACAAATTCTGCTCCCAAACAGAGCAGCAACAACGCCATAAATATCCAAAAAGACCATAAGCCACGCTTATTGGCTTTAAATTGCGCTAAACGACGCTGGTTGATGGGTGAGAGATTCATACCCTCAAAATAACGTGAAAGTAAGAGGATATGAAGTGTTTATTTTCATTTATGGAGTTTAATACCCTCGCATTAATTTAGACAGTTTGAATAGGAATCTCTTGCCACTTTTCCAATGATTCTCTGAAATGCGCTTTCACTCACAAGTTCTGCTCCATTATTACGAGTGATTTTTAAATCCACAAGAGTCCTAGTTTGAAAGGCAACATTACCCGACTTGTCAAAAATAGAGGTAAGTTTGATAGCATCGTTATCTGCATCATCTTTGGCAATTAGTGTATAAGAAACACCACCTTTGTTATTTGGAGAAGAGGTTAAGTCCCTATAGGATAAGTCATTACCCAATTCAATATCTGTGAGGATTGAGGCAGCTTGTTTGCCACATTCGGCTTTTTTGTTGTGTTCTATTTCAAAAGCATCAATGAGCTCTTGCCCTCCTTTAATTCTAACTTCCTCATCACTTGTTGTTCCAGCAGGAAGCTGTGGTTCTACTGTTGCTGCTTTTTGATAGCGTGCACTTAACTCTGCAAGTGTGGTGGCGTCACCTTCTTCTTTAGCTGTTGGAATAATATTGCTAGTTTCTTGCTTTGCTTCAGGTTGTGTTGGGGTTTTCAAGCTTTCCGCAAGTTTCACAGTTCCTGATTTTATGTGGTCAAGACAAGCTGTCAAAGCCTCTTTTAGTTTAGCAACACTGCGTCCTGTCGATACCGTTAAATCCCATGTGTTGGCCGATCTTAGCTCAGGGTTTTGCTCCATATATGTGGTGATGATTTCATCTGAATTTAGTGAGGTAACGCTCGAAACGCCGTCATTTTTTGTTGGAATACCGTCATTTTTACTTCGAAACATAACGGAATCCTTTGATAAAGCAATAAACATAGAAGTACCTTCAGTACTTTCATGTTTAAGGCTTTGTTCTTTAGAAAATTGTATTTTATTTCCTATTATCCTATTCGTACTTTCTATGTTTTCATTGAAATCATATTTAACAACTTCAGAATCTTTATTCATAAATTGATTGGGATAAGCTAATCCAGTGCTATCTATGGCGTAATGGGCACACATAGCCATAGATGAATCTAAACCAGCTTCTTTAACGCCTTGTGCTGTTTTTTTATCAAGGAGGCTAATATTTTCAGGCTTAATTATATGCGGTGCAACTTCGAAAGGGTTCCTTACATTTTGTCGTTGTTTTTCTTCTGCAAGTTGGGTTCTTCTCTGTGCCTCTTGTACGGTTTCTACGTCGTTAGCAAATTTATCATACGGGGGGCCAATCAACGTATCAGCTACGGCAGAGATAATGTCACCAACAGGATCACCACTAGTTTCACCGGTCAATGCATCACGACTGCTTCCAGTCCCACAGCTTTGAAGAAACAATGTAGTTGCTAAAACAGTTGCTATTGCTGATGATTGAAGAAGTTTTTTTATACTCAAAGACATAGTATTACCTTTTAAAGTTATTGCTTGTACAATTCCATAAGTGGTAAGTCGTGCTATGTCAAGTGTTTTATGTTAATTTTAGTTAAGCTTTGTTCTAGGAGGTGGGGGCGTGAAAGTTAGGTCGGTTCTTTGAGTTAACTCTCGTAGAATAATCTTTTCCATTCGTTTTGTTCGTCAATATATTTTGTAAAACATTTTGAATGGATAATTTTAGAAGCTTTATCGACATTATTTTAATGAGCGTGCTAGTTTATGGCTATGGTTCAAACTCATGCCCAATTCATCCATCTACATGTGCATTCTGCCTATTCACTGGCGGAAGGGGCGATCCGCACGAAAGAGCTTGTCGGGCTATGTGCGGATGATAAATCGCCCGCCGTGGCGGTGACGGATACCAATAACATGTTTGGCGCGTTGGAGTTCGCACTCGCCGCGCTTGATAAAGGTGTTCAGCCCATTAACGGTGCGCAGATTAATGTTGGTGAGGCCGAACAGCAAATTGTCCTGCTGGTGCAAAATGAGGTGGGATATAAAAACCTATCTAAAATTATCAGTGACTCCTATATGGATGGTGAAGGGGGTAAGGATGTGCATACGAGTTTTGACGAACTTCAAAAATATCCAGAAGGACTGATCTGTTTATCTGGTGGTGCGCTTAAAGGCTTTCGCGAAGAAAAAGATATTCTGCGCCTCAAAGAGATTTATGGTGATCGCTTTTATATAGAGCTGCAACGTCATGGCCCCAATAATACGGGAACGCGCGAGGAAGAACAGCATGAAGGCGCATTGATTGATTTGGCTTACGCGCATGATATTCCGTTGGTGGCAACCAATGATGCGTATTTTGCCGCGCCTGAAATGCATCAAGCGCACGATGCGTTACTATGTATTGCCGAGGGACGATATATAACCGAAGATGATCGGCGCAAAGTAACGCGCGAGCATTACCTTAAAACCCCCAAGGAAATGATTGAGCTGTTTGCAGATTTGCCAGAGGCGATTGAAAATACCGTAAAAATCGCACAACGTTGCTCATTTATTTTGAAAGAGATTGATCCGCTTCTTCCACCGTTTGAAACCGAAAGCGGACGGGGTGAGTTTGAAGAATTAGAAGCGCAAGTTAAAGAGGGGCTGAAGTGGCGCCTTGATACCTTTAAAAATTATGCCGAGCGAGATGTGTATTTTAAACGTATGGATTATGAGCTGGGTGTGATTAAGGATATGGGATTCCCTGGGTACTTCTTAATATGTGCGGATTTTATCCAATGGGCGAAAGATCATGATATTCCTGTCGGGCCGGGGCGTGGATCTGGCGCGGGGTCTGTGGTGGCGTGGGCGTTGAAGGTGACCGACCTTGATCCGCTTCAATTTAATTTGCTGTTTGAGCGTTTTTTGAATCCTGAACGTATATCCATGCCTGATTTCGATATTGATTTTTGTCAAGATCGTCGTGGTGAGGTGATTAACTATGTGCAAGAAAAATACGGGCGTGACCGTGTCGCACAAATTATTACCTTTGGTAAATTGCAAGCGCGCGCGGTGGTGCGTGATGTTGGACGCGTGCTTCAAATGCCCTATGGTTTGGTGGATCGTATTGCCAAGATGATTCCCAATAACCCCGCCAACCCAACGACACTTCAAGAAGCTCTTGATGCCGACCCTGACTTCAGATTAGAGATTAAAAAAGATGAAACGTCAGAAAAGCTGATTGATATTGCGTTGAAGCTTGAAGGGTTGTTCCGTCATGCCTCGACCCATGCGGCGGGGCTGGTGATTGGAGATAGGCCGCTGCATGAGCTTGTTCCGCTTTATCGTGATCCGCGTTCTGACATGCCAGTGACGCAATTTAACATGAAATATGTTGAGCAAGCGGGATTGGTGAAGTTTGATTTCTTAGGCTTGAAAACGTTGACGGTGGTACAAAAATCCGTTGAATTTATTAAGGAAGTGAAAGGCGAAGATATCGACGTTCTGAAGATTCCATTTGATGACCCAAAAACTTTTGAGATGGTTGCAAAAGGCGATTGCATTGGTGTTTTTCAATTAGAGAGCGCAGGGATGCGTGACCTTGGACGGCAGATGAAGCTGTCTGCTTTTGAGCAGATCATTGCGATGGTCGCGCTGTATCGTCCGGGGCCAATGGAAAATATTCCAAAATATTTAGCGTGCCTTAGTGGTGACGAAGAAAAAGATTTTATGCATCCGAAGTTGCAACCAATCTTGGAAGAAACTTATGGTGTGATGATTTACCAAGAGCAAGTTTTGCAAGCGGCGCAAATATTGTCTGGGTATTCATTGGGTGCAGCGGATTTACTTCGTAAAGCGATGGGTAAGAAAATCCAAGCGGTGATGGATGCGGAGCGCGAGAAATTTGTTTCTGGCGCGATTGAGCATAACCAAATTACTGAGGCAACTGGTAACCACATCTTTGATCAAATTGCGAAATTTGCGGGCTATGGTTTTAACAAAGCGCACTCGGCTTGTTACGCCTTTATTGCTTACCAAACGGCGTGGCTGAAAGCGAATTATCCCGTTGAATTTATGGCGGCGTCAATGACCCTTGATGCAGGAAATACAGATAAGCTGAGTGTGTTCAAACAAGAGCTTGATAGAATGGAGATAGAGCTTTTACCGCCCGACATTAATAAGTCTGGCGTGATGTTTGAGGTGGAAGATGGTAAAGTCCGTTATGCGCTCGCCGCTTTAAAAGGTGTCGGTGAAGGCGCGATGGAAAAAATTGTCGCTGAACGCGATGAAAATGGCGCGTTCAAAGATATGAATGATTTTATTTCTCGTCTTGATACCAAGGTCATGAATAAACGTCAGTTTGATGGGCTGATTTGCGCAGGCGCGTATGATGGGTTTAATCCAAACCGCGCAGCGCTGTATGGCAATATGGAGATGATGCTTCGCCATGCAGGTTCGCTTGCCGATGAACGTGAAAGCGGGCAGGTCAGTTTATTTGGCGGGGACGATGATGCGGGTTCGCAAATGCCAGATTACGCACCAGTTGAAAATTGGGATAATCTTGAAAAGCTATCCAAAGAATTTGGCGCAGTTGGGTTTTATCTGTCGGCGCATCCATTGGACGCGCGTATGGACCAACTCGAAAAAATGGGTGTGACGCCCCTTAATAATGTTGCGAATAAAATTGCTCGCTCCCCATCGGGGCGTGTGCATATGGCAGGGATTTTAATCCGCAAGCAAGAGAGGGTGTCGGCCAAAACGGGGAATAAATTCGCTTTCTTACAACTGTCAGATTCAACGGGCGTTTATGAAGTGATGATTTTTAGTGAGACGTTGGCACGTTCGCGCGAATTTTTAGTGCCTGGTACTGGCTTGCTTCTTCACGCTGATGCGGAAATGAAAGATGAGGAGCTTCGGTTTTTGGGGCAAATGATTGAACCCCTTGATGAGGCGATGGCCGATAAAGTGCGTGAACTTAAAATTCATGTTGATGGCAGTGAAACCGTTCAAAGATTGCACGATATGCTGAAAGATGCAGGCCAGGGTAATGTGAAAATACATTTATATGCACATTTAGAAGAACATATTGCCGAACTGGAAGTTAAAGGAAAATATTCTATTCCCCAAGATATGATGCGCGCGCTTGAAAAGACAGCAGGGTACATCAAGCATAGTGAGAGGTGATTTAACACGGAGGAACGGAGAGGCGGAGTATATTGTCATTGCGAAGGAGCATCAGCGACTGCGGTAATCCATTTCCTTTAATTATTCCGTACCATATCCTCAACGTCGTCCCGTTGAAGAACGGGATCTTATGAAGCTTAAAAAAAGATTCCGACCCCAATAGTTTTGGCGTCGGAATGACGATGTACTTGTTCTGAATGAAAATTACGATAAAACAGCTCTGTGAAAACTCCGTGATCTTTGTGTCCTCCGTGTTAAAATT
This sequence comes from uncultured Micavibrio sp., assembly GCA_964647515.1. Classification (GTDB taxonomy): domain Bacteria; phylum Pseudomonadota; class Alphaproteobacteria; order Micavibrionales; family Micavibrionaceae. Next base: position 314 of record CAZYHI010000054.1, on the reverse strand, counting down.
TTCTAAACCACGAATGGACGCAAATACTACCCTAATGTTTCATCAGGTAAGTTTATTTCTCGCAACGGTTTATTTTTATTTTCTCTTTGTTTTTGTTCATTATTTCGTGTTTGCAGTGTTCGGCGTGGCTTTTCCTCACTGGCGGCAACATCAAATGCATCGCTTTTTGCGCCTTTTTGGGCTTTTTCTACCGGTTCTAATAAATCTTCTGGCATTTTATATCGTTCCTTTAGTTTTTAATATGAAAACTATTTATGGGTTTATTCTGTGTTTTGTCAATAAAATAATGGGTAAAACATTAATAAACCCCAATG
>CAZYHI010000053.1:0-12268 GCA_964647515.1 uncultured Micavibrio sp. | reverse complement strand
AACTGTTGCTGGTTTGATTGGTGGGTTGGCTATTTTTACGGCACTCGCTAATACGCTAAATGACATATTTACCCTTGTAGTCGCAAATATTACAGGTACAGATATTGGTGGTGACATCACAGAATCTGGCTTTGATAGAAGCCTTGTTGATAAATTTTTCTTTACCATCATTTACGCCATGGTTCTTTATATGATGGCGATTGCATCATTTAAGATGATAACGATGGTTCCTAATAGTATTATGCGCTGGATGAATCAAAGTGCTGAAGCATTTAATGATAAGGCTGAAGACCCTGCGGGTAATATTACGCAATATGCAACAATTGGTACACAGCAAATTGGTGGAAAATTAGCGCAAGGAACAACGCAGTTGGGGCAAGGAGCAGGAAGTGCTATTGGGGAATTTTCGGCTAGGTTTGCTACTCCAAGCAGTAGAGGAAGCCAACCATGATAGGAAAGATGCAGTTTACTAAAAAACAAGTCGCTAGTTATGTTCTCATGCCGCAAATTTTACCGCGGTTAAAACATATTGTTTCTGCGAGTTTTTCAAACTTAGCGTACCTTATTGCATTGGTTTATCGGGCAACAAATATTTTGCCTGCTAATCATATATATCTTAAGTCGCAATCGATTGGTCAATACACAATTCAAAATGTTATTACCGAGGCCGCAAATCATCTAGATTTTCGTTTTAAAAATATTGATAAAATTATTGTCTTTTTTTCGATGTTGGCTGGACTGGTTATTCTTGCCGCGCAGTTTTTCTTATTATTGTTGATGATTTTTGTTAATCCTGCCGCGGCGGCGGCTGGTGGTGCTAGGCCTGGCCTCCCTCCTTTTGGTGAATTTTTTACAACGCCAAATCCTAGAGAAGATATTGTTTTAAATTTATTAGATGCTGTTTTTGGTGTTCCTAATCTATTTGAAACAGGTTTTGATACACGAACTGATTTTCATTTGGCGTTACATAGTTTGTTTCAGATTTACAGCTTTGGTTTATTAATTGTTGCAGTCATTATTCTTATTTATTTTATTTTTGCTATTTTAGCCGAAACAGCGCAAACAGGCACACCATTTGGCAAGCGTTATAACCATGTTTGGGCGCCGATACGCCTTGTTGTGGGGGTTGGTCTTTTGGTGCCTATGGCTTACGGCTTAAATGCAGGACAATGGATAACGTTGCATGCAGCGAAGTATGGCTCTGGCTTTGCAACAACAGGGTGGATTTTATTTAATGAAACTTTAAATGATAATTATGTTGATAGAGAAGAGTTAATTGCAATTCCTAAAGCACCTGAAGTCAAAGATTTAGCAGCTTTTATGATGATTGCCCATGCTTGTAAGCGTGCTTATACCCTTGTTGATGAAGAAACAAGAGAAAACATAGGAGAAAAAATAGATGCTTATATTGTAAAAGATAATGGATCTAGTGGCGGTGCGCCACTAAGACTAATCAATACAGGATATCCAGCTGCAACGGATTTTTCAGATGGAAGAGATATCCATATACGTATTGGGGTTGAGAATACAGAAGAGTACACCAATTATAGCTCTAGCGTCTTTCCCCATTGTGGTGAAATTGTTATTCAGGCGACGGAGCAAACTCAAAGAACTGATGATGGTTTTATTGTACAAACTGCGGGAACTATTATTAATACAGCTCATTATTTTAATTTAAGGTCAATGTGGAACCCTGATCAACCTGCTTATAGGAGGATGAGAGAGCAGGCAATTGAATATGTAGACCGTCGAGCAGAGCCAGAAGGAGGCGTCGTATATATTGGTGCAGACCCAGCTTTAAAAGAAGAAATAATGGCTGTGATGATGCAAAGTAATCAATTAAGTATTAATGTGGCTTCAAATGCAGCCATACGTGAATTTGAACCTAACCAAGATTTTCGTGAGCAAGGTTGGGGTGGTGCGGCCATTTGGTATAATCAAATAGCCAACCGAAATGGGGCTTTAACAACCGCGGCCATTAATAAACCGCAAGTTAAAAGTTTACCTGATGTGATGCGTGAAACATGTGACAAAAACAGGCAACAAAATAAAGACACGTCATTTTTGGATTGTCATGATCCAAATTTATCTAAAGGTAATCCTGTAAAATATAAATCGAAGAAGGCCGAAAATATCGCCAAGTCTCTCGGTGATTTATTTGGATATTGGTATAATGTTAATGACAATACGGGTAACTTTTTTATCGATATTGTTAACTTGATTTTAGGAACAGACAGCCTTTTTGATATGTGCCAAAATGCGGATATTCATCCTATTGCTCAACTGGCCTCAGTTGGAAAAGGGCTTATTGAAGCCACCATTCGAAATTTAGGTATATCATTAGGTGGTGGAGCGGCGGGTATTTTTGCTGGATTTTTAGGACCAGCAATTGATTCTGTTTCAGGGTTTTTTGGAACAGTGGCTGGTATTACGCTCTTACTGGGATTTGTGCTTTATTACGTTATTCCTTTCTTGCCATTTTTATATTTCTTTTTTGCCATTGGTGGATGGGTAAAAGGGTTGTTTGAGGCGATGGTTGGTGTTCCTTTATGGGCGTTGGGGCATTTACGCATTGATGGTGAAGGGTTGCCGGGTGATGGTGCTTTAACAGGTTACTTCCTTGTTTTTGAAGTTTTCTTGCGCCCCATTCTGATTGTTTTTGGCCTGCTTGCCTCTGTTCTTATTTTTGCGGCGATGGTGACAGTTTTAAATGATATTTTTACATTGGTAATATCGAACATGGCAGGTTTTAATGCCGATGATGGTGCAGATGCATTTTGTGGGTCAGATGGACGACAATTACAGCAACCAGGTACGATCGCGTGGATGCGTGGTCCAATTGATGAATTATTCTTTACCGTTGTTTACGGTATTATTGTTTATATGATTGGTATGTCATCTTTTAAATTAATTGATAGAATTCCTGATAATATTTTGCGTTGGATGGGGCAAGGTATTCAAACATTTAACGATCAAAACACAACGCCAGCGGAAGGGTTGCCATCTAAAATTGCTGTTACAGGTGGTGTTTTATCTAGCCAGCTTAGTGGCGCAGTAGGCGGCTTTAAAGGGGCGGCTCAAGGGGCGGCAAAGCAAGCAAAAGAGCTGGTAAACCCACCAAAATCGTAAAATATGATGATAACAAAAAAAAAGATTTTAAAGACAACCTTAATGCCAGAGTACCTACCTCGGGTTAAGAATCTTTTTACGTTTGGTTTTGGTAATTTAGCTTATTTGATTGCGATTGTTTACAACACCGTTCGTATTCTCCCTGATAACCATATTTATTTACGCGCTGATAAGGTTGGGCAATACGGAATACGTCATGTCATTGCCGAAGCGGCCAATCATATTTCTTTGAAAAAAAACAACATTGATCAAATTTTTGTTTTTTTCTCTATCATTGCCGCATTAGTTATCTTTGTTATACAGTTTGTTTTACTGGCAATGGCTGTTTTTATACCAAAATCTCATGCACAAAATTTAACCCTAGGTATATTGGATGAATATTTTAAAACACAAACACCAGATCAAGATATTGCCTTCCAACTTTTAAATTTAGTTTTTGGTATTCCTGAATTTTTTGGCGGGACGGGTGCTGTTACCCTTCCTTTGCATACGGCTCTACACAAATTGTTTGAGTTTTACAGTTACGGAATATTGATGGTCGGCATTCTTTTAATTATATATATGGTGATTACAACTATTGCTGAAACAGCGCAATCTGGTATTCCATTTGGAAGACGGTTTAATAAAACGTGGACGCCTATTCGAATTGTATTATTTTTTGCCTTATTACTTCCCATTACTTTAGGGCTTAATTCTGCACAGTATATTACTTTGTTTTCTGCTAAAATGGGCTCGGGCCTTGCGACGAATAGCTGGCTTTTATACAATGAAACAATTGCAGATGAAAATGCAGTTCTTCTTGGTGAAAGGGAGCAAACAGTCGCTATCCCTGAGCAGGAAGATTTAATGCATTTGCCCGCCTTTATGACTGTTGTAAAAACATGTGAGTTTGCCTATGAATCTTATTATAGCCCAAGGTTTTCTCCTGAAAGTTGGGCAGATGGTATTTTACCGTGGCTTATTTATCAGCGTACAGTTGACGGGGGGCGTCCTCAATGGACATCTGAATTATTAACAGATGCGACGACTTATCCTGATCTTATTGAAAGATCTTCAACACGAGAAGTGATTTTAGTTTTTGGTGTAAGAGACCGTAGTTTATATTCACAACATATAGAATCTATTGCGCCAATATGCGGGACATTGTCCTTAAAAGTAACAGATGCATCACAGCCTGGTGCGGAAGTTATTAGAGAGGCGTACTTTGAAATTGTTCGTGATCTATGGAATGGGAATGGTGATGACGATGACAATAACGATTTATTTGAGCAGCTAGCTAACCATTCACATGAGTTTGCACGATTGACGTTGTCTATATTTGACCCAACAGATGTTGGTCCAACAGGCCTTAATTTACCCAATCATGAATTCAAAGAAAGATGGAAAGATTATTTAACTCAAAGAATGAATGGTGTTATTGATGATGCTGTTACAGAACAAGTTGAAGCTGGCGATTGGGATATGCCCCCTGAAATTAGGGATAGAGGTTGGGCGGCGGCAGGGATTTGGTACAATAAGATTGCGGAACAAAATGGCGCACTTATTTCCGCGCTTCGGGTGCCGCCTGTGCCTGTTTTATACCCGCGTGTACAAGAAACATTTGAAAAATACAATCTTCTTGAAGAAACATCTGTGAACCCATTGCAGAGATTTTCAATATCTCATGCCCCTGGTACGCCAGGAAATTTGGTGAATGAACATGAACGTGAAATTGGTCGAGCGCTTAATTATGCATTCACATATTGGAATGAAAAAGGAAATGGGATAGACCCTGATTTAGCTGTTACATCAAATGCATTCTTAGATATGGTGAATATTGTTTTAGGTACGCAAGGGTTGTTTGAATTATGCCGTAATGTTGATGTTCATCCTCTGGCGCAATTATCCGCTGTTGGAAAATCAATGTTAGAAAATTCTATTAAAACTTTTGCTGGAAGTGCCATCTTCAGTTTGTTTGGCGCACAACCTGTTTTTTTACAATCCACAGCCACAGCTTTTTCTAGTTTTTTTGGTACGATTGCTGGTGTTGGTTTGCTCATTGGGTTTGTTTTATTTTATGTTTTGCCTTTTATGCCATTTATCTATTTTTTCTTTGGTGTCAGTGCATGGATAAAAACTATATTTGAGGCAATGGTGGCGATGCCTCTTTGGGCTTTGGCACATTTACGCATTGATGGTGAAGGTATTATGGGCGATGCCGCAGAAAAAGGGTATTACCTTATTTTTGAAATATTTATTCGTCCTGTTTTGATTGTATTTGGTTTAATTTCAGCCATTATTATCTGCTCAACCCTTGTTAAAGTTTTAAACCAAGTTTTTTATTTGGTTGTGACGAATGTAACGGGTAATGGCGCTCCTGGTAATACAGGTTGTTTTAATGGGCCCCAAGCTGATTTAACACCAGGTCAAGTTAATCAACAAGCACAGATCAATGAATCGTATAGAGGGCCTATTGATGAATTCTTCTTTACTATTTTATATGCTGTAATTGTTTATATGATTGCAACAAGTTGCTTTAAAATGATTGATGCAGTGCCAAATAATATTTTACGATGGATTACCGCCGAAGTACCCAGCTTTGGTGATAATTCTGGTGACGCCGCTGAAGGGTTAATGAAGTATGTTACACTTGGCGGAAGCCAATTTGGAGAAAAAATTGGCGATAGCGTAGCTGATATTGGCGGCGGTATTCAAAAAAGTACAGCAGGTGCTGTTCATGTACTTGGGTCTGAATAATATAGTATAGCTGTTTGTATGCGTATTATTATCGTGCCAATAAAACGCGATAATAATGGTATGTCCCTTCGGGAGGAGAACCACCACCTTCAAGACATGCAGAATCTTCTCCGTACTCATTATCAGGACCTAACCAAGATCTAAACCTATAAGCCCCAGTAAAAATTTGAGTGTTAATGTTAAGATTATCTTTTGGTGGATCACCAGAAGGGTTCTCAACATTGTTTTTATCATTAATAAAAATACAAAACTCTTTTGTTACATTAGATAATAATACAATAAGATCAGAAGTTTCTTCATTGTTAACAACGTTCATTGTTGTTCCAATCAAACCTACGTTATTTTGACTATTAAAAATCCAATCCGTTGGCGTGGTTTGAATATCGCTTGGTGGTTCTCTATATCTTGCGCCGCCGCCCTCACGGGCAAAGACTTGGCGAGAGGGTGTATCAGTAATATCACCATAGGCAGGGTCAGCGTTAGGATGGGCAAAACGGATATCGGTTTCACTATGACCATTGCGCATAATATAAGCGACAGCGCGTTCAAGCTCTTGACCATAAGCTTGCACTTCGGCCACACGAATAAGAAGAGATTCTCTATCAATGTTCGACCCTGGCGTGGATGACCCTTTTACTACGACCACCAAAATACCGAGTAAAAAAATCGCACCCAAAATATAGATTAATATATTTCCTGCTTCATTCTTGTTGATGTTTTGAGGTGTCATTTACCGTCCACTCACACGGGTCGCAATAGGCGCAACAGCAATGCATTCTTTAAAATATCCGCATGCTTGACGCGCTTCACTTTCGCTCATCCCGCCTAAACGCGCCCGAAACATCATGCCTTTATCTGTTTGAAGGGGAACGGTCATCGCACTTACTTTTTGTAAAGTCGCAGGTAACTTCGCCTTCGCCGCTCGCAACGCATCATCCGTTTTTAAACGGCTTTTATAGGCCCCAATTTGCACAGACCATTTTCCGACCACATCTTTTGGATGTGGTAGAGATGTTGACCCATTTTGATTAACGGCGCGCGCAGAATTTATATTTTCAGAAGAAGAATTTTGTTTTTTACGATCATCCATTCGGTTAATAAACGCATGCCCTGCGGCCCGTAATGATTTTTCAATATCTGAGGCTGGTTCAGGGTTAGGAATATACTCTCCCTTATGAACAGCCACGGCAATCAAACCTGTTTCAAGGCGTTTTGATACAGAAGGATCAAAATCCCCCTCTCCAATCATTTCACCAAAACGTCCATCTTTTAACGCGGCGGTAAGCGCCGTGTAATTGGGTTTAATTTTATTGTTCGATTTTTTAGTATCACGGGTTGTCGATGCCGTAGCAGTTTTAATCTTTGTTGGTTTTTTTGCATTTAAAGAAGATAACGATGCGTAATCCGCGCTGGTTTCAACCGGTGGTTTACGTGGCGGTGTCACAGAAGCAGCCCGAATGGTTTGTTTGGGAATAGGTTGCGTCTGGTTGGCAAGCGGCGCAACTCCATAAGTCGGCTTGTTTGATGGCTTTGGCGGTGGAGAAAAATTTGTGGCGGTGCGCGAATTTTTTACTTTGCGAAAACCCGCATCCATAATATTTGCCATATGGGCATTCCGCGTTTTACCAGAGCGACCACCAAAAACAACACCAATTAAACGACGACCATTGCGGTGCGCTGATGCCACTAAATTAAAACCAGACGCGTTAATATAACCCGTCTTAAAACCATCCATCCCTGGGTAGCTTTCTAAAAGTCGGTTATGATTTTTATATGTTTTTCCTTTATAGGTAAAACTGCGTGTTGAAAAATACTTATAATAATGTGGATAGCGCTTTAAAATATAACGCGCCATCTTCGCCATATCACGTGCCGTTGTCACTTGTGCTTGGTCATGTAAACCAGACGCGTTGCGAAATGTTGTGCTTTTCATGCCAATTGTTCTGGCGCGTTTGGTCATACCCATAGCAAAGCGCGACTCACTGCCACCCAAATGTTCTGCCAAAGCCACTGCAACATCGTTCGCCGACTTTGTTGCCAAAGATTTAATCGCATCTTCAACGCGAATTCTTGATCCTGGTTTTAAACCCAATTTACTGGGCACCATGCTTGCCGCCCGTGACGAAATACGCACACGTGTACTTTTTTGAATTTCTCCCCGATCAAGGGCTTCAAAAACCAACAATAACGTCATAATTTTTGTTAATGACGCAGGGTGTAATTTTTTATCTGCATAACGTTTTGATAAAATCCGTCCTGTATCCGCATCCATAACCAAAGAGGCATATTTAGGATTATCTTTATTCGTCGAGGATTGGCTTTTGTTATTATAATTTCTAGCCGACGCGGTATCGGAAAATATGGTGATTATAACCAACATCACAACAACAAAAATAGATATTATTTTTCGCACGATATGTTTTACATCTTCCTACAAATTAAATTTTAAATAGCCTTCAAACATCAGGCTCTCACATTGCTTAATCTATACAGTATACAGTAAAGGTGTTGCTTTTCATAAACTGTATAGATTCACCTATAAATTACAACTAAATGATAATTTGTAAGCGTTAAACTGTCTATATGGGAGCGGAAGATATCCTCTTGATATAGCTTTAAGTTACATAATAATAAGGGGGCAATTAAGCCCCCTTAAAAAATAGTCAATATAAGCGTAAGCTTTTACTTATCGTTTTAACCAGCGCATCAGGTAATGGTCTACAGAGAAACGCCCTGCGCCTTTAAACAAGATGACCGCAAATAAGAACATCCAGAAATAATGTTGGATATTACGCAAGTCATATTCCGCTGGAACAAGATATTGGATTGTAATTGTCATTACCAAAAGCCCTGCTGCAGCCAAACGACCAAACAAACCAAAGACTAATAAGACAGGTAATACGAGTTCCATCACTGTTGCTGCAGGTGCCGCAATAGCAGCAGGCAGACCAGGAATAGGGTAATATTCTTCGAAAGGAACAAGAAATTCTTCCCACCCTTCATTTAACAATTTACTCAATTTAATTTGTCCCGACGTAAAAAATATTTTTGCCATATAGAGACGTATCCCCAAATCCAAAAGAGGGGAGGCAAATTTATCAGATATACCGCGTAGCGGTTCAATAAGATTATCAACGGATTGAAAGAGTGCCTTCATAATAGATTCCTTTTATATTTTTTTGTTTATGCCTGCTTTATTTGAAAATTTTCAAAAATTTCAAGGTTTATAACTTTTTCTAAAAATTTTTGAAAATTAAACTCTGGGTATTGGGGCAATGTTTGCTCCAACGCCGCGCCTATTGTCTCTTGTTGCTTCAAAAACTGCAACATAAAAAATTCATCATCTTCCAATAACAAGACAACTATTTTCATATCAGGCCTATAGAGCAATAATTTTTCACCACCTTGGTCGATATCCAAGTTTTCATCCTTATTGTTGGCCTCAGGGTCACAAAATTCACGAATAATCGTTAAGGGATAAGCCGATTCAATCAAATAAGCCGAGGATCTAAAAGAAAATATGATGTTTTCAAATTGCTCTGGTGGGACTTTTGACAAATCATCAGGCTGTAAGCCTTTATCATCATCGGCAAAAAAGGCAGCGTTAAACAGCCAGTCATAAAGAGTTACGTCCTGTAAATAAGCTAGATTTTTAGTTTGTTCTAAATTCGCTATAAAATCAGAAAATCCTTCTCCGTAAAGATTGACGCAGCCTTCTGTAGGTGGATTTTGCCGAATATAATGCTTAGAGACTTGGTCAAAAAATTCTTCTCCGACAAGGCCATGAACCGTCGGGTACGTAATTTGCAAAACATTGGTTAATTTGGATAAAACATTATTACGATAGACATGAAGCCGTGTATCAACGCTGATTTTATTAGGGTCAAACAGCCGCGTAAAATCACTGTCTTGCGATACATTATCGTAACTGCCTAAGATCAAATCTTTGAACTCTTCTTGTATTTTATTCAGCTGCAAGGCGATCTTCTCCACATTGCTGATGCATAATTTGACGCGCCTTTTCGGCCTCGGCCAATAAAACATCTAAAGGTGGTAAATCATCATCCCATTCAATAAGTGTTGGAATGCTTCCTATATGCGCCAATGTCCGTTCATATAACGCCCAAACAGGGTTATAAACAGGCTTGCTATGCGTATCAATCAAGATAACTTCACCATTTTCAACTGGCGATTCCGTATAACCTGCCAAGTGAATTTCACCGACATGTTCTTTTTTGATCGCCGTAATATATTCATGCGCATCATTGCCATGGTTTTGGCATTGCACATATATGTTATTAATATCGAGGAGAATTTTACATCCCGTTTTATCGGCAATGGCATTCATTAACTCATATTCTTCCATCTCATTATCGGCAAAAGCGATGTAGGTTGACGGATTTTCAACTAAAACCTGACGTCCTAAATAATCTTGCGTTTTACTGACATTATCACAGAGTGTATCAAGGCTTTCTTGTGTATAAGGCATAGGTAATAAGTCATTTAGATGGGCATTACCACTGGCACTCCACGAGGCGTGGTCTGAAAACTGGAATGGTTCAAAAATATCAATCAGCTCTTTAATTTTGGATAAGTGATCCATATTAATGCCATCAGCAGAACCAAAGGATAGTCCAACAGCATGAAAACTTAATTCATAAATCTCACGGGCTTTTTCTAAATGGTGTCTGTTTATACCGCCACCAAAATAATTTTCTGGATGAACTTCTATAAAACCAAGGGGCGGTTTTGTTTCAACAATTCCTTCATAATAGGAATGGCGAAGCCCGATACCAATCGGGTCCGCCATAAGCGGACCCGGAATAATAATAGAATCCATACTTGGATTAGCCATTATCTTTATCAGCGTTTGATTTCGGTTCAGTTGATCCACCAACTAGCTTGTCACAAACACCTTTTGGTAAAGAAATCCATTCTGTACCGTCACCATCGACTGTTGCTTGTCCTTCGCATGAGTGTCTTCCTTCAGAGTCACCACAACCATTTTTACCGGCTTTTACAACGCCGTAACATTTTTCTTTTTTCTTTGCATGTGCTTCACCATTTGGGAACATAGTTGCCGCACCCATTGTTAGAACAAACGCGCTTGCGATTACTGTATTCAAAGCTTTTTTAGATGTATTCATAATTAAGTTTCCTTCATTTATATTTTTATTAAATTTCATACAAAAAACACTTGTATTTTCAAGTTACCAATAGGTTCGAAAGAGTCAATCCAAAGGTTACAAAATTATTTATAAGGCAACATACCTAATTATGAAGGAGGCTACTCTGCTTCACTTAATAAATAATGTAACAAACACTCTATTATTAGAGAATAATATAACATGAAAACACAACTTTTTATTGTATTATGTCTAATTTTTACCTTTGCCAATCATGCAACAGCGCAAGATAAAGGTAAAAAACCTTTCAGTCCCGAACTATATAATACTGTCAACATTGCCTTTGGCGGTAGTGGCGATGCTCAAAAATCCCTAAAATGGGTCGTTGAACGCGGTAACAAAGATCTAGCTGCTCATCTTATTACTGCTATGCGTTATACTATCATTCCCCGCCATGAGATGAGCGCCGCGCTTAAAAAACTGACGGGTGAACAAAAAGCCGAAACATGGTTTGAATGGATGTTGTGGCAACAGCGCAATAAAGATGTAAAGCCACATGAAAGTTTTCTTGGGTTTAAATCGACTGTTTTTTATTCAATTGATAAAAATTTTAGTCGATTTTTCCGCCCTGATACAAAGTTCGATATTCGCCCCGAAGAAATTGTTTGGGGCGGTGTCAGAGTTGATGGTATCCCTGCCTTAGATAACCCAAAACATATTTCAATATCTAAGGCCACGTATTTACAAGATAGTGACGAGGTATTTGGCGTTGAAATTAACGGTGATGCCCGTGCCTATCCGTTACGCATTATGGGGTGGCATGAAATGTTTAACGATGTTGTCGGCGGTGTTCCTGTTAGTTTGGCTTATTGTACATTGTGTAATGCAGGAATTTTATTTGAAGGTAATAATGAAGCCCGTCAAAAATTGGGCATTAAAGAACCTTTTACTTTTGGATCATCAGGATTTTTATATCAATCAAACAAACTCATGTATGATCGCCAAACAGACTCGCTATGGAATCAATTTACCGGAGAGCCTGTTTCAGGGAAATTACGTGGCTCTGGCATTTCTTTAAAAATTCGTCCCGTTGTTATCACCAGTTGGGGTGAATGGAAAAAACAAAATCCAAAAACAAAAGTATTAAGTTTAGAAACAGGGTTTAACCGTGATTATGGTTCTGGTGTAGTTTACAAAGAGTATTTTTCTTCACCTAACTTGATGTTCCCTGCCTTGGGTGATCAGTCACGTACTTTAGAAAATAAAGAAGAAATTTT
>CAZYHI010000052.1:0-12360 GCA_964647515.1 uncultured Micavibrio sp. | reverse complement strand
TATTTAAATAGTATTTTTTATATTAAATAAATTGATCTAAATTTCTTTTATCAACGCAATGTGAAAGGAATATAAAAATGATAAAGAATCTAATATTACCGTCTTTTAACATGGTTGCCTCTACCACAAGCTACCCTCTATCTAATTGTTATAGCTATGCGCTTAACCGTCCCGATCTAGGGAAATTAGAACTCGGTGAAAGTTTTCAAAACCCTGCCCCCATTAACATTCCCCTCAAATCAACGACAGAAGAATACTTCAATGCATTGGCCGTAAGTGATGGTTTAATTCCTATAGCAGAAGAGGATATAGATCCTAACACCAATCATACAATGGCCATAGTCGGGCATACATTGGAAGAAGGACATCTTTTAGATTTTCATTTATTTAGAGTTGATAAAGATAAAAAAGTTTCACACTTTTTTCCTCACAAAACAAAACCTTCATCATCGGAACTACAAAAGGGTACACCCCTAACAACAAAAAATCTTCTAGGCGAATACAGTAAATATGCCGCAACAAACCCCAATATTGATTACGCCGTATTTGCTGGATTTTACCAAGTTCCTGACAAAGGGCTTAGTTTAAAAACACCTTAAATCACTTCCACTTGATTGAGCATCCCATAGAGGATGTTTGATCTTGTGGGCCGTTGCCTGTTTGCGCGACAAGCCGCATGGCGTTTAACAGCTCTGGCGTACGGTTTGACGCATCCGTCATTTTTGCATCGTCAAGGCGTCCGCGATATTGCAGTTCTAAATCTTTATTAAAACCAAAAAAGTCAGGCGTGCACACCGCATCATAAGCACGGGCAACCTCTTGTTCCTCATCCAATAAATAAGGAAACGGCAAGTTATGTTGCGCCGAGAATTCCTTCATTTTTTCGGGACTATCATCTTCATATAACCGAAAGTCATTCGACATGACCGCCAGCACATTGACACCCTCGGCTTGCAACGCTTTTGCATCCTCAACCAAACGATCAATAATCGCCATGACATAAGGACAATGATTACAGATAAACGCGACCAACACGCCATTTTCACCGATATGATCTTCAAGCTTATAAAGCTTGCCATCAACATCAGGAAGCTCAAACGATGGTGCTTTCCAACCAAATTTACAAACAGGTGTATCAAGTAACATTTTCTATCTCCATTTCTTACTTCGTCATTGCGAGGAGCAAAGCGACGCGGCAATCCATAGATTGCTTCGCTACGCTCGCAATGACGTTTTTTCTATTAAAGTTTCAAGCGTCTCCAACACTGATTTTTCAGGATCACTATCGCTATCAGGCAATTCAAACTTCTCGCTTGTAATTTTTTCATACACATCAATATAAACCTCTGACGTAGACACACGCAAGTCATCAGGAATCTCGGGGATATCATCTTTATACGGATCACATCGGGCGACAACCCAGCGGCGCACTTGGTCTTTATCCAATGTAATCGGCGCTTCACCCGCTTGCACGCGTTCATCATAACTATCGCCCATCCAATAACGGCTGCTGTCGGGTGTATGAATCTCATCACCCAAAGTCAGCACACCATTTTCATCAAAGCCAAATTCATATTTGGTATCGGCGAGAATTAGCCCAGCCTTCGCCGCCATGTCTTGTCCACGTTTAAACAACGCCAGTGCATAACCGCTCACCTGTTCCCACACATCCGCAGACAATATTCCTTCTTCAACAATTTGCGTGGCGGATAAAGGCGCATCATGGTCACCCACGGCGGCTTTGGTGGTTGGCGTAATAATCGGCGTATCCAGTTTTTGATTATCAACCATGCCATCGGGGAAAGTTGTACCATACATATCCCGCTCACCATTTTTATACATGGTCAAAATAGATGTACCCGTTGACCCCGCAAGATACCCCCGCACGACCAGTTCCACAGGAAGCATTTTAAGATTTTTACATACCACGACACGCGGGTCGGGATAATCAATCACATGGTTGGGGCATATGTCGGCGGTCTTCTCAAACCAAAAGCGTGATAGCTGTGTCAGTACTTGCCCCTTAAAAGGCACCGTCGTAATTTGACGATCAAAAGCAGTTAAGCGGTCTGTCGTAACAAGAAGCTTGTTCCCACCCGCATCATCATAAACATGGCGTACTTTACCTTCGTACGAACCATGTGGAGAGGTGAATGGAATATCCTTCACCGTTTTATCTAAGAAATTTTTGATCATGCTCTATCTATAACAACAAGATATAAAGCAATCCATTATTATTTTATAAACTTATCTTCCAACAAGAGAATACGTCGCCGCATAAGCGTCTTTATAACGATAGCCCTGAGAATCTTGTCGCAATTCAAAACCAGCGTCTTTTATAGACGCAAATATTTGCCCTTCTGTTCCCTCTGGCGCATCCACTGAAAAAATTGCTGGACCATCTCCGAATGTTCTAGTACTTACAGAAATATGATGTATTCCACCATTTGGAAGTGTCACACTCTTTTTGATAGCTCTCTGAAAAACACCAGATACTTGGCCTTTCTCTTTCAAAGAACCTGTATCCGCCTCGCCATAACTTTCAATATAAAATTTCATCTTGATTACTCCTTTTAAAAATTTCTAGTAACAGTGTATATTAAAAGTAATGATTATGTCAATATATCTCTGTAACTTTTCTTGCAATCTCTACGAAGTTTTTGTTATAAATGGCTAGCCGTAGCGTGCCTGCACGCCTGAGGCAAACCATATAAAAGCGCTGAGAAAATCGGGCTTTTATTAATTTATTGATTAATCGAAGTATTTTGGTTTTTCACTAGGAATGAGCGGTGAAGTGTATATAAATACATGAAACAGCGAATGACGACTTGAAAAACTAAAAGACGAAGATTAAAACTCGCTTATATTTAAAAGGAGATAAAGCATGTCTAAAGTAATCGGAATCGATTTAGGAACAACCAACTCATGTGTGGCCGTCATGGACGGTAAGGAGCCTCGCGTTATTGAGAACGCTGAAGGCGCACGCACCACCCCTTCCATTATTGGATTTACCAAAGATGATGAACGCCTTGTTGGTCAACCCGCCAAACGTCAAGCCGTTACCAATCCCGAAAACACTGTCTATGCGATTAAACGTTTAATTGGTCGTCGCTTTAAAGATAAAGACGTGCAGGAAATGAAAGACAAAGCCCCTTTCAAAATTGTCGAAGGTGACAATGGTGATGCGTGGGTTGAAATTGATGGTGAGAAAATGGCACCGTCACAAATCTCTGCGATGATTTTGCAAAAAATGAAAGAAACCGCCGAAAGCCATCTTGGTGAAGATGTCACACAAGCGGTTATCACTGTGCCTGCTTATTTTAATGACTCGCAACGTCAAGCGACAAAAGATGCGGGTAAAATCGCGGGACTTGAAGTTCTTCGTATTATTAACGAGCCAACAGCCGCCGCGCTTGCTTATGGTTTGGATAAAAAATCAACGGGAACCATCGTGGTTTATGACCTTGGTGGTGGTACGTTTGATGTGTCCGTCCTTGAAATCGGCGATGGTGTGTTTGAAGTAAAATCAACCAACGGCGATACTTTCCTTGGTGGTGAAGATTTTGATACGCGCGTTATTGATTACCTCGCCGATGAATTCAAAAAAGAAGAAGGCATTGACCTTCGTGATGATAAGCTCGCCCTGCAACGTTTGAAAGAAGCAGCAGAAAAAGCCAAAATTGAGTTATCTTCTGCCACACAAACAGAAGTCAACCTCCCTTTCGTGACCGCCGATGCGTCTGGCCCAAAACATTTAAACATAAAACTATCGCGTGCGAAGCTGGAAAGCTTAGTTGATGACCTTGTTAAACGTACACTTGATCCTGTAAAGGCTGCATTAAAAGATGCTGGCATGAAGGCGTCTGACATTGATGATGTCATCATGGTTGGTGGTATGACACGTATGCCAAAAATCTTGGAAGTCGTCAAAGATTACTTCGGTAAAGATCCGCATAAAGGCGTGAACCCTGACGAAGTTGTCGCCGATGGTGCGGCAATCCAAGGTGGTGTTTTACAAGGTGACGTTAAAGATGTTCTGCTTTTGGATGTGACTCCATTGTCACTTGGTATCGAAACTTTGGGCGGTGTGTTTACACGTCTTATTGATCGTAACACGACTATCCCAACCAAAAAATCTCAAGTCTTTTCAACCGCGGAAGATAATCAATCCGCTGTGACTATTCGGGTTTTCCAAGGGGAACGTGAAATGGCGGCGGACAACAAACCACTTGGTGCATTTGACCTTGTTGGTATTCCTTCTGCGCCACGTGGTATGCCACAAATTGAAGTGACCTTTGATATTGATGCCAATGGTATCGTGCAGGTATCGGCGAAAGATAAAGCGACAGGTAAAGAACAACAAATCCAAATCCAAGCCAGTGGTGGTTTATCTGACGATGATATTGAAAACATGGTCAAAGATGCCGAAGCCAATGCCGATAGCGATAAAGAACGTCGTGAAAGCGTTGATGCACGCAATCAAGCCGAAAGTCTTATTCACCAAACTGAAGGCACGTTAAGTGATTTAGGTGATGAAGTACCAGAAGCGGAGAAAGCTGAAATTGATACGGCGATGGGTGAATTGAAAGAGCTTCTTGAAAATGAAGACAGTTCAGCAGATGACCTGAAGGCCAAAACAGAAGTGTTAATGACAGCTTCTATGAAGCTTGGTGAAATGGTTTACCGCAAAGCACAAGAAGCCGAAGCCGCAGAAGGTGGCGCGGAAACAGCAGATGCAGGCGATGCAACGCCTAGCGATACACCAGATGATGTTGTTGATGCCGACTTCACCGAAGTGGATGATGATGCATCAACTGATACTGACGAGAAATCTGCTTAAATCCTAAATCACTGTCATTGCGAGGAATGAAATGACGAAGCAATCCATTTATACTTTAAGTAGATTGCCGCGTCAGCCTAAAGGCTTCCTCGCAATGACGTAAGGAAGACTAAAATGGCTCAAGATTATTACAAAACACTCGGCGTTGATAAAAACGCAAATGCGGACGAAATTAAAAAAGCGTACCGCAAGCAAGCGATGAAATATCATCCTGACCAAAATAAAGATAACAAAGAAGCCGAAGCCAAATTTAAAGAAGTCAACGCCGCTTATGATGTTCTAAAGGACGAACAAAAACGCGCCGCCTATGACCGCTTTGGTGAAGATGGCGTGAACAGCAATATGGGTGGCGGTGGCGGCCCCTTTGGTGGGGGAAGTCCGTTCGGCGGTGGCAATTTCTCTGATATATTTGAAGATATGTTTGGTGATGTCATGGGTGGCGGTGGACGCACCCGCGGCAACGGTGCGATGCGCGGCGCAGACATGCAATATGCCATGGATATCACGCTGGAAGATGCCTTCAAAGGTATCGAAAAAACCATCACCGTCCCCATTAATGCAACATGCGATAGTTGCGATGGTAAAGGCGCAGAAAAAGGCTCCAGCGCGCAAACGTGCTCAACCTGCAAAGGACAAGGGCGGGTGCGCGCCCAGCAAGGGTTCTTTACGATCGAACGTGCTTGTTCAACCTGTGGTGGCGAAGGTCAAATCATTAAAAACCCGTGTAAAAAATGCTCAGGCGCGGGGCGCATGCGCAAAGAAAAAACTTTAAAAGTCAATATCCCCAAAGGAATTGAAGGCGGGCGCCGCATTCGTCTTTCTGGCGAAGGGGAAGCTGGAACACGCGGTGGGCCAGCGGGCGATCTCTATATTTTAGTTGGTATTAAACCGCATAACTTTTTCAAACGCGATGGTGCAAACTTATATGGCCGTGTGCCTATTACCATGACAACCGCAACATTGGGCGGCAATATAGAGGTTCCCACCATTGCAGGAAAACGATCAAAAGTTAAAATCCCTGGTGGGACGCAAACGGGTCAGCAATTTCGCTTAAAAGAACAAGGCATGACCGTGCTCAACTCCAAAACAAAAGGTGACATGTATATCGAAATATTTGTTGAAACACCTGTGAATTTGAACAACAAACAAAAAGATATGTTTAAAACCCTTGATAAAGACCTCAGCGGAAAAGACGGCAAAAAGCACTCCCCCGAATCCAGTGGCTTTTTTGATCGTATGAAAGATTTATGGAGTGACCTTACGGAATGATTTAGCTATCTAGCATAACGAGAAAATCTATTTTGTCGTTTGACTTGCTTACCTGTTCCTCTATTTTTTGGCGTCTTTTGTGCAGAACACTCTGTAAATTTAAAGTCGTTAGATACCTTCAGCCCCTTTGCTTTCATTTCTGCAATGACCTGTTGTTCTCTTGATGTCTTTTTACTATCACCCATTATTTCTACTCCTAACAAAGTGTTTTATAATTATAATTTACAAATACCCTAGAAAAAAAAATAGTATTACGTCAATAAAAAACCATCTGTTTTTAAAGTTAATTTTTAACTTCCCCTCGCTTCGCTCGAAATGACAACGCACACATAATCTCCGTGCATCTCCGCGCCCTCCGTGTTAAAAACCTCTATGATTTGGTTCAAAAAATATGATTTAGATATGCTCAACAGCTTACGCAACGCCAATATGGCAGGACATTTGGGGATTGAATTCATCGAAATCGGCGATGACTACCTCACCGCCCGTATGCCCGTCGATGAAAAAACCAAGCAAGCTTTCGGCATCCTCCATGGCGGGGCGAGCTGCGTTTTATCCGAAACGCTTGGCTCCGTCGCCGCATGGATGTGCATTGACCCTGAAAAACAGCGCGCCGTTGGGGTGGAAATCAACGCCAATCATATACGCTCTGTTTCAGAAGGGTATGTCACAGCTATTTGCAAGCCCATTCAAACAGGACGCAAAATCCATGTTTGGAACACCGAAATATTCAAAGAAGATGGCAAAATTGCTTGCACCTCACGTCTTACCTGTGCCATTTTGAATAAATAATCTGCTATGGATATGGACGCACTTTTACAAAAATACCAAACACAATGGAGTTTAAACGACCCTAGCCTTATCGCCAAAACAAATACAAGCCATGTTTATAAAGTCAGTTATAACGACAAGATTGCTGTACTAAAAATCTATACGGAATCAGGCCGCGTTCATGAGGCAATCGGTCCAAAATTTTTAGAACAATGCCACGGCAATGGTGTTATTGATGTTTACGAATTCAATAATGAGGTCTGCCTTCTTTATTATGTTGATGGTGAAGAACTTCTTTCTCTTGTTGATAATGGTAAAGATGAAGAAGCAACTTTAATAATCGCTCAAACACTTAATAAAATTCATAAAACCCATGTTCCAAAAACTCACCCTTATAAAAATTTAGAGCATCATATGCGCCGCTTGTTTGAATATACACAAGAAGACCATTCTCCAGACATTGTAAAACGCGCTGCACAATTCGCCAAAAAAGTTATTCAAAAACAAATTGAAATATCTATGCTTCATGGCGACATGCATCATAAAAATGTCATGTTAGATTCTCAAAAAGGCTGGTTAGCACTCGATCCACAATGCGTTGTTGGGGATCGCGCTTATGATTGCGCCAACACGCTTCATAATCCTTCTCCACCACTACAGCACGATGAAAAACGTTTATTAAAGCAAACTCAAATTTTAGGCGCAGAAATGGATATTGATCCACAACGTATTATTGATTATGCCTATATTCACGGTGCTCTATCATCTTGCTGGACAAAAGAGGATGATGGCGAGTATGGTCAAGATGCATTAAAAACAAGTGAAATACTAGAACCACATATAAGCGAGATTTAAAATGAAAATTGGAATTACAGGCGCGTCGGGGCGCATGGGACAAAGCTTAATTAACATCATTGAAAACACAGATGGTTTAGAGCTGTCAGGTGCAATTGATAAAGGCGATGACCTTGTGCCTTTTTTTAAAGATGCCGATGTCGTGATTGATTTCACCATCCCTGAGGCCACCATGATGCATGTCGACATGGCCGTCCAAACAGGTACGGCTCTGGTGATTGGCACCACGGGTTTAAGCGACGATCAAGAAGAACTCCTACAAAGTTCCGCCGGTAAAACGTCAATTTTATATGCCGCGAATATGAGTGTGGGCGTCAATATGCTGATGGCCTTGGTCGAACAAACCGCAAGCCGCCTTGGTATTGATTGGGATATTGAAATATTTGAAACACATCATCACCATAAAATTGATAGTCCTTCTGGTACCGCCCTTGCCCTTGGTAAGGCCGCACAAGACGGTAGGAAAACGGGTGAGTTTGTGACCGACCGCACAGGTAAACGTAACGCAGGTGATATTGGTTATGCGGTGCAACGCGGCGGAGATGTCGTCGGTGAGCATGATGTCACTTTTTTCAGCCAAGGCGAACGTATCACACTCGGCCATAAAGCCACAGACCGTAGCTTATTTGCCAAGGGTGCGGTACGTGCGGCGCAGTGGATTAAAGATAAACCCGCAGGGCTTTACACCATGCGCGATGTTTTAGAATTATAGGACTTTAGCTAACGCCGCGTTTTAACAAACCATCAATTTTAGCTTTAGCTTTTCCAAATGTCGTTTTTGCCTTCCCTAATTTGGTCTGCGCGGCGAGTGCTTCTTGCTCCTCCATATATTTTGCATGATTAGGGTGTGTTAAGCGCGTGTTTGCTTTAAATTCCCTTGTCACTTCTTGAATATCTTGTTCAAACTCATCATAACTCATTGGTTTTTGGGAGAGTTGCCTATCCGCCCCCTCAACAATACGAATAACATCATCTTGAAATAATATCTCTTTTGTCTGATGTGCTAAATCCAGTTCATCTTCTATTGAGCAATCCATAGCGGTTATATAAACAACACGTAATCTATGGATAGAGATTTGCTCCATACCATTTTTTTCTCGATAATATGCGACTTCATTACTATTAATTTTAAAGCCATCCATTTCCGTTCCTGCACCATTTGATTTTGTATTAAACAAACGGTTAAGACTATAAAATTCAGGAATTTCATCATAAATTTTCGCATCGGCAGGGCGAAAAGGATGCTCATCATCACTAACAAGTTTCATTAAAGAAACCTCTTTAGGATCAAGTTTTTGATAAAGACGTTCACGCACTTTGGCATCTTTTTTTTCTTCATAAAAAGAAGCAGAGATATTTTTGGTATCTTTATTGGTCCATTTTTGTGTTGCTGCTTTTGCGCTATTAATAACCTTAGGAAATAAAGTGACCATAAATGCTGGTATAACAGCCCACATTCTTACTGCACCGCCTTTGATAAAAAAAGTTCCCGCAGCTTTCGGCAATGATGTTAAGACATTTGTTTTTAATGTTTTACCAATCGTATTATAAATCCCACTTGCAAGAAGCGCCGCTGCCCCCAAACCAACAGATATTAAAATCTTCCCTTTAATAAGTGACTGGTTTCCCAACTCAACACCATGATATACAAGATGGGGTGGTATAAGTTTAGTCAATTGGTGGTTCACTATCTTTTTATAAAAACCAAAATGGCGTTTAATAATACTTTCTGAAAACTTACTCTCAAAACCTGTTTCAAATGTTGTTTCATGCGGATCAAACCCTTCTAATATTCTTGGTAAAACCTTGCTCGCATGCTCTACAACAATATTTTCAATATCAGATTTACTCGCAATAATATGATCACGATTTAAACGACGGCGCGTCTTCCAAAGCCATTTTAGAAATTTTTGATCTTTCTCTGCTTTTTCTGCTGCGATACCAACACCATAACCACAAAATAAAACGGCTTTATTTTCTGCATCTGAGCCATATTGTATTTTCTGTTTTTCTGAAAGAGGTTTAACTTCATATTCCAACGCCTCACTGCGCCATGTATCATCATCAATATGCTTTATAATGCCAAAATCTGCATTACCCTCTGATATCAAATTATCATGCTGGTTCACGCTATGAGGAGCCCAATCAGGACTAACCCCTAACTCATCTCGCTGATGAGCATCCAAAACAATATGCCCTTCATAAGAGGCTAGCTGAGGAAAATCAAAATGAATTATATCACCCGCACTATCAATTTGCGTCATGACCGCACGAACTTTATCAGGATTAGAATTGGATAAAACGGCTAAGCGATTGTCAGGGTGGATGGCCAAAGTGCTTCCACCCATGTCACCTAACATGGTGCCATCTTTTAAATATACAATACGCATACTTCGGTAGCCAGCCACATGAAGCGCTTTTAAGTCATCATGACTTGCATTAATACGCTGCCCTTCTCGCGCCAAGACATTACGCAAGCTTTTGATATTATCATTGGCTTTTTCTGTAGAAAGGCTTTGAATTTCAATCGACAATTAATTAATACTCCATTATTAATTATGGAATATAAGGCATTTCGCTCAATATGTCAATGTTTTACGGAGTGAAATAGCTAACCCACGCCTTCTTCTTTAAGGATTTTTTTCTTGAGATCAACGCCCCAGCCATAATTGCCTAATCCGCCAGAAGCTTTGTACAATGCGATGGCGCGGCACAATTAAAGATAAACCCGCAGGGCTTTACACCATGCGCGATGTTTTGGATTTATAGCGTTATCTATACAATAACACCCCAAATTTTATAGTTGCTCTCACTAAAAAAACGGCCTGAAAAAAACAGGCCGCTTTCATTAATTCTTATGTTGTAAGCTTAATTACTTTTTCTTACAGCTACCTTTATCGCAACACTCTGTACCACTACATGGGCACCAACGATATTTTAACGCTGCTAAACCTGCGCCAACCATCGGGGCTACGATAAACAACCAAAGCTGTGACATGGCTTGTCCACCAACCAGCATGGCTGGGCCTAAGCTTCTCGCTGGGTTGACAGAAACACCTGTGATTTGAATACCCACAATATGAATCACAACCAATGTTAAACCAATCGCTAAACCAGCAATTGCTGGATGGGCGTTATCTGCTGTTGATCCAAGAATAACCGTCATGAATAAGAAAGTCGCCACGACTTCGAATAAAAACGCTGCTTCTTGCGTATATTCACCAAGGTAACCAACACCCCATCCATTTTGACCCAAGCCTGAACTCACGTCATAGCCAGAGATTTGGCCTTTCACAATCATCGCCAATACAAAGGCTCCGGCAATCGCGCCCGCACATTGTGCTACCGCATAACGGATAAACTCCGTCAATGACATACGTCCTGCAATCCATGCACCAAAACTAACAGCGGGATTAATGTGACAGCCTGATATGGCACCAATACCATATGCCATAGCGATCAATGCCAAACCAAAGGCAAAGGAAATTCCTAAAACACCAATTTGCTCTCCTGCAATCACGGCCGCACCGCAACCAAAAAGCACAAGGGTAAATGTACCAATAAATTCTGCTATTTCTTTTTTCATGATAAATACCTGTTCGTTGTTGAAATATATTTTTTGAACGAAAGTGAACACTTTCAAGGATTGACTATATCATAATTAAGAAAATCTAAAAACAGTAACGTCTTTCATTTTCCGTATTATTATCGATAGGAAAGATTATCACATGCATAATAGCCCTCACGCCAATCTTGCGGCGCCGTTCCTGTGCAGTTACTTTTTAACTGATACCTAGAATCTATTTCATCAAAATGTACTGGAGCAATATCACTGCTAATTATAGCAAATAAAGCTGCTATTGTAAAAGTAGTGCCGCGACGCTTATGTTTCTTCATCATAAAAAACCGTGTTTTTATTACATCAATTGTAAAATATACAACTATTTTATTCATTATGTCAATTTAAAATTCTATCGCAACCTAAAAAAAAACCGCCCTCAATGTGGCGGTTTATTCTTAAATCTTAAGCGATTATTGTATAAGGACCTGCCTTAAAAAAATCAGTCACTGTTTTTCTTACGTGCAGCTTTACGTGAACGACGAATATTTTCTTGTTTTTCGCGTTTACGTTTCTCGCAAGGCTTCTCAAAGTCACGACGTTCCTTCATTTCACGGAAAATCCCCTCACGCTGCATCTTTTTCTTCAGCACTCTGAGTGCTTGATCCACGTTATTATCACGTACGGATACAGTTACCAATTCAAATCACCGCCCTTCACATTTGGTTTTTTTGGTGTTTTTCGCTATAAATAGCTATGCATATCTACCGAGTTGGTGTGATAAGTGCAAGCAAAATAAGGCAAAAACATCAGTTAGGACTTAAATTATATGATTTTTCGAGTATTTTTGGTAATTTTGCTGCTATTTATGGCTGTTTCAACAGTGCCTACACGGGCATCTGATAAACCGAACGCACCAGAAATCGCCACAGGAATCAGTAAAACAAGCGTTGCAACAGGCGTTAACTTCATGGCGGTCACTGCCCACCCTGATGCGACCCAAGCCGCCTATGATATTTTGGCGGCAGGCGGAACCGCGGCCGATGCGGGCATCGCCGCACAACTG
>CAZYHI010000051.1:0-12472 GCA_964647515.1 uncultured Micavibrio sp. | reverse complement strand
GGCATCGGGTTTTGATCTCGACATGCGCAGGTTCGATCCCTGCCACCCCAGCCATTTATGATTTAACCTACCATTACAGCGTTCGAACATACCTGAAACCCACGCATACCGTAGGTTTCGACCATTCAGAAATAAGTTCGAAAATAGTGTTTTTAGCATCACCCTTTTCTCATCGTTTTTCGAATTTTTTATGACAATAGGTATATTATTCATGAATTTCACCAGTGTGATTAATGCTCTTTCAGTGTCTTTAGCTGTCACCTGCTGTCTATTTAACCGTGCTTTCAGGTCAGTGTGGTGCGATTGTAATTTAGAATGTTTGCGCTGGTGCGCTTCTTTGGTGATGTGATTATTGATGAGTAGGTCAGTTAATCGGTCAATCTGGTTTTCTACATCTATCAGTTCTTTACGATATTGACGCATGTCATCACGATGGTCTGATTGTTCTAATGCGCTGGATTTCTTAATATGAGCAATAATACCATCAATTTCGCTATTTAGGGGTAAATCTTCTTTGGCGTCCCGTACGGGATTTGAACCCGTGTTGCCGCCGTGAAAGGGCGGTGTCCTAGACCCCTAGACGAACGGGACGCATAGAAAATAGTCTGTAAGACAGTGCTTTATAATAGTTAATTACCTATAAAATCAAGCTTTTCTTTTATTAAATGATAGAAATATTAAAGAATTTCTGAATGACCAATCGTTTGCCGCTTTAAAATAAAAAAATCCTATTTTTATCTTAACAAAGCAATAAAAATGCTGAAAAAGCCCTACTACTTTCACTCAAGTTATGTGGATTCATCACCTGCGTTTGAGGATTGATCCGCCGCTTGTTTTTGCGCGGCCAATTGGCGTTGGCGCAAAATTTGTGCCCCTCTGTTATTACCCCCTAACGATGGGCCAGATGGTGCGAGCGCAGATAATGCAGGTCCATCAAGAGCGGGGCCTGGTCCTTTTGGTCCTAACGCAGGCGTTTTAGGTGCCGCGCTTGGGGCGGCAGGACGAATAGAAAAGTCATTCGCCGCTTCAAGTTTTTGAATATAGGCTGGATCATTCATCGTAATTTTTAAAGAATCAAGCACAGGGGCAAAAGTATCATTACTGTGACAAATCTCTGCGATATGCCCCATTGTCACGGCAAATCCTTGACGTTTTTGATCAACAATATCTTTACCAAGTTTTTTTAATGTATCCCATTTAGGGTGATTTTTATTACCTTCAAATTGCATACGTGCGGCCTGATCGGGGGACGCACCATTCAATAAAGCCCGTTCAAACGCCTGCGCGGCATCTTGCAACGCATTAGAACACCACCCCATAATTTGACCCTCAACCAAAGCTTCGTTTAGTTTATTGGCGGCATTTAACAAAGCACGATTACTTGATTCTGCCAATCCTTTAACAACCGCATCTTCAAAAATAGTATCAACCATTTCTTTATGACGTTTGGATAACAAGGATGGATCAATAAAAGCGTTATAGCTGTTATCTAACAACTGCGAATTCACTGTTTCAACCTTTGTGACGTCTTGGACAAGATAACCAATAGAACGAACAAACGGATCAGCACTGCTGTGGATTGCAGCACTTAAAATATGTTCTTGTGAGAAACCACGCCACGCCATATCTTGCGCCGGTATTGTAAAACTCCACCATTGGCGAATACTTTCTTCATCAAAGGCATGACCAATATCAACAGACAGATTTCGTGCAACCGTAAAATAATCCTGCTCAGCAACAGTATCATTTTTTAAATCTTCAATAACCAATCGACACGCATCTAAAGCAATGACGAACGGCATATCTTCTGGTTTAGAATTATTATGTAAGGAGCGCAATGTATCTTGAGCACAAGACTTTGAAATATGAGGTAGTAAATCTTGCTCCCCACGTAAGGCAGATAATATAGCGGCGAAACTATCAGCCTGTAAATTTGCTTTGGCCAAGTTCATATCCGAACGTTTAGGCACCATAGGACCGTCTTTAAATTTCTTGCGGTATTGTGGCTTTTGCCTGATTTCATACAAATCAATCGCATGCCATGCAAGGCTGTAAATTTTAGCGCGCGCCTCTAACTCCGTTTGAAATTCATCAACATTAATGTTTAATAATCCCAACAGCATATCTTGGCGCTTAAAACCAAACATGGTTTTTTTCGATGAAATAGCCAGTCCTAAAAAAGATGATTTTTCACTGTTACTATGTTTACGAATAATAGCACGCGCAGCGACACCAGCACGATGGGAGATTATTTCATGTTCGGCCAAGGCAATCGATTCACGCATTTGCCCTGCGCGATGAACAACAAAAAACAACGATAAACCTTCATAAGCCTGCTGAATTTGCTGACTTACATCCTTAATCATATTCTGAATTTGGCTTGAATTCACAGCCATTGTCGTTTTGCCCTATATGTTATGGTCCCTAGTACTATTCACATATTTTAACGGGCAAACGTTAACAAAGTGTAAAATTTGTGCTTAATCGGGACGATATTTGTAAAAAATTGTAACACAAAGAGACTAGACGGATAATCAACCATAAGTGTAGGATGTTACACTTATTTGACAGGAAATTAAAAATGACGACAAAATCATCAAATTGGCTTGAAGGTAAACGTGGATTAGTGATGGGGGTTGCCAATGACCGCTCTATCGCTTGGGGTATATCAAAGGCCGCCCATGACGCAGGAGCAGAACTTGCTTTTACATATCAAGGTGAGGCACTGTTAAAACGTGTGAAGCCACTGGCGGAGAGCGTGGGTTCTGACATTATATTACCTTGTGATGTGACCGATGAGGGCAGTATTGATGCCACCTTTGATGAGATTGAAGCCAAATGGGGCAAGATTGACTTTGTCGTTCATGGAATCGCCTTTTCTGATAAGAACGAGCTGGATGGTCTTTATGTTGATACCACCCGCGATAATTTCCTTAAAACAATGGATATTTCAGTATTTTCCTTCACCGCCGTGGCCAAACGCGCCGCAAAGCTGATGAAAGAAGGCGGAAGCCTTGTCACGCTGACCTATTATGGGGCGGAACAAGTCATGCCACATTATAACGTCATGGGCGTGGCGAAAGCTGCGCTAGAAGCATCGGTGAAGTATCTCGCCAATGACCTTGGTCCACAAAACATCCGTGTGAACTCCATTTCTGCGGGGCCAATTAAAACTTTGGCCGCCTCTGGTATTGGTGATTTCCGTGCGATTTTAAGATGGAATGAATTAAACGCCCCTCTTCGTCGCAATGTCACCATTGAAGATGTCGGTCGCTCGGGCTTGTTCTTGCTGTCTGATTTGGGCAGTGGCGTCACAGGTGAATGTTTACATGTTGATAGTGGCTATCACACAGTGGGTATGTGTGCTGTTGATAGTGCCGCCGAAACAGCAGAGCTTTTAAACTCCTTCGCCCCGAAAAAATCAAAAGACGAAGCGGCTTAAGAATTATTACCCCCTTCATCTTACCGTCATACCCGCCTTCATTTTTCTAAGCCTATATTTTTACGCGGAGAAGCGGAGTAACGGAGCTTTTTCTCGGCCTCTCTATAGCTCCGCGTCAATAATGGTTATCAAAAAAAAGATAAAGCGGCTTAGCTTTTTCCTAGCATTTGTTTAGCCATTGCTTTGCAACTGGCATATAAACTTCTTCGATTCGGTGTAATATTAATATCTGCTTGATCCAAGGTTGTTTTGGCAAATTGTACTATTAAACGACGTTCTCCTGATCGACGGATAGCCTCTGCAGAACCAGAAACCCCTTTACCTGTTGGTACATGGTATATATAAGAAAATTTAGGTCCTCTTGCTTCTGTTGGTGTTTCTTCTGCGCCAAAGGCCAAAAATGCTGCTCTCACTTTTGAAGGTGCAACAGACTCATTATTACACAGCTTCGTTAACGTGCCTTTATGCCATAATTTTCCAAGAATATTACTCATATTAATTTACTTAACAAGCAACAACGTATATGTCAATAAAGATTACTGTTTATTATTAATCACTTATCCGCCATAATGCCCGCCATGTCAGGTAATCGTTTCGGAACTTTATTTCAATATCAAACCTTTGGGGAAAGCCACGGGGTCGCCATTGGTGCTGTCGTTGACGGTGTGCCACCACGCATAAAGCTGTCTGAAGAAGATATTCAAATTTTTCTTGATCGCCGTAAGCCGGGGCAGAGCAAGTTCACCACGCAACGCAAAGAACCTGACCAAGTCAAAATTTTATCGGGTGTGTTTGAAGGACAAACGACAGGAACGCCGATTGGCTTGCTGATTGAAAATAAAGACCAAAAATCAAAAGATTATGGTGACATCAAAGATAAGTTTCGTCCTGGTCATGCGGATTATACTTATAATGAAAAATACGGCATTCGTGATTATCGCGGGGGGGGGCGTTCATCTGCGCGAGAAACTGCGATGCGTGTTGCGGCGGGAGCAATTGCTCGCAAAGTTTTAAGCACTCAAATTGGTGATGATGTGAAAATTCGCGCAGCGGTCGTGCAAGTCGGTCCGCATAAAATTAATCGTGATAATTTTGATTGGGATCAAGTCGATAAAAATCCATTCTGGTGCCCTGATATTGAGGCCGCCAAAACATGGGAAGATTATCTCGATGCTCAACGTAAAAACGGATCAAGCGCGGGCGCAATTGTTGAGGTTCATGCCAGCGGTATCCCCGCAGGTCTAGGTGCGCCCGTTTACGACAAACTTGATTCTGACCTCGCCAAAGCGATGATGAGCATTAACGCGACCAAAGCCGTAGAAATCGGCGCAGGGTTCGAAGCCGTCGAATGGGGCGGTGAACAAAACGCCGATGAAATTACCAAGGATGGTTTCACCAGCAACAATGCTGGCGGGATTTTAGGCGGTATATCATCAGGACAAGATATTGTCGTTCGTGTTGCGTTTAAACCGACCAGCTCAATCTTAACACCTGTAAAAACGATTGATAAAGCGGGTAATGAAACCGAGATTATCACCAAAGGGCGTCATGACCCGTGCGTTGGTTTGCGCGGTACGCCTGTCGTTGAGGCGATGATGGCCTGCGTCCTTGCCGATCACTACCTTCGCCATAAAGCGCAGTGTTTGTAAGGGGCTTCAGCTATGAAAAATTTTGGTTCATTATTTTACAAACCTAAAAAAGATGTGCAGGTTATGCGGACAAAACGCTGGAATATCTGGACGATTTTAGGCAAAGCAATTAAACGCACCTGTACCGCTATTGGTGCGATGGTTTTAATATCAGCGTTAATTTCCGCTTTTTTATTATCACGTATTGCGACAAAAGCCGCGCCCAGTCTGCCCGATGATATCGTTTTGGTTTTTAACATTGACGAAGGCATCAGTGAAACACAAACAAAGCCAAGCTTGCTTGAGCCCTTCCCTTTCATGCAACCGACATTGCGTAACGTCATCGACACCTTAGAAAAAGCCAAAGATGATGCGCGCGTGCGCGGTTTGGTCGTCAAACTAAATGGCGCAGGGATTAATATCGCCCATATACAAGAGCTGCGCACGGCGATTAAAGATTTTAAACGTGAGGGTAAATTTACAAAAATTTATGCAACGTCCTATTCTGACCCGATGGGCGGGTTAAGCCAATATTACCTCGCAAGCGTTTTTGATGAAATATGGATGCAACCTGTTGGTATGTTATCTATTTCGGGCTTGAGCATGACCATGCCCTTTGCCAAAAATGCCATGGATAAATTGGGCGTAAGCGCCGAATTTTTTCAACGTGAAGAATTTAAAAGTGCGATGGAAAATTTTACAAATTCTGAAATTTCACCCTCAAACGAAGCCGCCTTAACGTCCTTATTAAATGACTTATCGTTAAAAATGCTTAATGATATTGCCCAAGAAAGAATAATCAAGCCACCACTCTTAAAGGCACTTATTGATAAAGGCATTTTAACAGGTAAAGAAGCGTTAAGCGCAAGATTGCTTGACCGTTTGGACTATGGTGATGTGATGTTGTCCGAAATTAGAAAAAAAGCCACCGGCGACCCTGATGATGAATCGGTTGAACTGGTTTCTTTAAGTACCTATTCACAGCATAAAGCGAAACCAAGCGTAAAAAAAGATGCCGTTGCGTTGATTTATGTGGTCGGTGCCATTGTTGACCAAGCAGGAAAAGGCGGTAATGCTGGCGCAGATGAAATCGCGCAAACCATTGCCGAAGCCTATAATGACAATGACATCAAAGCGATTGTTGTACGTATTGACAGCCCTGGTGGATCACCATCAGCGTCCGAAACCATTCGCCGTGTCTTGGTCAAAGCCAAAGAAAAAGGTAAAAAAGTTATTATCTCAATGGGCCCTGTTGCGGCCTCTGGTGGATATTGGATTGCGACAGATGCGGATAAAATATTCGCTTCCAGTGGGACGATTACAGGTTCCATCGGTGTTATCATGGGGAAATTTGAAGCCAGCGCACTGTTTGAAAAGCTGGGTATAAATTGGCAAGGGCCGAAATTTGGCGAGAACGCCGATATATTTTTACCGCATAAACGCTTTGATGCCGCCGCCAATGCACGGATGACGGTTCTGATTGATGATGTTTATAACGCCTTCATCACCCGCGTATCGGAAGGAAGAAAGCTCACCCCTGAACAAGCCAAAGAGGTCGCAAAAGGACGTGCATGGACAGGCGATCAAGCCATAAAAAATGGTCTTGTTGACCAAATTGGCGGACTTAATAACGCCTTAGATGATGCGGCGATCATGTTGGGATATGGCAGTCGTCATGATATTGCGGTGGTTCGTATGCCGCGCGAATTAAACGGTGTCGAACGTATCTTGGAGCTATTCGGACAAGAAGTTTTCTTTGGTAAATTTATCAATACCAACATCTTAAAACCGTTCAAGGCTTTACTGACACAACAAGAGCTCACTAAAAATGGCACTTTCGCAACAACGTACGATGCAAGCTTAGATAACTTAAGATAAGATATTTTTTATTCTATTCAAAAAATCTGGGTAGCTAATTATAATTTGGTCTTTACCAATATTATTTTTTAAAACAGCCAAAGCAGAATGTATCCCATAGGCAAAGGGAATAACTTTACAAGCCGTCATTTCATCAGCGGCGATGGTTGCCACCACATCTTTACTTCGGTCACCAATATGCCAGATAAAATCTTTTTCATTAAAGTCTGGCTTTACACCGCGAAGTGCCCGCATCAAACCATCAGGATGAGGTTTTGATTTTTGAATATCTTCACGAAAAATCTCAACATCAAAGTAAGTGTCCAATTTAAACACCTTTAAAATATCATGACCATAGCCTTTACCAAGGCCATTACTGACCAGAGCCATCGGAATATTTTGCGCTTTAAAAAACTTCAATAAATCGTAAATCCCTGGACAAGGTTGAACAATTTGTTCCACCGGCTTACGACGCAACTTATGAAGAGCGCGATGTACCAACAATCCCCTTGGTGCGACAGGATCATGGGAAAAATCCTTCACTTCGCCGTTTCTGTTAAAAATATTTGCAAACCATTGAATGGTATTATCCAAAAACTCCAATGTTGATAACATGGCAGGATTGACGTGGCGAACAGTCGTGCCATCCATATCAAAAATCACTAACGCTGGTTTTTCCAATTGCATAATATGAATGATAGTAATGATTCTACAAAAAATTGCTAGAGATTCTCGTCACATAATAATAAAAATTGACGTAATTATTTAAGCTCTCTATAAAACACCATATTAATCTTATAATAATTAGGATAAAATCTTTTTCATGAGTGCTTCTAAACTAATACGTCCATCGATTGACTATAAAGAGGATTACCTCAAAGCTTTGGCGGAATATCACGAAGAAGGCCGCTATCTATACCAAGATATCACAAGCCTTAGCGATGATTTTGAAGGTTTTATCAAGGCCATGAAAACCGAAAAAGGATACCCCCATCAACCCTATCAAGATTGGGTAGAGCCTGTGCCCGAAACAATCGTATGGCTGGTCAAAGATGGAAAATATATTGGCGCGGTTGATATTCGCCACCGCCTCAATTGGCATTTAGAAAAATGGGGGGGGCATGTTCATTTTAATATTCGTCCCTCTATGCGAGATAAAGGTTATGGCTTGAAAATTTTAAAAAAAGCCATTCCAATTATTAATTATCTTGGCATTGATAAAGCCCTCATCACCATCAAACCCGACGATGCAGCCGCCGTTCGTATTGTAGAATCTTGCGGCGCGGTCTTTGACGATGAAACAATTGCAACGGATCGCTTTCCCGCCATGCGCCGTTATTGGCTGGATTGTAGTTGAACTCTATCCTTTACTCACCTTGCGGAATATTATGTTAATACTCTTTATTCTTTAGCTTTTCCTCACAGCCCTGTATAACGAAGCTTCTATTATAATTAGGTAAGTTTAATGGCGAAGAAATCAGCTAAAAAAAGTACAAAGAAAGCCGCTCAAAAAGCATCTTCAAAAACACCTAAGTTTCTGAGCAAGGCATTTTTGGTAAAGCTTTTTAAATTCTCAATCAAATGGGGGCTGGTTGCTGCCCTTTGGGTATCGATCATTATTGGCGGTATCCTTCTTTGGTATGCCAGTGAACTACCCAATATCACAAAAACTATGGTGTTTGAACGCCGCCCGACCATTATTATCAAAGCATCAAATGGAAAAATCATTGACCGCCACGGTGATCTCAAAGGCGAAATTGTTGATGTAAAGACCCTGCCTCCACATATAACCAATGCTATTTTAGCGACAGAAGATCGGCGTTTTTACAGCCATTTCGGTATGGATTTAAAAGGCTTCACACGAGCATTGGTTGTGAACATATCTCAAGGTGGCTTCGTCCAAGGTGGGTCAACGATCACGCAACAACTAGCTAAAAATTTATTTTTATCACGCGAACGAACGTTAAAAAGAAAAATACAAGAACTCGTTTTATCATTTCAATTAGAGTACGAGCTTACCAAAGATGAAATTTTAAGTGCCTACCTCAACCGTGTTTATTTAGGTAACGGTGCCTATGGTATTGACGCTGCATCACGGGTTTATTTCAACAAATCTGCCCAAGAATTGAATATTCGCGAAGCCGCAACAATTGCAGGTTTACTCAAAGCACCATCACGATACGCCCCCTCCTCTAATCCTGAATTATCGGCTAAACGAACAAAGGTCGTCATGCAGTCCATGGTCGATGCGGGGTACATCACTGAAGATGATTTACAATCATACGCAAATCTACCGCCTACACCGCGGCGCAAACCATCAAGTGGCAGTTCAGTTCGTTATTTCACAGATTATATCGTCAACCAATTAGAAGACCTTATTGGCCCTATTGAACAAGATATTATTGTTGAGACAACGTTAAACCAAGAGATTCAAACGCAAATGGAAGAATCTATTACCAAGGCGATTTTGCGTTATGGTCCACAAAATGAGGTCGGACAAGCCGCAGGGTTATTCACCCGTCTTGATGGCTCCATCGTTGCCATGATGGGCGGTGTCAATTACCAAAACAGTGAATTTAACCGGGCAACCCATGCGGTGCGCCAACCCGGATCATCATTTAAACCTTTTGTCTATTTGGCGGCCCTTGAAAATGGCTGGAATCTATATAGTCACATTGAAGATAAGAAAATCACAACAGGAAAATATAAACCTAAAAATACAGGCGGGCGTTATCATGGTGTTGTAACTTTGGATAAAGCACTCACCTTATCGCTCAATACGGTTGCGGTTCAACTTATGCGGGTTGTGGGCGTGTCTAACGTCATTGATATGTCACGACGGCTTGGCATCACTGCAGACCTTGAACCAAATTTAAGTACCGCCTTAGGCAGTTCTGGCGTGCCGATGATACAAATGGTCAACGCCTATACAATCTTAGGGCGTGGCGGCAGTGCCGTTGACACCTATTCTATCCAACGTATTCTAAATAAAAGCGACGAAGTCTTATACCAAAGAACAGAGCCAACAACAAAACGACAAATTGTTGAAAAAGAAAACGTGGCGCAGATTAATCATATGATGAAATCTGTTATTACCAATGGAACAGGTAAAGCGGCCATCTTGCCTTACCCCGCCGCAGGGAAAACAGGAACCACCCAAGATTATAGAGATGCGTGGTTTGTTGGATTTACAAATAAATATGCGGGTGCGATATGGTTCGGGAATGATGACAACTCCCCAACAAAGAAATTAACCGGTGGTTCTGCCCCTGCAAGGGTATGGAAAGAAGTCATGTTAAAAGCGCAAACGCGCGGTGGAAAATCTTATGAAACCTTTCCTGATATTAAAGGATACGGAGATCAACAATTTGACGATATGTTAGATAGCATGTTGGGGAATGGTGATAATCCACCTTCTAACGGTGGAAGTTGGTTTGATAATATATTCAACAATAATCGTTTACAACAACAACGACCCGCACCACCACAAGAAATACACAGTAAGGGAACAGTACTTAACCAAGGGGAGTTAAAACCACAAAAACCCAAAACAGCACCGAAAAAAGAATTCACCCCACGTGGCCGCCATCAATGGGATATGAATGAGTAACCCGTTTTTTTAAGTCTCAACATACGTTGTTTCATGAGTAATTTGTAAATCATATTGGAAGGCGGCGAACTTATCTTCGCCAATACGTTGCCAATAACTCTGAAGCTCTATCAAGCTTTCATTCGGCGCGCCTAAGTCCCATTTTTTGCGCAAAAAGCTTTTATCAACGAATTCTAAATAAGAAGCAGGAAAAGCCTGACGCGGTGCGCGCAGCCCCATATCCACCACTGTTTTGGCAATAAACGCATCGGTTAAATCCAACATATCTGCGGTAAATTGGATAGAAGATAGTACTTTAATCGCCATACGGTTATTCGGCACAAGGCGTAAGTGGCGCATAAAACGTGCGTAAATTTCCATCTCGCTGGTGCTGTCTTTTTCCCGTGGTGCCAATGGCAATACGATTTGATGGGCGTTCTTGTTATCATTACTCTTCAGTTTTTTACTTTCGGGTGTGACCATTGCAGTCTCCTCATCTGTTCATGACAATATAGCGGTTGCTATACTCTTTAAGTTTGAAAGGAAATAGTTAACGAAATATTAATGAACAAAAACTTGGCTGTGGGTAACCTTGTGGATAAAACTCTTAATCCCTTGGTACTGCTGACACAGCTAACTTATCCACACGCTCGTTCATTTCATGGCCTGCGTGCCCTTTGACCCAGATAAAAGTGACAGAATGTTTCTGTAGAAGCGAATCAATTTGCTCCCATAAATCTTGATTCTTCACGGGCTTTTTTGTTGCACTTTTCCAACCACGGGCTTTCCAGCCCTCCAACCATTCATCCGCCCCTTGTTGCACATATTTACTATCGGTATAGATCGTGACAGCTGATGCTTTTTTTAACGCCTCTAACCCACGAATAACCGCGAGCATTTCCATGCGGTTATTTGTTGTTTCGGTTTCACCGCCCGATAATTCTTTTTCGTGATCGTTCCAACATAAAATCGCGCCCCAACCCCCTGGCCCTGGGTTACCGCTGCAGGCTCCATCTGTATAAATTTCTATATTCATGTTAATGCGCTATTCTCATACTCATCAGGTAAGTGACTGACAATGATGTCTAAAAATTCATCTGCTGTTTTAACACCTTGAAATTTTTCTGAATTGATTGTCACACCATATTTATCAGCAATCGCTTGATATTTTGGTAAGCGGTTTTCAAAAAGCCGTGGGAAAGCCCAGCGCCCAAAATCATCTTTATCAAATTGGTCACTGGAGCTTAATCCTTTATCTGCTGCATATTCATCCACCCAAAAATCAAATCTTTCTGGTGAAAAGAACATCGGTTTTGGATAATCCTGCGCGCGCTTTAAAACTTTTTTCTCTTCTTCTTTATTGGCTTTGATATAAACAATCAAGGAGTTTTCATCAACACTATCCAACAAAACATCATTATCAATTTCACAAAAGCTGCCCGTTGAATCATTGATAATATGCGTATAGCCTTTATCAACAGCGCCGCGCACAACATCTTTTAAATCATGAAGCGTTTGACATTCTGCATCCATATATTTTTGTTGCCGACGTTTAAATTCATCAAGCGACAAAGCACCCTTGCCTAATTGCCCGACATAACGCGATAATTGAGATAAATCCTCGGCAACAACAGTATTTTTTTCACCTAATGTTTTTTCAATTTCTGACCCTAGATATTTTGTACCTATCTCAAGATCACAAGAATAATGAAACCAACCTTGTTCAGACAATATCAAAGAAAGATATGTTTTACCAACACCTGACATTCCCATCAAAGTAATAACTTTATGTTCGACATCATAAAAATCTTTTTTTGTAATCGGCATGGTTTACGCGACATCTCGTAAAATTTTGGGGATATTAAACACAACATTTTCTTCGGTAATAGAAAGCGTTTCAACCTCAACATTATAATGCTGTGATATCGCATCAATCACTTCTTCTACCAGAATTTC
>CAZYHI010000050.1:0-13146 GCA_964647515.1 uncultured Micavibrio sp. | reverse complement strand
ATGAACCCCGGCACAAAAGACGGCGGAATGAAAACTGTTGTTGGTGATAACTGTCTTTTCATGATGTCGACGCATGTGGCGCATGATTGTATTTTGGGTGATGGCGTTATCATGGCGAACAATGCGACGCTTGGTGGCCATGTTGTGATTGGTGATCGTGTTTTGATTGGTGGTTTGGCCGCTGTACATCAATTTGTCCGCATTGGTTCTTACGCCGTTATTGGTGGGATGAGCGGCGTTGAAAGTGATGTTATTCCCTTTGGTCGTGTAAAAGGTGAACGGGCTTCACTGGCAGGGTTAAACCTTGTGGGTTTAGAACGCGGTGGCTTTGATAAAGATCAAATCAAGCTTATCCAACAAGCCTTTAAAGGAATTTTTGCCGATGAGGGTAACTTGGACCAACGTCTTGAAAAAGTAGCAGAAGAAAATGATAATAACGAATTAATAGCGCAAATTGTCGATTTTGCCCGTCACAGAGAAAAATTCGGACTATGTCAGCCCCAAAAGAAAATAGAGCAAAAATCAGCATAGACCCTTCTATTAAAAAACTAGCCATCATCGCAGGCAGTGGAACAGTGCCGCGTGATTTATATCAATGTTGCCATGAACATAATATTGAATGTGTTGTTGTGGGGTTTAAAGGGCATACCGATTACATTACGCCAGATTTTTGGGGTAGTCTTAGTAAAGTTAATACAATCACCGATTATTTAAAAAAGCATGAAGTCTTCGATATGGTTTTTATTGGTGGCGTAACGCGTCCGCATTTGTTTTCTTTACGCCCAGACTGGTTTACGTTTAAATTTTTCTTTAAAGCATGGCTTAAGTCTTTTGGTGATAGCTCACTGTTATCTGCGGCGCGGACGCAATTGGAAAAAATTGGTTTCCGTCTTCATGGGGCGCATAAGTTTCTGCCTGAATTACTGATGGATGAAGGGGTTTTAGGGGATGTTAATCTAACCAATATTTCAAATGATGATATTGCCTTTGGCGTCAAAAAAGCTCTGGAATTAGGGCAGCAAGATATTGGCCAAGCCGTTATCGTAAAGGACAATAAGATTATAGCCCAAGAAAGCAAGAGCGGTACAAATGCGATGATTTTGAACCATGGTATTGAAGGTGCGATCTTAGTCAAAATGTGTAAACCACAACAAGATATCGATATGGATTTACCAACAATTGGCCCTAAAACGGTACAGCTTTGTGCAGATAAAAAGATGCTGGGTATTGTGGGGCATGCCCAATATATGTTGATGGCGCAACAAGATGAGGTATTAAAACGTGCCAACGATAATAGATTGTTTATTTACGGGCAACGTCACGATGCTTAAACATATCTACATTATCGCGGGAGAGGATTCAGGAGATTTCCTTGGGGCGCAACTTATCAAAGCGTTAAAGGTGCAAAATCCAGATATCCAAATTTCAGGTATTGGTGGCGCATTGATGCAAGGTGAGGGGCTTCAAAGCCTGTTCCCGATGAAAGATTTATCGGTCATGGGTGTGATGGAGGTTTTACCGCGTTTGTTTTTATTGATAAAACGCATTAAGCAGACGGTCACAGATATCGAACATAAAAAACCTGGTGTTGTCGTCAGTATTGATGCACCAGATTTTTCTTTTCGCGTGATTAAAGGTGTGAAAAACAAAGTGAATAATAAATTCCCTAAATTTATCCATTATGTTGCGCCAACGGTATGGGCGTGGCGACCAAAACGTGCGGCAAAAATTTCTAAGTTTTTAGATGGGTTAATATGTTTGTTTGATTTTGAACCACCCTATTTTGAAAAAGAGGGGTTATCCTCTATCGCCGTTGGTCACCCTATGATGGAAGGTGGCCTTAAAGAAGCCAAGGCTTTAAACATCAGTGCTTTAGATACCGATAAAGTTGGCTTGTTCTTTGGTAGCCGTCAGGGGGAAATAAAACGTATCTCCCCTGTTATTTTAACGGCGGCGCAAAAGATGTTAGAAGAAAATTCAAATATAGAATTTATTGCGCCGACCTTACCGCATTTACAAAAACAAATTACAGAGCTAACTAAAACATTAAAAGCACCGGTTCATGTCATAAGCAACAAAGATAAAAAATGGCCAACGTTTAAGGCTTGCGATGTTGCGGTGGCTGTTTCTGGAACGGTGGGGTTAGAATTGGCGGCGGCGAATGTGCCGCATGTCATTGCCTATAAAATGAATAATGTAACGGCGCAAATTTTAAAACGCGTGATTAAAACACCTTATGCTCATTTGGCGAATATTATTTTAAAACAAGAAATTGTGCCTGAGTTTATCCAAGATGATTGTGTGGCCGATGATATTGCGGCAGAGCTGCTGACATTATTAGAAAATAAAACCTATCAGCGTGACCAAACCGATGGTTTTATAAAAGTGCGCGAATCAATTGGTAGTCTTGAAAACCCTTCAAAAGTCGCGGCGAACTTTATTTTATCGCAAGCCTAAGTAAGCTGTGGGCTTATTAGAGCGGAATAGTTTTACTCCGACGTATCAATGGCTTAAACTACGCCTATTATGAGATCAAAACACAAAGCAACAGACCAATATAACTTGGATGATAAGCGCAAGAGCATGCCGCTGATTAAACGCGTTATGCGCGAATATGTCAGTGCCCATTGGGGCACGTTATTTTTGGCTGTTTGTTTTATGATTATCGCAGCGATGATGACGGCGGCTTTTGCAACTATTATTGAACCTGTGATTGACCAAGTGCTGGTGGCGGGAAATACGTCACGCATTTGGGCTTTAGGACTTGGAATATTTATCATCTTCTTTGTTCGTGGTGTTGCCAGTTATATTGAAACAATCTTGATGAATAAAATTGGACAAGGTGTTGTTGCTTCTATTCAGAAAAATCTTTTTGGGCATTTTATGGATTTGGATTTAAAGTTCTTTCATGAAAACCCCAGTGGTCAACTTATCTCCCGCGTGGTCAATGACGTTGAGGTCGTACGTAATGCCTTAACAGGAACATTAACAGGTTTTGGTAAGAGCGTGATTACATTGGTGCTTCTTATCGGTGTAATGTTTTACCAAGATTGGGTTTTGGCCTTGGCGGCCTTTACGATATTTCCCTTTATCGCAATTTTTGTCGCGTGGATTGGTAAACGTCTGCGTAAGATGTCGGGTGATATTCAATCGGGGCAGGCGGCCTTGTCTGATAGGCTGTCGCAAATTTTCCAAGGGATACGTCTTGTGAAAGCCTACGGTATGGAAGAACATGAAAAAGAACATGCGGGAACATCCATTCAACGGGTGCGGACATTAATGTTGAAATCCGTTCGTATCGGCACTTTATCAACACCGGTCAACGAAACGCTGGTCGGTGTGGTGGTCTTTGGTATTATTGTCTATGGCGGATATCAAGTGGCGGCTGGGGAAAGCTCCGCCGGTCAACTCCTATCCTTTATCACCGCCTTTACAATGGCGTATGAGCCAATGAAGAAGTTGGCGCGGTTAAATAACACGTTGCAAATGGGCTTGGGCGCAACAGAGCGCGTGTTCGATATGCTGGATACACAAATTGAAGTACGCGATCGTGTTGAAGCTAAAGAGGTTATCTTTGAAAAGCCAGAAATTGTCTTGGATAAAGTTGAGTTTAAATATAACGAAGACGATACACGTCGGGCGTTAAACGGCGTTTCAATTAATATCCCTGCAGGTAAAGTGACGGCGCTTGTTGGACGTTCGGGCAGTGGTAAAACCACCATTATGAATCTTATTCCACGCTTTTTTGATGTGACAAAAGGCCGTGTTCTTATTGATGATCGTGATGTGCGTAATTTAACAAAGTCTAGCTTACGACAAAATATTTCGTTGGTGTCGCAAGATATTACTATCTTTGATGATACGGTGTGGGCGAATATTGGCTATGGTAAGGATGGCGCGTTTCAAGATGAAATTATCAAGGCCGCCATTGCTGCCGAAGCTGATGATTTTATTCGTGACCTTCCCAAAGGTTATGATACCAAGCTGGGCGAAGATGGGGTTAGCCTATCTGGGGGACAACGTCAGCGTATCTCTATCGGGCGCGCAATTTTACGTGATGCACCGATTTTGTTGCTGGATGAGGCAACTTCTGCGCTTGATAATGAAGCCGAGCGGGCTATTCAACAAACTTTGGGTGAGGTACAAAAAGGGCGAACAACGCTTATTATCGCGCATCGCCTATCGACTATCCAAACCGCAGATCAGATTATTGTGCTGGATGATGGTAATGTTGCCGAGCAAGGCACACATGATGAGTTGCTATCACAACAGGGTATTTACACCCAAATGGTTCAGGCAGGGACTGCCGAGTAACTATAAAAAAGTCATTGCATCTGGCTCTTACAAGCGTATAGTACGGAAAATTTCAGAGCGAGAAGGAGTCTAGAGCTATGTCATTGCGCCAAACAGCAACGATTAAGGATGTTGTAACATTAAAGCCAAATCAAACAGTAAAAGAAGCGATGTCTATTTTTAAAGAAAATGACATCCGTAGTATTCCTGTGGTCGGTGATGACGGACAATATTTGGGTTTATTTGGTTTGCGTCACATTTTAAAAAAACTGTTACCAAAAGCTGTTCAAATGAAAGATGGTTTAGAAAACTTAGATTTTATTGAAGATGCTGTACCTGGTATAGCGAAGCGCTTACAAAAACTACATTCAACGCCTGTTTCAGAAGTTATGAATCCTGATGCCCTAACAATTTCCCCTGACACTGCAACTTGGGAAGCATTACGCCTTATGGCATTACATGGCAGTCCTGTTTCTATCGTCAATAAAGAAACAGGTAAATTTGAGGGGTTAATCTCTCGACAAACATTATTGACTGAATTAGAGCGTCACGTCGCAGAATTATAATAGTAAAATAAAATAGAGAGTGTTTAAATTATGGTGAGTAAAGAAAGTGCGGGACATGCCGCAACATCATTTATACCCGATACAATATTTGGGTTAGATGGTTCTATGTTTGTGGCAACTACAATTTTATGTATTGCTTATGCTTTTATTATTTCTGAAAAAATCAATCGTGCCGTTGTTGCTTTATTAGGGGCGGGGGCGATGATTATTCTTGGCGTGCTTAACCAAGAGCTCGCGGTTGAAGGGATTGATTTTAACACTATTTTCTTGCTTATTGGTATGATGGTGATTGTTGGAATTATGAAGAATTCTGGCGTTTTTCAATATGTTGCTATTTTGGCGGCAAAATCTGTAAAAGGTAACCCACGCGCCTTATTGGTGGCCTTGTCTATTATTACCGCGGTGTTTTCGGCATTGCTGGATAATGTGACGACTGTCATGTTGATTGTGCCTATTACATTGCTGCTGACTGAGCAATTGAAACTGAACCCCTATATCTTTTTGGTCGCGCAAATTTTTGCCTCTAATATTGGTGGAATGGCCACTTTTATTGGTGATCCTCCCAATATTTTAATTGGTTCTGCCGTTAATTTTAGTTTTATGGATTTTATTTATAATACCGCACCAGCGTCAGCGATTATTATGGTGGTCATGTTGGTCTTCTTTGATCTTGTTTGGGGACGGAAATTAACAACGACAGATAAAGCCAAAGAACATTTGTTGAAATATAAACCTGAAGAGGCCTTAACTGACAAACCATTATTGTTGAAATCTCTGTTTGTTTTAGGGCTGGTTATTTTTGGTTTTGTTGTTGGGCATGGTCATGGGATTGAACCAGGAACAACCGCATTAACAGGAGCGGCCTTATTAATGCTTCTGACGATTTATAAATTTAATGCAGAAAAACAAACGCATAAAGTTCATGAAGCTTTAGGAGAAGTTGAGTGGGAAACCATATTTTTCTTTATGGGGTTATTTATGCTGGTTTATGGTGTTGAACATGCGGGTTTATTAACATTGTTGGGTCAAAAACTCTTATTGTTGACGGGCGGTGATTTGGCGATGACAGGTATCGTAATTTTATGGTCTTCGGCTGTTTTTTCAGCTATTGTTGACAATATTCCGTTTGTGGCGACAATGATCCCCTTAATTGAATCAACCGCCCCTAGTTTCGGCGGTGCAGAAAATATTACACCACTTTGGTGGTGTTTGGCTTTAGGGGCTTGTTTGGGTGGTAATGGCTCAATCATCGCAGCGAGCGCGAATGTTATGGTTGCTAGCTTCGCAGAGCGGGCAGGACACCGCATCGCCTTCATGAAGTTTTTAAAACTGGCTTTTCCTATGATGCTCGCCACAATTGCGATTGCCCATGTTTACGTTAAGTACGTGTATTTTAGTTAGGATGTAGATGCTTCGTTTTATTGTTATCGTTTTATTGATTTTACCTCTTGCAGGATGCCTTGAAGAAAAAATCGATGATATCTATCGTCTATCGATACAGACGGCAGATGGAAAGAAGCATAATTTTAATGTTGAATTGGCACAAACACCGCAAGAACAGATGAGGGGGCTGATGCATCGTACGGAAATGGCCGAAGATGCTGGCATGTTGTTTGTTTTTGAGACCGAACGTGAAGC
This sequence comes from uncultured Micavibrio sp., assembly GCA_964647515.1. Taxonomy (GTDB): domain Bacteria; phylum Pseudomonadota; class Alphaproteobacteria; order Micavibrionales; family Micavibrionaceae. The sequence goes on along the minus strand of CAZYHI010000050.1, from coordinate 6,649 downwards.
GCGTTTTTGGATGAAAAACACGCTGATTCCACTCGATATGGTCTTTATCAAGGTTGATGGTATTATCCATCGCATCCATGAAAATGCAATCCCCCATGATTTAACAGGCGTACCATCTGAAGGGCCTGTCAAAGCGATATTAGAGCTTAATGGCGGTGTATCGGCCAAGTTAGGTCTTCAAAAAGGTGATAAAGTTCGTCATTCTGTTTTTGAATGATTTAGGTGCGATAATGCTTGCACCTTTGAATGCCTTATTGTAAAAGCTATTTCTCATCTTGTTTTACAAGTATGTGATAGGCTCCTCCCGCTTGCGGGCATGAGGCCTCTTAATATTGTCGGAGTGTAGCGCAGCCTGGTAGCGCGCCTGCTTTGGGAGCAGGATGTCGGGAGTTCGAATCTCTCCACTCCGACCATTCTCTTTACATAAATCTGTTGATTTTTTATATATATTATGGTTAATTGTTAACCATGAGTGCTAAACCATTATTCAATGATCGCGCAAAGCGTTTACAAGAGGATCCACGTATTGTTAGGGTTCAGTCTTTAGATGACTTTGATTACTTTCCTCACCGTAAAGAGTTTGATTTTAATGCTATAGTTTTTGATCGCCCCTTGACTCAGAAGGAGCGGAAAGATGCTGAATACTATATTCAAAATGCACAGCTTAACATGATAGATAAGAATACTGGCAATAGGTATCGAACGTACGAAATAAAAGGACATTTTGATAAAGTAAGGCGGCGGACAATACCAGAAAGAGTGAAAACATTGCCTGTTGCTCCTTTTATGTCAGACTGTATTGCTTCGTATCTAAGAATGGAAGAGGATTTAGATGAAAGATTATCAGAAATATTGGTTGATTTGACTTTGGACAGTTACGATTGGTTTTTACCAAAAAATGAAGCTTATATTCAGGCAATAGAAAATACTGAAGGTAAAGTATCGCTTGATAATATTGATTTATATGAGAGGTATTCTTCTTTTTTAAGGGTAAGGAGCGCTCAAAACTCTAACCCTCATATTCATTCCCCAACGTTGATATATGCAATGTTGAAAGAGGGGCCTATTTTCTATGACAAAAAAGAACGACCGACTTATCAGCTTAAAGAAGGTGAAATTGCTCTTCATGATGAAACAATGTCGCATGGCGCCCCGTCAAACCCTTCGCTTGATAGATTAACTTATATCACTGGCCTTGGTTGGTAATATTTCCTCGTAAAACCTCGCATTTACCCTTTGGCGAACTCAGCAAATATGCTAAGAAATAACTTTGTTTAACCAAAGAGTTATAATTTCATGGCTTCTGAAGAACTTCTGATTAATTATCTACCGATTATCTTGTTTATTATTATTGCGGCGGGCATGTCTGTGGCGATGATTGCGCTGTCTTTTATTGTTGGGAAACAAAAGCCTGATGCCGATAAAAACGCGGCCTATGAATGTGGATTTGATGCGTTTGATGATGCGCGAAACCGCTTTGACGTGCGTTTCTATTTAGTCGCGATTCTGTTCATTATTTTTGATTTAGAAATCGCCTTCTTGTTCCCATGGGCGATAAGCTTGGGCGAGATTGGCATGTTTGGTTTTTGGTCAATGATGGTGTTTTTGGGTGTGTTAACCATTGGTTTTATCTATGAATGGAATAAAGGTGCCCTTGAGTGGGAGTAGAGCGTGGGAGTAGCCGTAGCGCATTTATGCGCCTGAGGCAAAATGAAAAAGCATGACACATGATCGTAAAGTAATTACCGCGCCAGATGCGAAACTGACAACCAATGTTCCATTGATTGATGCGAAAGGCCAAGATATTGTCCCTGCCGCTGTGTCGAAGCATTTGAACGAGAAGGGGTACTTGTTGACTTCCGCCGATGCGCTGTTTGATTGGGCGCGGACGGGTTCAATCTGGCCAATGACGTTTGGCTTGGCTTGCTGTGCGGTGGAGATGATTCATTCTTACATGAGCCGTTATGACCTTGATAGATTTGGAATGATTCCACGCCCCAGCCCACGTCAATCCGATGTGATGATTGTCGCAGGAACGTTGACCAATAAAATGGCGCCTGCGCTGCGCCGTGTCTATGACCAAATGCCAGAACCGCGTTGGGTGATCTCTATGGGTTCTTGCGCCAATGGTGGTGGGTATTATCATTACTCCTATTCTGTGGTGCGGGGTTGTGATCGTATTGTGCCTGTTGATATTTATGTGCCAGGATGTCCGCCAACCGCCGAAGCCCTTGTTTATGGCTTGCTGCAATTACAGAAAAAAATTCAGCGTGAAGATACACGTATAGCGAGATAAAAATCATGAGTGCTGACGAAAATTTAATAGATATTGCCGAACATGTTGCTGAAGAGTTAGGCAGTGCGGTTATCTCGCATGAGCTTATTAAAGGTGAAATTATTATCACGACGCAAGCCAAAGATATTTGCCGCGTATTGCAATTTTTACGTGATGATAAAGAATGCCAATTTAAGATGCTGGTGAGTATTTGCGGCGTCGATTATCCTGAACGTGAAAAACGTTTTGAGGTTGTTTATAATTTACTATCCTTAACGCAAAATAACCGTATGCGTGTAAAGGTTAGCGTCGCGGAAGATGAATTTGTGCCAACGGCGACTAAAATTTTTAGCACCGCAGGATGGTTTGAACGCGAAGCATGGGATTTATACGGTATTTATTTTGAAGATCATGCGGACTTGCGCCGTATTTTAACTGATTATGGTTTTGAAGGGCACCCACTGCGTAAGGATTTTCCACTGACGGGGCATGTTGAGCTTCGCTATGATGAAGAACTTCGTCGTGTGGTGTATGAGCCTGTACATTTAACACAAGACTTCAGAACATTTGATTATCTATCACCATGGGAGGGTATGACGGACGTGCAACTGCCCGGTGATGAAAAAGGCACTGTTCCGACACAAGGGTGGAAGGCTTCAAGTACGGAGGTGGGAGGTAAGAAGTAATGAAAAACGATTACTGTGCTTTCCCTGCGAAGGCAGGGAACTGTGAAAGAGGGGAGTATGTATTACGTTTATATTTTAACTAACCAGAATAAAACTGTTTTATATACAGGGTTAACTGGAAATTTAGAACAAAGGGTAACGCAACATAAGGCAGGAGAGGTTCAAGGGTTTACAAAAAAATATAACGTAATGAATTTGATTTATTTTGAAGAATATAAAAATATTGATGATGCAAAATATAGAGAAAAAAGAATTAAGGCGTGGAAGCGCGAATGGAAAGAAAATTTAATTAATGAGACTAATCCAAACTGGGATGAGGTTTTGATAGTTTAGGAAATAGATTCCTGCCTTCGCAGGAAAAGCAGAGATTATTTATTATGTCAGAGACACTGAGAAAAGAACAAAATATTGAAGTCGGGTCACAAACCCATATCAAGCCGTACACGATGAATTTTGGCCCGCAACATCCTGCGGCGCATGGTGTGCTTCGCCTTGTCTTGGAGATGGAGGGCGAGATTGTAGAACGCTCTGACCCGCATATTGGCTTGCTTCATCGTGGGACAGAAAAACTGATTGAATATAAGACTTATACGCAAGCTTTGCCGTATTTTGACCGCCTTGATTATGTTGCGCCGATGAACCAAGAGCATGCTTTCGCCCTTGGCGTTGAAAAGCTGTTAGGCATTACCGTACCGAAGCGCGCGCAATATATTCGCGTGCTGTATTGCGAGTTGGGGCGTATCTTAAATCATATTCTGAACATCACGACCTTTGCCCTTGATGTTGGGGCGATTACGCCTGCGCTTTGGGGCTTTGAAGAGCGTGAGATTGGTATGGAGTTTTACGAGCGCGTTTGTGGCGCACGCCTTCACGCCAATTATTTCCGTCCTGGTGGCGTGGCGGCGGATATGCCTGCTGGGCTAGCCGAAGATATGATGGACTGGGTTGATAATTTACCTAGGGCGATTAATGACCTTGACAGCTTGCTAACCGATAATCGTATCTTTAAACAGCGCACCGTTGATATTGGCGTCGCGACGAAAGAAGAGGCGATTGACTGGGGCTTTACAGGGCCAATGTTGCGTGGCTCTGGCGTGGCATGGGATTTACGCAAAAGCCAACCTTACGAAGTTTATGAGGAATTAGATTTTGATATTCCTGTCGGTAAGACGGGGGATTGTTATGCGCGTTATTTGGTGCGTATGGCCGAAATGCGTGAAAGCATGAAAATCATGAAGCAATGCCTAAAGAAAATGCCCGAAGGCCCTGTTAAATCTAATGATTATAAAGTTTCACCACCACCGCGTGCGGAGATGAAAGATTCGATGGAGGCTTTGATCCATCACTTTAAACTTTACACCGAAGGTTTTCACGTACCAGCAGGGGAAACTTATACCGCCGTGGAAGCACCAAAAGGGGAGTTTGGCGTGTATCTTGTCTCTGATGGAACCAATAAACCATATCGTTGTCACATTCGTGCGCCAGGTTTTGCTCACTTGCAAGCTCTCGACTTTGTCAGTAAAGGTCACATGCTTGCTGATGTTGTGTCCAATATAGGTTCTATGGATGTCGTCTTTGGTGAGATTGATCGGTAATGTTTTCTGTCGTTCAAAGGTTTTTTGATCCGCTTCGACTGCATTGTTCTTTAAATATATTAGGTGATATTTTTATTATCCTTTCAGGTGTTGCTTATGGTAACCCTGTCAGAGTTATTGCTGCTATATTAGGAACCTCTACACATATCATAGGGATATTATTTTCAAAAAAGAGATTATTTGATATTCCAATCAGTAGCTTTGTGATGGGAATCGTTTTTATTTGCGGTGTCCTTTATATGCTGTCTGGTACAAACCTTATGGGTTATGAGGAAACGCCTAGATATGGAGAGATATTGGGCGGCCTTTGTATTTCTATCGCCGCACTTTGCGTTATAAAAGAAAAAGGGAAGTTGGCAACGTTCTTTTTTACAGCGAGTACAACAGCAATGTCCTTTTCTGCGTTTGAGGTTTTATTGAGGCGTGGTGAAGGGGATTGGTTTATATTATTAGCATCGATGTTGTTTTACACCGCAGGTTTCGTCGCGATGTATATTAAGAAAGATGAGCATAGGTCATGACAGCCCCCATCGCCCGAATTGAACCTTTGCAAGTCTTGCGCGGTATTGCCGCCATACTCATTATGGCCAAGCATACGCTGTATGAAGTTGATTTAATCTCCCCGATAGAATTTAATTACGGCAACACCAAAAACTATACTGTTGGCATTGATATCTTTTTTGTCCTCAGCGGGTTCATCATGATTTACATCAGCCATGGTCAAACAGGAGTGGCGGCGGCGAAGGAGTTTATGCTTCGCCGTGTTTTGCGTATTGTGCCGACTTATTGGTTTTATACGTTTGCTTTGGCGGTGGTTGCACTGGTAATGCCCCAAGTTTTGGGCAAGGCCGAATTTATCCCTCTCGATTTTCTAAAATCATTATTTTTTATTCCTTACATTAATAGTGCAGGGGACATGCAACCTTTTTTGGCCAATGGCTGGTCGTTAAATTATGAGATGTATTTTTATGCCATCTTTGCGCTGTGTTTAATTTTACCTGTGCGATATAGCCTTCTAGCCATGGCGACTTACTTTGTTGTAAGCGTAGCAACGAATTTTGGAGGGATAGGCGGTATTATATCGCAATTTTATGGTAGTAGAATTGTATTAGAGTTTTTGTTTGGCGCGTTTATCGGGTTTTTGTTTATTAAAAACATCCGTTTGCCATCTTATTTTTTGTATATCGGCTTTGCTTTTATAATAGGGGCTATTTTAGCATTATTTTATACTGATACGTTGGAAGCGAATGGAATCGGTTATTCTAAGCCCTTTATTGGTGTGATGTCTGTCTTGTTATTGGTGCTGCCCCAGCGGGCAGAAAATTTTCCCATGCCCAAATGGGGCGTTTATATTGGTGATGCATCTTATACGATATATTTGTCGCACCCCTTTGCCATTGGGGCTATCACGCAAATATTACTGTTATTGGGCTGGCAGAACGTCATTCACCCATGGTTTATGTTTGTCACCATCTTTTTGGTGAGTATTATCGGCGGCTGCTTAGCTTATAAAATAATTGAAAAACCATTATTGTCCTTTACTAAAGGTCTAGTGTATAAGAATAATCGTAAAACATAATAATGAATGTAAGACTAAAACTATGAAAAAATCTGATGCGCTTGGCGCGCCATTTCAACCTAAAGAATTCGACTTTGCCGATATGACGAAAGTTGAAGAAGTTTTCTCTCGCTATCCAAAGGGGCGGAAACATAGTGGCATTATGCCACTGCTGGATTTGGCGCAACGCCAAGTGGCTGAGACTGGTCCTTATGGTGATTATCCCACAGGTGGTGGTTGGATTCCTCAAGCGGCGATGGATAAAATTGCCACGCTTTGTGGTGTTGCTAATATGAAGGTTTATGAAGTCGCCACTTTTTATTCGATGTATAATTTGGAGCCTGTTGGAAAATATCTCGTGCAACTTTGCACGACGACACCGTGCTGGCTTTGTGGATCGTCTGATGTGGTGAAGGCTTGCACCGATAATCTCGGTATCGGTATGGGACAGACAACGGCGGATGGTTATTTCACTTTAATGGAAGTTGAATGTTTAGGGGCGTGTTCAAATGCACCAATGGTACAGATCAATGAT
>CAZYHI010000049.1:8583-13835 GCA_964647515.1 uncultured Micavibrio sp. | reverse complement strand
ATGATATAGATATGACCAAATGTATTTATTGCGGTCTGTGTGAGGAAGCTTGCCCCGTTGACGCCATCGTTGAAGGACCTAATTTTGAGTTTGCTACTGAAACCCGTGAAGAGCTTTATTATAATAAAGATAAATTACTCGAAAATGGCGATAAGTGGGAAGCGCAAATCGCCCGTAACTTACTCGCCGACGCGCCGTATCGTTAAAATATACCGATTTTTCTTGACTTTTAGCTATGCGTTTTATACAATGCAGGTATGAAGAAAATATTTAATCCAAAAGCAAAAGGGTATCCGCCACAACATTGTCCTACAGGACGTTTTGTAGCACCTCCTTTTAAGCAAACTCATAAGTAAGCTTGGCGGTCTTTCGTTAAATATTTTAGCTTGAATAAAGCTGGGATATTACAATTATTTTATAACTCTGACCTTGCCTTAAGCCCTTCAAAAGATTAGAAAGAAACGTTATTTAATTAGATGATGTTTCTGACATGATTTCTGCCATTGCCTTTTATATGTTTGCCTTGATTACACTGCTTTGTGCGGTGGCGGTCATAACGGCGAAAAACCCCGTTCATTCTGTCTTGTTCCTCATTCTGGCATTTTTTAATGCGGCGGGGCTGTTTGTGTTGTTGGGTGCTGAATTCATTGCGATGATTCTGGTGATTGTCTATGTCGGCGCGGTGGCGGTACTGTTCTTGTTCGTTGTGATGATGCTGGATATCAGTTTTGGTGATTTGCGTAAGGGCGCGATGCAATATGTTCCCGTTGGCTTGATGGCTGGTGGGGTTTTATTGTTTGAGCTGATCTCTGTTTTTGTTGGGTGGCGCTTTGCCCGAAAATCTTCTGATAATATAGCCTCAGTGACGCCAGATCCTTCGGAAATTACAAACACCGAAGCCTTAGGGCGCGTGCTTTATACAGATTTTATCTTTGCGTTTCAGGTCGCAGGGCTTGTTTTATTGGTGGCGATGATTGGCGCGATTGTGTTGACGCATCGCCGTCGTCCAGGGGTGCGTAAACAGGTGGTTTCTGAACAGCAAGCTAGAACCCGTGATGAGGCGATGGAAATTCAAAAAGTAACGCCAAGGACAGGGATCTAAGAACGTGGAATTGTTTGAAATAGGTTTAGCGCATTATTTATCTTTGGCGGGAATACTCTTTACGCTGGGGGTTTTTGGTATCTTCCTAAACCGTAAAAATGTCATTATTATTTTGATGTGTATTGAGCTGATGTTGTTGGCTGTTAATATTAACTTTGTGGCGTTTTCAGCGCATTTGGGTGATTTAACAGGTCAAGTCTTTAGCTTGTTTATTTTAACCGTTGCGGCGGCGGAAGCGGCCATTGGTTTAGCTATTTTGGTTGTACTGTTTAGAACGCGTGGCTCCATTGCCGTTGAAGACGTTTCGAGTATGAAGGGGTAAGAGAAGTGGTGTTGAACTTAAAGCAAGAAACGTCATTGCGAGCGCAAGCGAAGCAATCTATATCCTTGATTGAAAAGGTAGATTGCCACGTCGCTAACGCTCCTCGCAATGACGAGGGAGGTTTGTAAATGGAAATAACCGCAGTCTTTGCCCCGTTAATTGGTTTTCTTATTGCTTTTTTGTTTGGTAAAAAAATTGGTGATAAAGGCGCGCAATTTGTAACGTGTGCGGGAATAATCACGGCGGCGATTGCGTCTTGTATGCTGTTTATTGAAGTGATCTATGGCGGTGATCACCATCATGGTGATCCACGTACTATTACTTTGATGACATGGTTCAGTTCTGGCGCATTGGCGGTTGATTGGGCATTACGCGTTGACCAATTGGCTATTGTGATGATGTGTGTTGTCACTATTGTTTCATCATGCGTTCATGTCTATTCAGTTGGTTATATGAGTCACGATAAATGCAAAGCCCGTTTTATGAGCTATCTCAGCCTATTTAGCTTTGCGATGATGATGTTGGTCACGGCTGATAATTTGGTTCAGCTTTTCTTTGGTTGGGAAGGGGTGGGTGTTGCTTCTTACCTGTTGATTGGCTTTTGGAATCATAAAGAAAGTGCCAATGCGGCGTCTATCAAAGCTTTTCTTGTGAATCGTGTTGGTGATTTTGGTTTGGCGCTTGGGATTTTCGCGGCGTTTGTTTTGTTTGGCACGGTACAGTTTGACGCCATGTTCGAACAAGCCGCAACGATGACAGAAACCTCTATGGGATTCTTTGGTTACAATATTCATGCTGTGACGCTTGTGTGTTTATTATTGTTCATGGGCGCGATGGGTAAATCGGCGCAATTGGGGCTTCATACATGGTTGCCTGATGCGATGGAAGGGCCAACGCCTGTCTCTGCGCTTATTCATGCGGCGACGATGGTGACGGCTGGTGTGTTCTTGGTCGCGCGTATGTCTCCTGTGTTTGAATATGCGCCTGATGCCTTGATGGTGGTGACAATTGTTGGTGGTGTAACCGCGTTTGTCGCGGCAACAATCGGTATGACGCAATTTGATATTAAGCGTGTGATTGCGTACTCCACTATGTCGCAATTGGGATATATGTTTTTTGCGCTTGGTGTGTCGGCCTATGGCGCGGCGATATTCCACCTTATGACACATGCTTTTTTTAAAGCGTTGTTATTCTTGGGCGCAGGGTCAGTTATTCACGCGATGAGTGATGAACAAGATATGCGTAAAATGGGCGGTATTTGGAAAAAAATCCCAACCACTTATACATTGATGTGGATTGGCTCCTTGGCCTTGGCTGGCGTGCCGTGGTTTGCAGGTTATTATTCCAAAGATATGATCTTGGAAAGTGCCTTTGCTGATCATAGCTGGTTTGGTAATTTTGCCTTTTGGTTGGGAATTGCCGCGGCGTTAATGACCGCGTTTTATTCGGCGCGGCTTTTGTTTATGACGTTTCATGGTAAGCCACGTGCGAGCAAGAAGGTTATGGATCACATCCATGAATCACCACCTGTCATGTTAGTGCCGCTGATGGTCTTGGCCTTTGGGGCGCTCTTTGCGGGTTATGCGGGATATGAAAGCTTTGTCGGGCATCATCAAATTTGGCAAGACAGCATCTTTGTCTTACCAGAAAATGATACTGTTACCGCGGCGCATCATGTGCCGTACTGGGTGAAGAAGCTACCGATTGCTATGGGTGCCTTAGGGTTGTTGCTAGGGTGGATTGCTTATAACCGTATTCCAGCCATTCCTGCTATGGCCGTTAAAATATTTCAACCGCTTCATAAATTGTTCTTTAATAAATGGTTTTTTGATGAACTGTATCATAAGTTATTTGTGTTACCTGCGTTATGGTTTGGCCGCGTCTTTTGGGGAACGGATAAGCATGTTGTTGATGGTCTTGGTCCTGATGGGGTTGCTAGAACTTCATACGGTATTGGTGGGTTATTCAGCCGTTTGCAAACGGGCTATGTGTTTCAATATGCTTTTGTCATGATGCTCGGTCTCATTGGGTTGATTAGTTGGTTTTTCTTTAAGACTGATTTAGGCGTCTCTGATGTGACTGTTGACATAAGCGGTGAGGGTGTGGAGTAATATAATGATTAATTTTCCGATCTTATCTTTACTGACGTTTTTACCCCTTGTTGGCGTGTTGTTTATTCTTCTTATTCGTGGAAATGAGGAGCGCGTCGCGCGTAACTCACGCAGTGTCGCGCTTTATACGACATTGTTTAATTTTATTTTGTCGCTTTATATGCTGTTTAATTTTGATGGTGGCAGTGCAGAATTTCAATTTGTTGAAAAGGCTGAATGGTTTCCTGCTTTAGGGATTAACTATCACATGGGTGTTGATGGCATTTCATTGTTCTTTGTTATCCTTTCAACATTTTTAACACCGATATGTTTGTTGGCGAGTTGGCATTCGATTAAAAAGCGCGTGAAAGAATATATGATTGCTTTCCTTGTACTGGAAACATTTATGATTGGAACATTCTGTGCGCTTGATTCAATTTTATTCTATGTGTTTTTTGAGGCCGTTCTTATCCCAATGTTCATCATTATTGGTGTTTGGGGTGGCCCGCGCCGTGTTTATTCGGCCTTTAAATTTTTCTTATATACGTTGTTTGGGTCGGTCTTGATGCTGATTGCGCTTATCGCACTTTATATGGAAGTCGGGACAAGTGATATCCCAACATTGATGGCGAACCCTGTTGTTAAAGATATGCAGATATGGCTATGGCTGGCCTTTTTTGCCAGTTTTGCGGTTAAAATGCCGATGTGGCCTGTCCATACGTGGTTGCCTGATGCGCACGTTGAAGCCCCAACAGCGGGCTCTGTCATTTTGGCAGGGGTGCTTCTTAAGATGGGTGGTTACGGATTTTTACGTTTTTCATTGCCGATGTTTCCCGAAGCGACGGAGTATTTTGCGCCGATGGTGATGTGGTTATCTGTCATTGCGATTATTTACACCTCCTTGGTGGCCTTGGTGCAAGAAGATATGAAGAAGCTGATTGCCTATTCTTCTGTGGCGCATATGGGTTTTGTGACGTTGGGAATTTTCAGTGCGACAACCCAAGGGATTGAAGGTGGAATTTTCCAAATGCTCTCCCATGGTGTTATCTCTGCCGCGTTGTTTTTATGTGTGGGCGTGGTTTATGACCGTTTACACACACGTGATATTGCACGCTATGGTGGGCTGGTTAATAATATGCCGAAATACGCCACGATCTTTATGGTGTTGATGCTGGCCTCTGTTGGCTTGCCGGGAACATCAGGTTTTGTCGGGGAGTTTCTGACGTTAATGGGCGCGTTTCAGGTTGATACCATTGTGGCGGTGTTTGCAACAACGGGGGTTGTGCTTGGCGCAGCTTATATGTTGGTGCTGTATCGCCGTGTTATTTTTGGTGAACAAAAACACAAAGATGCCGCGGCGATGGGTGATTTAACGAAACTGGAATATAGTTACCTTGTGCCGCTTGTTGCGATTGTTCTGTGGCTCGGGATTGCGCCTGCTTATGTCATGGATAAGGTTGCACCATCGGTTGAAAAATTGATGAGCCAATATGAAGCAGGTTTGGAAGAAAAGGGGAATGAGTAATGGAATTAATTAGTTTTTCTTCTTTATCACTAATTTGGCCAGAATTATTTTTGGCGTGTTCTGGCTTGTTTTTATTGGTCTTTGGTGTCTTAAAAGGTAACAACAGTACAGCATTTGTCAGTTGGCTTACGATATTGATCTTTGCCGCGACATTGTTCATCATGTCTGGGCAAGAGTTAGAGGCAGAGCCAATTTTAAACGGCATGTTTGCCC
>CAZYHI010000049.1:0-8573 GCA_964647515.1 uncultured Micavibrio sp. | reverse complement strand
CAGGATGGTACTGATGCTCGAACTCTATTTTATGAAGATATTGGTGCTCGGCGGTGCGATTGTCAGTATTGCTCTGTCAGTTCAATATTTATATGAAGATAAAATTATTAAGTTTGAATATCCGATTTTGGCATTGTTTGCGACGATTGGAATGATGTTGATGATTTCGGCGAATGATATGTTGTCGCTTTATATGGGGCTGGAGCTACAATCTTTAAGTCTTTATGTGTTGGCAACAATACGTCGCGACCATGTGAAATCTGCGGAAAGTGGAATGAAGTATTTTATCCTTGGGGCGATATCATCGGGGATGTTGCTGTTTGGTATTTCGTTGATTTACGGATTTACAGGTACAACCAATTTCGATGTGATTGGCACGACCTTGGCGGATGATCTAAGTCTTGGCGCGGTGATTGGCTTTGTCTTTGTACTGGCTGGGCTGGCTTTTAAAATCTCTGCTGCGCCATTTCATATGTGGACGCCCGATGTTTATCAAGGCGCACCAACATCTGTCACAGCTTTCTTTGCGATTGTACCAAAGGTGGCCGCGCTTGCCTTAATTATCCGCTTACTCTTTATTCCCTTTGCCGCGCTCAGCGATCAATGGTTTCAAATCATGTGGTTTCTTGCGTTCTTATCCATGGCGGTTGGGGCGTTCGCCGCGTTGCGTCAGGATAATATCAAACGTTTGATGGCCTACAGCTCAATCGGTAATATTGGTTATGCCTTGATTGGCCTTGTGGCTGGTGGTGAAACTGGGCTTTCATCTGTTTTGGTTTATGTGACGCTTTACATGATTATGACGGCAGGGGTCTTTGGTATTATCCTATGTATGCGCCGTGATGGTCATGGAGTTGAAAATATCTCTGATTTGGCAGGACTGTCACAAAATGCCCCTTGGCTCGCTTACCCTTTGGCGATATTTATGTTCTCGATGAGTGGTATTCCACCCTTGGCAGGTTTCTTTAGTAAGCTTGTCGTGTTCCAAGCTGCGCTTGAATCAGGTTTATATATTTTGGCTGTGTTTGGTATTTTGACATCAGTTGTTGCGGCTTATTATTATTTGCGCGTGATTAAGGTGATGTTCTTTGACGAAGTGGCCGAAAAATTTGATAGCAAAGCGGGTGTGGCACGAAAAATTATTATTGGTTTGTCATTATTTGTTGTGCTGGCCTTTATCTTTAATCCATCACCGTTAGTCAATGTCAGCCAAGCCGCCATCGCGGATTTATTTTAAACGATATGCCGACGCGTGCCTCTATAGATTGGCAAGTTAAAATCTTGAGTGCTGTTGAAAGTACGCAGGATATTGTTATGCTTGCGGCGCAAGATGGCGACCCCGAAGGCTATGTCGTTCAAGCGATGAAGCAAGTTGGTGGGCGCGGACGCCATGGTAATAAATGGGAAGGTTCTTCCATTGGCAATATCTATATGTCGGCGTTGCTGCGCCCGTCATGTGATATACCGCGCGTGGGTGAGCTGGCTTTCGTTGTTGCTGTTGCCTTATATAACGCGCTTCAATCCTATATTGATACGGATAAGCATGAGATTACCCTAAAATGGCCGAATGATATTTTGATTGATGGTCGTAAAGTCTCTGGTATTTTATTGGAAACAAATGCTAATGGTGACGGGCTTGATGGCCTTGTTGTGGGGATGGGCGTGAATGTTTTTAACGCGCCTGATCTCGCTATTTGTTTAAATGATGTTGCTGATGATCCTGTCTATGTCACTAAAATCCGTGATAAAATTTTAGAAGAACTTGGTGTGGTTTATACCCTTTGGCAAGAGGAGGGTTTTGCTCCTATTCGTGAGCAATGGCTCGCTCATGCACATGGGGTAGGGCAGGCGATGACCGCGCGTTTGCCAAATATATCCCATAAAGGTATATTCAGTGGCTTAACCGATGATGGAAGCTTAATCTTGACGCAAGATAACGGTGAAGAAAAAATCATCATGGCGGGTGATGTGCATTTTGGAGAAAGTACTTAATGCTACTAACTATCGATGCAGGAAATACGAATATTTGCTTTGCCGTTTATGATGGCGTGCAGCAGGTTGGCCATGCGCGCGTTGAAACGGATAAGTTTGAAGAGATCCCGACCTCCGTCGGAATGACGGCGGAAAAAAACGGAATAACAATAACGGACATAATTGTCTGTTCTGTCGTGCCGCCAGTCAATGAGCGGTTAATCGCCACCTGTCAGAAAGAATTTGATATTACGCCTATTTTTGTCACGCATGAAAATATAGACATCCCGATTCATATTGATAGACCTGAACAATTAGGAACTGATAGAATGGTCGGCGCTTCGGCGGCCGTAGCTTATTACCAAAGCCCGTGCATTGTTGTGGATTTTGGGACTTCAACCAATTTTGACATTATTGATGCCTCAGGCGTGCATATTGGTGGAGTTTTATCAACGGGCGCGAGGCTTTCTTTGGCGGCACTGTCCGATGGCGCAGCGCAACTACCAGAAATTAAGATTGAAGAACCTAAGAACGTGATTGCTAAAAATACTGTCGATGCCATGCAATCGGGGATTTATTGGGGTTATATCTCTATGGTTGAAGGAATTATTGCAAAAATTTCAGAAGAAATGCCCCATAAAACGGGTAAAAAACCCTTTGTGATTGGTACGGGTGGGCTGGCGCCGTTATTTGAACGCGGCACAGATATCTTCGATATTATAGATCAAGACTTGATTATGAAGGGATTAGTCCATATGCATAAGGTACTTAAATAACAAATAAACACACACACGCGTCATACCGTGGCTTGACCACGGTATCTTGTAAGGTTAAGAGATCCCGCGATCAAGTCGCGGGATGACGTCATAAGGAAGTATATATTTAGCGTGAATAATTTTAACCCTGAAGAACTAATTTTTATTCCCCTTGGTGGGTCTGAACAATTTGGCGCGAATTTAAATGTCTATGGACATCAAGGTAAATGGCTTGCCATTGATTGCGGTATTGGCTTTGCCGATGAATATTATCCAGGTGTTGATATCTTACTGCCTGATCCAACTTTTTTGGAAGAACGCGCCAAAGATTTATCGGGGCTTATTATCACTCACGCGCATGAAGACCATATTGGTGGTGTCGCACATTTATGGCCACGGTTACAATGCCCTATTTTTTGTACCGAGTTCACGGCAGAGATTTTAAAGAAAAAGCTTGCCGAAAATCCAGAATGTAAAGGCGCGCGTATTCGTGTGGTCAAACAACATGATGCCGTGTCGATTGGTGGGTTTACCGCGACGTTTTTACCCGTGACGCATTCTGTTCCTGAAAGCTCCGCCATTTTAATCGAAACGCCCTTGGGTAAAGTCCTGCATAGTGGTGACTGGAATCTAGACCCCAGTCCTGTCTTGGGTGCGCCAACAGATTCGGAACTGTTTAAACAAATTGGTCAAGACGGCTTGCTGGCTTACGTCGGGGATTCAACCAATGCGGGTGTTGATGGGTTTAGTGGTTCTGAAAGTGATGTATCAAAGGGGTTGGCCGACGTTTTTAAAACATGCGAACAACGCATTGTTGTCACTATGTTCGCCTCTAATGTAGGACGGATTAAATCCATTTGTAAGGCCGCGCAGGAGAATGACCGCCATGTTGCGGTGATTGGTCGTTCGCTTCACCGTATGATTGGCGCGGCGAAAGATTGTGGTTTCTTGGATGATATTCAAGATTTTGTCGATGAAAAAGATATTGGCGTTATCCCACGGGATAAGCTGGTGGTGATTGCCACAGGCTCGCAAGGTGAAGCACGGGCGCAGATTGCGCGGATTGCGCGTGGAGATCAAAAAAACATAAAATTGGAAGCAGGGGACACGGTTATTTTTTCCGCGCGTCCTATTCCGGGGAATGAAAAAGAAATTAATTTTGTTCAAAACCGTTTGGCAGGGGCAAAAGTCAACGTTATTAACCCGCGTGATACGCATCATGTTATCCATGTGTCGGGGCATCCATGTAAAGATGAAATCAAACAAATGTACGATTGGGTGAAACCGCGAATTGTGATTCCTGTGCATGGGGAACGCACGATGATTGAAGATCAAGCCGAGCTGGCGCGGACATCACAGATTGCCCAAGTTGTCGCGCCGCAAAATGGTGCGGTGATTAAAATCGCCCCTGATAAAGCGGAAATTATTGATCATGTGGAAACAGGCTTGCTCGCGGTTGAACCGGGGCGGATCATCAGTGCGTCGCATGTGGCAATATCACAACGCCGTAAATTACAATTTAGTGGTACGGCGCATGCTAGTATTGTTGTTGATATGAAGGGCAATTTGCTCGCCCGTCCTCAACTCGACATGGTAGGGTTGGTGGATGAAAAAGACGAGGAAGAAGAAGAATTTATTGAAGATTTAATTGATGATATTGAAGATATGGTAGCAGGACTGAAACGGAAGAAGCTCAGCGATTTTGACATGAGCGAGAAAATCCGTATTGCTTTGCGTAAGAATATTTATGAAGTCTTACGTATTAAAGCGAAGGTTTCTGTTCATTTGGTGAGGGTTTAGTAGATGGTTCAGATTCTGACGAATGATTTTCAGATTTTATGTGATGACTATCGTTTCCTGAAGAATTTTGTGCAAAAAAAGATGCTGTTAGTAATAGCAGCCCAGTAAGTTTTAGTCTATTATCATTATCATCGTTAAAGTAGCCCATAGAGGTTATATAGCATATTTTTTTAAGGAATCAATGACTATATTCACATCAATCATCGTTTATTTATTGGTTTTTTGGACGACATTATTTGTTGTCCTGCCGTGGGGCAATCGTGCGAAAGACGAACCCGAGGTTGGTATGGCCGGCAGCGCGCCTGCAAATCCACGTATAAAGCAAAAATTCCTTATTACGTTCATAGTTTCGACTATAATCTGGCTTATTATCTCGACTTTGATATATTTAGGCGTGATTGATTTTTACGAAATTTCACGCGAAATGGTTAAGGAAGATATGGAAAGATGATTAAATTGACAAAATTATCATTGCGAGCGAATAGAATGAGCGTGGCAATCTCAAAAAAAGATGGCGTCGTCGCGATGCTTCTCGCAATGACGCTTACTGTGACTGGTGGCGCACAAGCACAAGAAAATTCACCTGCGGCGTGTAAGCTCATTCCCGATCATAATAATGTGGTCTATCAAGCAGGCGTCGATGTTGATGGCAACGCTGTTGTGCCTGCGGATTTAAACGCCAATCATCAATTGGGTGATATTTTAAATGTTATCAAAGTACCGCTTGAATTTGACTTGGCGCAACGCATCGGTGGTTTAAGCACGCAAGGCGTTGATTTGGATGCTACATTAGGCATGTTGGAAATCCATCAAAACGGCAAAGTTCTTTATAATGGTCAAGATATTACCAAGCCTGTGATGACAATTTGCGCTAAATCACATAAAGAAGTCACGGTTGAAATGGTTGATGTTGAAAAGCCAGCCATGATGGAACAGGAAGTGATGGCACCGATAAAGCCAATCGCCCCTGAATTTAACGAAGCGGCGATGATTGAAAAACCTTTATTGCCGAGCAAGCTGGCTATTGATAGTGCAGAAGAAGCTCTTCAAATGCCTGCCGTTTCTGCGCCGATTGTTGAGGCCGTTGAAATACCGAAAGTGTCGCAACCCGATGTGGTAAAGAAACCGTTGATAGGGACACCTAAAATAAATACAAATAAGACCACAACCAACATAAAAAAACTCAATGATGATAGAGTCATTAAAGGCCAAGATTACAGGGATTATAATGGGTAGAGATTTACAAAATTCAGTTAGGTTATCACAATATTTTATGCCGACCTATAAAGACAATCCAAAAGAAGCGGAGATTGTTTCTCATCGTTATATGCTGCGCGCAGGAATGATACAGCAAACATCGTCTGGGATTTATGCGTGGTTGCCAACGGGGTTGCGTGTGTTGAATAAAATAGCTGATATTGTTCGCGCAGAACAAAATGCGAGTGGTGCCCATGAGGTTTTGATGCCGACAATCCAAAGTGCTGATTTGTGGAAACAAAGCGGGCGGTACGATGACTACGGTAAGGAAATGCTTCGCATTACGGATCGTGGTGATCGTGAGATGTTGTTTGGTCCAACCAATGAAGAAATGATTACGGATATATTCAAATCTCATATCGGATCATATAAGCAATTACCGCGTAATTTATATCATATTCAATGGAAGTTTAGGGATGAAGTTCGTCCACGCTTTGGTGTGATGCGCGGGCGAGAGTTTTTTATGAAGGATGCTTATTCTTTTGATTTAACAGAAGAAGATGCGAAGACCGCTTATCATAAAATGTTTCTCTCTTATTTTCGTATCTTTGCGAAGTTGGGCGTGCAGGCGATTCCAATGAAGGCTGATACAGGTCCGATTGGTGGTGATATGAGCCATGAATTTATTGTTCTTGCCGATACAGGTGAGAGTGAAGTTTTTGCTGATAAAAAATGGTTTGAAACTGACATGATGGCAGAAGGTTTGGACTATGATGACATCGAAGGTCTTGAAAAATTCTATTCTGATATGTCGAGCATCTATGCCGCAACGGATGAAATTCACACACCAGAAAAAGCGCAAGGTGTTGATTTGAAAACCGCAAGGGGTATTGAAGTTGGGCATATTTTTAATTTTGGAACAAAATACTCTGAACCTTTAGGCGCTACAGTTCAAGATAATGAAGGTAATCAAATCCCTGTTCATATGGGCTCCTATGGCATTGGTGTTTCGCGTTTAGTTGGTGGGATTATTGAAGCCAGCCATGATGAGGCTGGTATTATATGGCCAGAATCTGTTGCACCATTTCATGTGGGGCTTATTAATTTAAAAATTAGTGATGATCGTTGTAATGATATTTGCGAAAAATTATTTAGTGACTTAAGCAATGCTGGCGTTGAGGTTCTCTATGATGATCGTGATGAACGAGCAGGTAATAAATTTAACGATATGGATTTAATAGGCTTGCCGTGGCAAGTGACCATTGGCCCTAAAGGGGCGGAAAAGGGCATGGCTGAAATTAAAAATCGTAAGACAGGTGAAAAGAGTGAAATTTCAATTGATTCTGTTTTAGAAAAAATGACGGTTTAAATCCCAATGTTCTCCCCGATAGAAAGAATGATGGCATGGCGGTATTTACGGGCGCGTAAGGCCGAAGGCTTTGTTTCAGTTATTGCGGGGTTTTCGTTCCTTGGTATTATGCTCGGTGTGGCAACGCTTATCATCGTGATGTCGGTGATGAATGGCTTTCGGGAGGAACTCGTTAACCGCATTTTGGGGCTGAACGGCCATCTTAACGTTTATTCACAAACGGGTACGCTTGATAATTATCTTGCACTTTCGCAGCGCTTAAAAAATGTCGATGGCGTGGCTTCCGTCCGTCCGATGGTTGAAGGGCAAGTATTGATTAGCGTTAATGGTTCGGCGAGTGGGGCGATGGTGCGTGCGCTTGCCCGTGAAGATTTTGCGACCAAACCGCTTATTTCCAGCTCTATCATCCAAGGAGAGTTGACGAATTTTAAAGATCAGAACGTCGCTATTGGTTCAGAAATGGCAAAACGCATGAACTTAAAATTGGGTGACAGCATGACCTTGCTTGCGCCAAAGGGGAAGGCGTCACCATTCGGGACAATACCGCGCTCACGCACTTATACCATTGGTCTTATTTTTGATGTCGGGATGTTTGAATATAATAGTGGTTTTATCTTTATGGATTTAACTTCCGCGCAACAATTTTTTAGGTTGCCCAATCAAGTCAATTCGATTGAGGTGATGGCGCATAGTGCCGAAGGTGCGGATGAAATTAAAGATGATTTAAGGCGAACCGTTAATGGTGCGGCGGGCATCTATGATTGGCGGGAATCTAACAGCTCGTTTCTTAATGCTCTCGCCGTTGAACGCAATGTGATGTTTTTAATTTTAACGCTGATTATTTTGGTGGCGGCGTTTAATATTATTTCTTCCATGATTATGCTCGTTAAAGATAAAGGGAAAGATATTGCCATCTTACGTACCATGGGTGCGACGCAATCAAACATGCTTAAAATTTTCACGCTGACGGGTTCTGTTATTGGCTTGGCTGGAACAATTGGCGGTGCGGCATTGGGGATTGCCTTTGCGATGAATATTGATCGTATCAAAGTTTTCTTGGAAGGCTTAACAGGCGCAGAATTATTTGCAGATGAAATTTACTTCCTGTCTAAATTACCTGCGGTGATTAACTGGGAAGACGTTGGTTTGGTTGTCGCAATGGCGTTTGTGTTATCTATCTTGGCAACAATATATCCTGCGTGGCGCGCTTCACGCCTCGACCCTGTGGAGGCGTTAAGGTATGAATAATAACGCCATTCTTCATACCTATGATTTAAACCGTGTGTACGAACAAGGTGGGCAAACGCTTGACGTGCTTCACGATATTAATGTGGAAGTGAGTGCGGGCGAAATTGTTGCGCTTGTCGGGCCCAGTGGTTCGGGTAAGTCAACTTTTTTACAAACCGTTGGTTTGCTGGATAAGCCAACCAGTGGCGGCCTTACAATCGGCGGTCAAAATATTAGCGTTAACGATGATAAAG
>CAZYHI010000048.1:12246-13866 GCA_964647515.1 uncultured Micavibrio sp. | reverse complement strand
GGTTGGCGTTATTGTTCTTACCTCTGACCTGCACAATATCAAAAATAACCAAGAAGATTATCCCTGATCGGGTGGAGAAAGACGACCCGCATCAGGCGCGATATTTAGATGATAAAGATTTAAGTACGCCCTCTGTCGCATTGGCATCTGCGACGCGGGAGACTTTGCGGATGGCTGATATGGTTCAACAAATGTTGGATGATACGATTACGGTTTTTAAAACCAATGACATGGCATTGCTTAAAAAAGTACGTGAAGAGGATGATGTCATTGATCATCTTTACGAACAGATTAAAATCTATATGGCGAAGCTGTCACAAGAATTTATGGATGAAAAAGAAGCGCAACGCTATGTTCAGGTGCTGACTTTTTCAACCAATCTTGAACATGCGGGTGATGTGGTTGACAAAAACTTGATGCCGTTGGCGCTCAAAAAAATAAAGCGTGGCACGAGTTTTTCCGAAGAAGGGATGAAGGAGATTGAGCATATTCATTTCCTTGTCATGGAAAGTGTTCAATTAGCGCAATCTATTTTTGTATCGAATGATGTCGGTATGGCGAAGAAGTTATTGCAAGATAAACGTGATATTCGTGAAGCGGAATTGGCGGGCATGACAACACATATTGAACGCCTGAGCGATGGCGTGCCAGAAACAATCGCGACGAGTTCGCTTCACATTGATATCATTCGCGATTATCGACGTATCAATAGTTATATGTGTACGGTGGCTTATCCTTTGTTGGATGAGAGCGAAAGATATAATCAACCTAATGAAGAGGAAAATTAAGATGTCTTATGATGATATTTTAAAGCGTAATGGTTTAACCAAAAAAGACAGTGGCGATTTGGCTGTTGAAACACCGATTGATGGATCGGTTATCTCTCACGTTGATTTTAACTCTATCGATGATGTTGGCGTGGCTGTTGGTAAAGCGCAAGAGGCTTTTATAAAGTGGCGTAAAGCACCTGCGCCTGTGCGTGGTGAGTTGGTTCGATTGTTGGGCGAGGAGTTACGCAATGCCAAAGAAGATTTAGGCGCGCTTGTGACGTTGGAATGCGGAAAGATTTTGTCCGAAGGGCTGGGCGAAGTGCAAGAGATGATTGATATTTGTGATTTTGCCGTTGGGCAGTCGCGCCAATTATACGGTTTAACAATTGCGTCCGAACGTCCGGGGCATCACATGCGTGAGACGTGGCAACCGCTTGGCGTTGTCGGTGTCATCAGTGCGTTTAACTTTCCTGTCGCGGTGTGGTCGTGGAACGCCGCCTTGGCATGGGTTTGCGGCGATGCTGTGGTTTGGAAGCCCTCGGAAAAAACGCCGCTGACCGCCTTGGCGTGTGAAAAGATTTTTGAAAAAGCTGTCGCACGTTTTAAAGCGGCGGGGAATGAGTGCCCTGATAATCTACTTCAAGTTTTATTGGGTGAGGGCGATGTGGGGCAAGCTTTGGTGGATGATAAACGCGTGCCACTGGTCAGTGCGACGGGGTCAACACGGATGGGGCAAATTGTTGGTGAACGCGTCGCGCAACGCATGGGTAAATCTTTGTTGGAGCTTGGTGGTAATAACGCGATGATCGTAACGCCATCGGCGGATTTAGATTTGGCAACACGTGCGATT
>CAZYHI010000048.1:11642-12236 GCA_964647515.1 uncultured Micavibrio sp. | reverse complement strand
GATTGTGTTTAGTGCGGTGGGAACGGCAGGGCAACGCTGTACCACGTTACGCCGTTTGATTGTGCATGAGAGTATAAAAGATCAGCTGATGCCTGCGCTGCAAAAAGCGTATGAAACATTGAAGGTCGGAAGTCCGCTGGATAAAGACACGTTGATTGGTCCCTTGATTGATGAGGATTCTTTTAATGCGATGCAAACCGCGTTGAAAGAAGCCAAAGAGCAGGGCGGTGAGATTGTCACAGGTGGCGATGGCGTGACGATGAATGATGGCGGGTACTACGCTCGCCCTGCTTTAGTGGATATGCCCTCAGGATTGAAAGGGCAGAGCGCGGTGGTTGAACATGAAACTTTTGCACCGATACTTTATGTGATGAGTTATAAAGACTTTGATGAAGCAGTAGAAATGAACAACGCCGTACCGCAAGGGCTGTCGTCTTGTGTGTTTACAACCGATGTGCGTGAGGCCGAAGGGTTCTTATCTGCCGTGGGCAGTGATTGCGGAATTGCGAACGTTAATATCGGCCCGAGTGGTGCCGAAATTGGTGGCGCGTTTGGCGGTGAAAAAGAAACAGGTGGGGGGCGTGAAAGTGGCTC
>CAZYHI010000048.1:0-11632 GCA_964647515.1 uncultured Micavibrio sp. | reverse complement strand
GGACGCTTGGAAGGTGTACATGCGCCGGCAGACACAAACGATTAACTATTCAACTGAACTGCCGCTGGCGCAGGGTGTCGAGTTTGATTTAGGTTAATTTTTTTTGGAATCCGGCTCTTCCGCTATCGACCCAAGGCGGACATTTAAGTTCAGAGAGGGTAAATATCAATTGACATAATTATATATTTATGCTAGTTTCCTTCACAATCTAATCAGTGATGGATAGAAGTATGAGTAATAGTGTCTATAAAAAGCTAAAAAAACAAAATGGTGAGCGTTTCGCGCAAACGCTTCGTGACTTCCATAATGGATTGTTGGAGATTCCAGATATTGTGGAGATTGCCCGTCATGCCGGACGCAATGCTGAGCCGTTATTGCCTTATTTTATGTCTTTAATGACCGCAAATGATAACCCAGCACCTGATGTACCAGGCAACCCCTTTACCCTGCTCGATCAGGCGGGTTATGACGCATTTTACGCAGACACGTTAGAAAAACAAAATAGTATCCGCTCTTACTTTAAAAAGGGTGAATTGTTATGTACCTTTAATGACAGCGCACGATATAAAAATTATTATATTGTCCATGCCATCAAAAAAGATGTCGATAATATTGATCGCAAGGAATTTGACGGTCAAGAAGAACGCCAAGACAAGTATGGAACATCAGTGATTTCTATCCAAATGTCGAAGGACGGTGGCTTTATTAGTATTAAAAACCGTTATAACCATACTGTCTCTGGATGTGATAATACCTTTAATAGTAATCCTGATAATATTATCACTGGGCTTACTAACTCTCTTAAGGCTTATTTTAATGTTGATTTCTCTGCAACGGACGCTCCTTTACCAGATAATTTTGTGGCGATGGGGGAACGTGTTTTTAAGTACTCTTATGAAGCGGGTAATATTTACTACGCAGATCAAGCTTGGGCTACAGGGGGACGGATTCACACTGTTAATAAAAGAAATGGAGACGCCCTATTTGATGAGTTCTTGTTTGATAATAAAACCAAGATGTTCACAAATATTGATCCAAATTCTAACGATAGCTTTGTTCATGATTTCAATAAATATTATGGTGGCAACCAATCTTTGAAGGTCAAGAATGGGAATCTAACTTTAAATGGGGATATCCTCATTGGGGCAGAGGCCTCCAGAATAACAACCATTAATCTACCAGAGATCAAGGCAATAAAGGATAACTTCTTGAGGTATGCCAGCTCCCTGACCTCGGTCACCATGAACAATCTTGAAACTATGAGAGATGAGTGTTTTAAGGATGCAAAATCCCTAACCTCGGTCACCATGAACAATCTTAAGAGCATGAGGAATAGATGTTTTGTAATTGCGGAATCCTTGACCTCGGTCACCATGAACAATCTTGAAACTATGGGAGATGGGTGTTTTAAGGATGCCCGCTCCCTGACCTCGGTCACCATGAACAATCTTGAAACTATGGGTGATAAGTGTTTTATGAATGCGCAATCCTTGACCTCGGTCACCATGAACAATCTTAAGTATATGGGAAATGAGTGTTTTAGGAGTGCCGGTTCCCTGACCTCAGTCACCGTGAATAATCTTGAAACTATGAAAGATGAGTGTTTTAGGAGTGCCGGTTCCCTGACCTCAGTCACCATGAACAATCTTAAGAGTATGGGTGCTTGGTGTTTTGAGAATATCTCTTGCTCGAAGCCTCTAATAAAAAAGAATCATCCTCTTCATCTAGCTCGATTCGCTTTATAGCCGAGGTAGATACGGCTTGAACGTCCGCTTATGGCCGAATGCGGTCATGGCGACTATTTAATAAGTCAAATTGTAGGAAATAATATTTCGTTTTTTTTGATTTGGTTGAATCGGTACGTCGATTTGATGTAGAATTAATCATTAACCATAACATTTAAGTTTTTTCGAAGGAGTCTGCCATGTCATTACATCAAGCTGTTGTCTCTCAATCTTCTGCACGCGTGCAAGCGTTGAAAGCCAAGCATAAAAATTTATCAAAAGAAATTGAAGCTGAACAAAGTAGGCCGTTTATGAGTGAAACGATTTTAACGCAATTAAAGCGAGAAAAATTAAAACTGAAAGAGCAAATTGAGGGCATACGCAAAGCTTCTTAATTAGTCTTATAACTCTTCATTATAATATTCGCGTGTATTTGTGTTCATTCGTGGTTTTAAATATTTAACACGAAGTTCACAAAGGGCACGGAGGTTTTAAAGTTTTTATCTTATGTTTTTACATCCCAAATTTATTTTTGGAATCTATTAATGATCTTATTGAATCGCAAAGAGGCTAAAGCGCAAAGCGTTCGGTACAAAACTGTAAGCTTTGCGGCTTCGCGCTTTTGCGTTGGTTGTATGGTTTTAATTAAATGAATATAAATCCTGTCATTCTTAATAATTTCTTGGAATGACAGTATGTTTTATTCTTTACTCACCAGAGCTTTTTGTGCCTGAAGATAAGAAGTTAGAGAAATCAAATCCACCAACTTCACCAGTGCCCGCATTTTCTTCTGTTGGTTCAGGGGCATTTTCTTGCTCAAGTTTTTGCAAACGTTCAGCCTTAATTGCTTCAGGGTCTTTGCCTTGGGCGCGTAGGCCTTTATCGGATGATGCCTCTAGTTCTTTGTAAGAACATAGACCAAGCTCCGCAGGGTGACGCGGGCGAATAGTTGAGATATTCGCATGTGTTCTATCACGTACCGCATTAATGGTTGGCTTGGTTGTACCGACAAGTTTGCCGATTTGTGCGTCGCTAATTTCTGGATGATTTTTCAAAATCCATGAAATGGCATCTGGCTTATCTCCACGTTTGGATACAGGTGTATAGCGCGGACCTTTAGCACGTGTTTTCACAGTCGGAAGATCGTGACGAGAAAGCTTCATAATGTAACTATCATCGGCGATGGCTTTATCAAGTTCTTCTTGTGTTGTTTCACCACTTGTCACTGGGTCACGTCCAACAATACCGTAACCAACATCTTCATCGGCCAAAGCCTGCACTTCGACTTTGTGAAGGCCTGTAAATTCAGCCACTTGTTCAAAAGTCAGTGTTGTGTTGTCGATGAGCCAAATGGCGCTTGCCTTTGGCATGAGAAGGGTTGGGGCTTCTTGTGCTTTTGCCATAGTTATTTCCTTTATTCTTTGTTGTTCTTGTTAAGCCACAGATCATCGCTGTGGCGATCCATTCCCTTGGGATCAACCATTTTAGACTGATATAATGTCTATATATTGGGGGAATATCAGGAATATATTGTTTTTTATTCTAAAATGCAATCTTTTCGTGTAAATAATCATCAAGGATCGATTTTATGGAGGTTGATTATGTTTGATGAAGAAGAATTTGGTAAGAAACCTGTTGGACCGAAAGATTTAGAGCCGCTGTCACTGGATGAGTTGAGTGATTATATTGATGATCTAAAGGCGGAGATTACACGCAGCGAAGGTGAAATAGAGCGTAAAAAAGCACATATGAATGCAGCGGCATCAGTGTTTAAAGATTAGCTGTTATAAATATTGCGCTAAGAATTTGAACAAGGTATGGTGGCTTACTTTTTGCCACGACTTACTACGATGAAGAATAAATGAGGAAAAACGATGAGCGATGAAACACAAAAAGAAGATGTGAAGACAAGATTAGAAAAATGTTCTGCGACGTGTCTTGAAACATATCAAGCATGGGATAGCAAAAAAGAAACGCAAACACGCGAAGATTTACAAGAAGCTATTCATGATTTAAGAAAAGTGGCTTCACGTATTGAAATTGAAATTACAAAAAGTGAACGTGCGAACTCTTCTAATAAAGCGATTCCTATTCCATCACATCGTTCAAACTCCAAATCAAAAGGGGCGATTGAATCAATCTTACCAGACCAAGGTAATACAGAAGAAAAATCAGGTGGTAAAAAAGATGGTGGTGGACGTCGTCAACAACGATCCCGCCGCCCGGCACCGAAAAAGTCGTAATTCATATTTAAATTAGGATTTATCTTTAAGGTCGCGTAAAATTTTTAAATCTTGTGCGGTTTTGGCGCGAAAGAATAAATTTGTTTGCTTTTCTAGGGCGATAGTTGTTGGGATGGTTGGTTGTTGTGCGGATATTAAAGACTTAATTTCTTCTGTTCTGTTTATGATATCGAGGTTATCAGACTCAACACTTAAGCAAAAATTTGCGTTGGTTAATGTATATTCGTGCCCGCAATAAATTTGAGTATCATCGGGAAGGTTCTTTAAATATTCAAACCCTTCAAATAAATCCGTCGCACTGCCTTCAAATAAACGTCCACATCCCATGGCGAATAATGCATCACCAGAAAATAATGTTTTTGAATTTTGAAAATAAAAACAGATATGCCCCTTTGTATGACCAGAGACTTTTATGACTTCGATAGTTTCACCACTAAATTGAAAAAATTCACCATGGTTTAGCCCGATATCAGTATTTTTAATTTTATCTTGTTCTTCTTTGGGGGCGATGAGGCGGCAATTATATTTATCCTTGATTTTTTTATTGCCGTTCACATGATCCCAATGATGATGCGTGTTGAAAATGTAATTTGGCGTTAAGCCCAATTCTTCAAGCTTGTTTATAATAGGCGCGGCGTCACCCGGATCAACAATACCAACGTCATCACCTGATTGAATGATGTAAGCGTAATTGTCTTCTAAGATGGGGATAAGCGTGACGTTTAACATGGTTATATGGGTAGTTTCTCTTCACTTGTTGCTAGGGCCTCAGATAGACGGTTTTTGGCACTACCAGGGCGTAAGGGTTTTTGCTGGCTTTTATGATGTTTCCAACCTAGTACAAATATGATTTCAAAGGTCGCTTTGATACGTCCATTTTCTTCGTTAAATTTATCTGCATATTGCACCGCAACATCTTGAAAAAACTGCCGTGATGTAAATTTTTTCTGACGGTCGATGATACTGTTGCCTTCGCCCATAAGGCGTAAGTCTTTCATTAATTTGAAAGCATTATCGTAGGTCACGGTTATTTTTTCTGAATCGATGACAGGTAAGTTAAAATTGCTACGTTGCATGAGCGCGCCCATTTGCGGTAGGTCGGCAAAGGGGAAGATGCGCGGGTGCATGCCGCCCGTTTGTGAAAGTTCAATATCGTTCATAATTTGGCGTAACTCATATAATGTTTCGCCACCAAACAAAGTGGCGATAAATAACCCATCTGGTTTTAAGCAGTGATTGATTTGTGATAGTGCGCCCGGTAGGTCATTGACGCTATGTAGGTTCAGCGGGCTGACAACCAAATCAAAGCTGTTCTTTTGGAAAGGAAGGATTTCTTCTTCACCCAGAATGTCAGCATTTAAGTTTGATGCATTATCAAAGGTTATAATTTTTGAATTTGGAATGTTTATTTTATTTGTTCTGTTGCCAATTTGTAAAGCCAAAGGAAAGTCTTTTTTAATGACGTCTAAACGTTCAGATATTTGCGTCGCCGCCCAATCAAAAAGAAAACCATGTTCTTTTAAATGGTTGGCGGCTCTGTTGCGTTTTGTTCGGATAATGTTTCTATCAAAAACAAAAATATTATCAGTCATGGGTGTAATCTTTTTTGTAATCTGTGTCAGATTTTTTGTTAAGGCCGTTGTTGGATGTGGTGTTGGCGATGGTATTATTCATACCGATAAAAGTATTCTTACGATCAGCGTGACTTTCGGTGAAGGATGTTTCGGCACTAAGGTCGTGATTGAGGCCAATGGTCGATTGATATGCCATCGCTGTGATTTTTAAAAAACTATAATAATTATCAAGGTAAAGAAGCCGATAGAGCCTATATAGAGGGCTGTATGTTGTTGCACCGTGAGTACGACCGACTTTCTTCCACCCTGAAGCGCCGCCTGTACTGACCGCGAAGGGGTAAATGCGTTGTGGGGTGACGCCAATATGAGAGAAATAACTCTCTCCCATACGAGCAACGCAGTCGACAGAGACTTCGAATTTATCGGCGATATATTTACGTGCCATATCAAAGTTCTTGATGTCAGTGGGTAAAGGGAAGCTGGGGCAACTGATGCTGTAACCATTGCCTTTATAACGTTGTGGCACAGGTAAATATTGTTCAACAATGCCTGCCATAACCTCACCATTAATCTTTTTTGTTAGGGGTAAAACAACGGCGATGTTCATTGAGCTTTCTTCATTAATGATGAAGTCTTTTTCTTTTGAAGCAAGCCCTGTGATGCTCCCTTTATCTTGTCCTTCATCAACAAAAACAGATTGCATCGCTTTGATGGTACCTGTGTTGCCTTTGACTTCTTTATAACGATTATCATGATCGGCAAGTTTGGCAATGATGTCTTGGAGCTTGGTCGTCTTTTTTGGTTCTTCAGTTTTTAGGGCGAGCGGGCAACTGGCCCATGATTGGTAATTAATACCTAAACGCTCATAAAGGGCGAGGACTTGAAGCTCTAACCTGCTGGTCGGGATAAGGCCGACGCCAACGGCGTTTAAGATTTGTTGGGCGTCAATTTCGCGTATACGCCCATTGGTTGAAAACCCTGCGGCGTCCTCCAAAATAATGTCTGGTGAAATTGATTTTTTTGGTTGTTTGGCTTTTAGATATAAAGTTTCGATATGCTCATCAATGCAATCTGGTGCAGGGTAAAAGCCTGGGCCATTTTCAAAAAGTGCACCCATTTCTGGTTTTAACCCAAGGTAATCTTGTGCAAAATTAAGCGTGCTGCGGAAATGATCTTTATCAATCGTTTCCATTATCTCTTGCGGGATAGCAAAGCTTTCGGTCATGTGGCCTGACCATTGCTTGCGATCAATATTGGGGCCTTTGCGCGGTACAGTATTGATGAGGCAGCGCGGAATAGATTCATGAACAAAAACATGAAGTTTATTTTCTTCTGTCACGCGGTAAGGCAGAATTTCGGTGATATGCATATCGCGTGAGGCAATATCCAAGACCGAGCCATCATATTCGTCGCGCATGGCGGTGATACGTAAGGGGTTGCTATCGGCCTTTGCAGGTTTACGTTCTTGTAGTGTTAAAGACTCACGGGCAGGTGTTTTTTGTGCGACCAAAACGAAGCTTGTTTCTGGTGTGCCCAACATTTCACCATCTTCTTTATAAAGCCGCATTTTTTTGTTGTAGTTATTCTTGATTATTTCTTCGTTCCAATGGGGTGCGGAATATAATAAACGTGCGCCATAATTACGGATGATACGGCTGAAATCTGTACGGTTAAAAAAGCTATATTCTTTGTAAAGTTCTTCTTCCCAATTTTCGCGATTATCTTTTCTTAAGATAAATTCATACGCCCATTTTTGGGGAAGGCGGAAAAGACGTGTCCGTGGAAAGCGGGCAGGAAGCTCCTCCAAATAAAAACCACGATAGCTGTCATTTTCTCTGGGGCGAGCTTGTTCAGAATATAAAACCAATAAATCAATATCGGATAATTCTTCGATGTTTGTGCCTTTGTTAGGATCATCGGGAATCTCCATCAGGGCATATTCATCCTCGGGCGGCATGATGTAGCCTTGGGTGAAAAGATACCCATCTTTTTTCAACAACGTAAATTGGCGCTCTAACGTATCGGTGACTGATTTTTCATTACAATTATTGGTAGAATAAATCTCATGCAGATTGAAAGAGTTGATAATGGCATCGATTGAGTTGGGGGGGATAAAGCTTTCTTGGATATCTTTATTCACAAAACGTAAATTGGGGTGATTATATTTTTCTTTGGCTTGGTCGATATGTTTTGCACTGTTATCAATACCGATAAATTCGATATCGGGGTTCATGACCGCCATGGCGTAGGTCATGGTACCGTCACGCGCCATCATGTTGATGACTTTTGATCCACGTTCCAGTACTAAATGAGCCATAATAAACCATGCTTGTTTGATGATGGCTGTTGGAATGTTTTCTAATAAGGGGTTTAGCTCAACATCCATGCCCAGCGTGCCGTTGACGTGTTCATCCTCTTGCGTGGGAGCGATGACGGGATCATGCCAAGATTCATCGATGTGGTTTTGTGTCGACATGGTGGGGAGATTATATAATCACGCTTAAAAACACAAGGATAAGTGTTATAGAAAATGGGTGACCACCACTATCTTGTCATCACCTGAATTTTTGGTGACAAAAATTCTAGGGCGATCTGTTAATGGATGTAGATTCCCCTAGAATTTCTTTCAAATTCAGGGAATGACAAATTTATGTATGATAGCCATATACCTCTATAGTTGAATTGTTTAAGGTCACAACCATGCGCCATTTCAATCAGATGTTGGATTTTATCTTGCCGCCGCGCTGTATTGTCACGGGGGAGGTGGTTGAACGCCAAGGGGCGTTATCGGCCACGGCATGGGGAGATTTAAACTTTATCGCCGCGCCGCAATGTTTGCGTTGTGGCTTACCCTTTGATTTCGTTGAAGAAACGGCCATTCAAGAGAGTATTTGTGGTGGATGCATGAAAAACCCGCCGAATTATAATCAGGCGCGGTCAGCTTTGGTTTATGACGATGCGTCACGGGATATTATCTTGGGGTTTAAGCATGGCGACCAAACCCATGCGGTGCCGAGTTTCATTCCGTGGTTAGAACGCGCGGCAGGGCAGGAAATGTTAGATCAGGCTGATTTTTTAATGCCTGTACCGCTTCATCGGTGGCGGTTGTTACGACGGCGGTTTAATCAGTCAGCTTTGCTGGTAAAATACTTATCGAAAGAAACTAATATTCCTTTTCTTTTGAAGGGGTTGGAGCGCGTTCGTGCGACACCAGTACAAGGGTATTTACGGGTGAAAGAGCGTCAAAAGAACGTCAAGAATGCTTTTGCTGTCCCCGAAGCGATTATCCTAAAAATTCGCCATAAGCGTATCATTTTGGTCGATGATGTTTTCACCACAGGGGCAACGGCGCAAGAATGTGCCAAGGCTTTGCTTAAAAATGGGGCGGGGACAGTCGATATTTTAACGCTGGCGCGGGTTGTAAAACCTTCCCAACTCTGATTATTTAGAAGCTGTAATTTAAAAAGATGATAAGGCACGTTTATGAGCGAGCAGAAAAAAGTAGAAATCTATTATTGGACGACATGCCCTTTTTGTGTGAGAGCGTTAGCCTTGTTGGATAGTAAGGCGGTTCAATATACCGGTTATGATATCACAGGGGATGAGGCCGCACGTGCCAAGATGGTGGAACGTACTGGCGGGCCGAAGACTGTGCCGCAAATTTTTATTGATGATACGCTTATTGGTGGCTGTGATGATTTACATGCGCTGGATGATAAGGGAAAGCTTGATAGCTTGTTGAAGGGTTAATCATATTATGATGACACATATAAACGTGGCCTGTATTCAAATGACGAGCGGTCCCGATATATCAGAAAATTTAACAGAAGCTGCTGTGCTGATTAATGAAGCCGCGAAGGCGGGGGCGGAGTTGGTGGTTACGCCTGAAAATACGGATGTTATTCGTTCATCACCAACCCTGTCGTTGGAAACAGCAAAAACATCAGATGAGCATTCTGGTATTCAATATTTTTCAGTTTTGGCGAAGGAGTTAGGGATTTGGCTTCTTATTGGTTCAATGAAGGTTAAGACATCAGAGAGTAAGCTTGCCAATCGTAGTTTCTTGTTCAGCAATAAGGGTCAGTTAATGGCGACCTATGATAAATTACATATGTTTGACGCTGATTTGGCTAATGGAGAAAGCTATCGCGAAAGCGAGGCTTTTCAAGCGGGTAATAAAGCAGTGCTTTCCAGTATTGAGGGGCGTAATTTTGGTCTTTCTATATGCTACGATGTGCGTTTTCCAAACTTATATAGAAGCCTCGCGCAAAATGGTGCCGAGATGATTGCTGTACCAGCGGCCTTCGCGGTTCCCACGGGTAAAGATCATTGGGAGGTGTTGTTACGTGCGCGAGCGATTGAAACGGGATGCTTCATTTTTGCGCCGGCGCAAGTGGGTGAACATGAAGGCGGGCGTTTAACTTATGGGCATTCGATGATTATTGACCCATGGGGGCGCGTTGTTGCGGAAATGACCGAAGATAAAGCGGGATTTATTATGCACGATGTAAAATTTGTTGAAGTGGCGAAAGCTCGCGCGGCTGTCCCCTCATTGCAACGTGATGTACCGTATGAATTTTTAAAAACCAATAATAAAATTAGCTAAGAAGGTAAGAAAAATGGCAGATACTCCAGAAGCAATTTATGTCGGATCAGAAACAGGTGCGGCCGATAACAAACTTTACTTTGAATTAAAGTGGGGAAACCGTCATGGCTTGATCGCCGGTGCGACAGGAACAGGTAAAACTGTGACTTTACAAGACCTTGCAGAAGGTTTTTCAAATGCTGGCGTGCCGGTTTTTATGGCGGATGTGAAGGGTGATTTATCTGGCCTTTGTGAGCCGTCAAAAATGGAAGATTTCTTGGTCAAGCGTGCCGAAACGATTGGCTTGGAAGGGTACGCGCCGCAAGCCTTTCCTGTGGCGTTCTGGGATATGTACGGTAAGCAAGGGCATCCCGTTCGTACGACAATTTCAGAGATTGGTCCGATTTTATTGGCGCGTATGTTGGAGTTGAATGATACGCAAGAAGGTATCTTAAATATCGCTTTCCGTCTGGCAGATGAAGAAGGGATGTTGTTGTTAGATTTGAAGGATTTACGCTCACTTCTTATCAATATGTATGAACGCGCGAGCGAACTGTCAGGTATTTACGGTAATGTGAGTAAAGCCTCTGTGGGTGCAATACAGCGTTCGTTATTACGTCTTGAAGATCAGGGCGGTGATAAGTTCTTTGGTGAACCTGCGCTGGATTTAAAAGATCTTATGCGTAACGATATTGATGGCAAAGGTTACGTCAATATTTTAGCAGCAGATGAGTTGATGAATTCTCCGCGCTTATACGCGACTTTCTTGTTGTGGATGCTGTCTGAATTATTTGAAGAATTACCCGAAGCGGGGGATTCGAGCAAACCAAAAATGGTTTTCTTCTTTGATGAAGCGCATTTGTTATTTGATGATGCGCCCAAGGCTTTGTTAGAAAAAGTTGAGCAGGTCGTGCGTTTGATCCGTTCCAAAGGGATTGGAATTTTCTTTATCGCGCAAACCCCCGCCGATGTGCCAGATACGGTTTTGGGACAGCTTGGTAACCGCGTGCAACATGCGTTGCGGGCATTTACGCCGAAACAACAAAAGGCGATTAAACAAGCCGCGCAAACTTATCGTGCCAATCCGAAGTTTGATGTGGCGGAGGTGATTACCGAACTTGGTGTGGGTGAGGCTTTGGTCTCAACCTTAGAAGATAAGGGAACGCCATCGGTTGTGGAGCGTGCGCTCATCCGTCCACCAACGTCAAATTTAGGACCTGCGTCTAGCGATGCAAAACGCATGGCGTTAAAGGCCGATGGTGTCGGTGATAAATATGACACCACAGTAGATCGTGAGAGTGCTTACGAAGTTTTACAAAAACGTGCGGAAAAGGCATCTGAAGCGGCAGAGAAAGCGGAGAAAGAAAAGCCCAAAAAGAAAAAAGGTCATAACCGTCAGGGGGTTGGTGAAGCCGCAGTTAAATCAGTTGTGCGCTCAATGAGTTCCTCTTTAGGGAGAACGATTGCCCGTGAAATTATTCGTGGTGTGCTGGGTGGGTTACGGCG
>CAZYHI010000047.1:13690-13896 GCA_964647515.1 uncultured Micavibrio sp. | reverse complement strand
CAGCACAGCAAATTGCGTCAGTATCTCCGCATCACATTCAAGGTTTGCCCCTAAATCCAACATAACAACCTTGCCTTTTTGTGTCGGCATGACACTGGCAATCGCGGGGCGGGAAATGCCGGGTAAACTTTTAAGGATAAGCTTTGACATCACCATCAACGCGCCTGTATTCCCCGCAGAGACAACGCCATGCGCCTTGCCTTCTT
>CAZYHI010000047.1:0-13680 GCA_964647515.1 uncultured Micavibrio sp. | reverse complement strand
ACAGCCTCAATCGCCAAGCGCATGGAAGAGCCCTTACCATTGCGCAAGGCTTTCGATGGTTTATCCGTTCCCGAAATAGCAATATCGGTATGGATAACTTCACTCACCGCCTTCAATTTGGCGCGTTGGTCAATAAGGGGATTAATAATCTTTTCATCACCATAGATAATAAACTTAATATCTTTTTGTGATTCCAGCGCATCTGCCGCCGCAGGGATAACAACTTTAGGCCCAAAATCGCCACCCATGGCATCTAAGGCTATAATACAGCTATTGGTCATAAATATTACAATGTTTTGTTATAAGATTTGCCAAGGTTTACAGGTTGCACCCACGAAGTCAATTGAGATTTGCGATTATAAGCTTGTTTTAAATAACTATTTAGCAAAAAAAATGCCCGTTAAAACGGACATTATTAAAAAAGTACAATTGTAGGAAGTCTACTCGTCACGATCAGTTAGAATCTGACGACCTTTATACATCCCTGTTTTAAGGTCAATGTGATGACGACGCTTTGGCTCACCTGTATTACCATCTTCAACCCAGTTGGTTACGGTTAAAGAATCATGCGCACGGCGTGAATTACGCTTCGCTTTACTGATTTTACTCTTTGGAACTGCCATTTTCTTACACCTTTATAGCCCCCATATGGGGAATTAATCTAAATTCTGCTGGTTTTTACCCAAATCCAACAAAAATTGCAAGCATTATCTTGTTAAAGCCTTTATTTACTGAAAGCTTGCTAACCCGCAGCATTCAGCAAAGGATTATTGCCGAATAGGTCTGCAATGTTGGAACCTTGCGCGCTTAGAGACAGCGTTGCGATTTGCACCTCTTGGCGTGTTTGTAACGTAAGTAAATTTGCCGCCTCTTCATCTTGATCTGCAACGACAAGATCCTCGCTGCCCGCTTCAAATGTATTTATAGTAGCGTTCGTATAATCCTGACGGGCTTCAATAATGTTTAAATCTGCAGACAATGAACTTCCAAATCTTTCCAAGCTGTCTAATGCACCATTAATATCACTGGTAAATTGGTCAAATTGATTAAAGGTTTGAAAATCTGCATTACCAATCCCCAATCCCGAAGATGATAAATCAAACCCTTCGGTTAATAAGTTTGAACCACTATCATTGTCAAAATACGTTGTTAAGTTATCGCCCGCCAATAAGTTCACCCCTCGAAACGATGTATCCTCAACAAAAGGATCAACTTGTTCTAAAACTTCGGTGACTTGCTGTTCAAAATTACGCGTTGCTTCTAATTGCGTCGCATCAAAACGCGCCCTTAAATCATCTTCGGATAAAACCGAATTATAAAGCGCAAAGTCTGATATACGACCATTAAAATATTCACCATTCCCGCTATTAGCACCATCGTGGAAAAATGTACCCCCTGCGTTTCGGCCAATTGCGACCGCACCGCCATGTCTTGACAAAGGTCGGTTAACACTTCCCTGACCAACTTCTTCTCCATTTAAATACCCGGTAAATGTACCTGCATTAGAATCCAAAACAAAAGCCGCTTGATAAACTTCACCTTCTTCGATTGTTGCGCTTATATTAAAAGGACCAAAATCCCCCGCATCACGCGCGACAAAATAAATTTCATTATCATCTAAATAAATCGCCGCAGAATTCCCCGTTCCACCTTCTTCAAATAAAACCTGACGCCCACCCAAATCATTCGCTTCAAAAGTCAGCTCAACCGACCTTTCTGGATAACCATCTCTAGACGTGTTTATCAAAGTACTATTACGAATAGTAATACGGTCATTCACACCATCAAAGCTTGCCGAAGCATTACCTTCACCAAAATGAAGCGGTCCAGTATCTAGTGTTACGCCCTGATAAATTCCATTTAACGCTGTTCCTCCACTGCCTAAATTAACCGCTCTATTTCCTGTCGTATCATTTAAACGATAATAAAGAACGGGATCACCTGCCAAGATAATCTCCCCCACGTCTTGCCTATTGGTGCTTAATTCCCCTCTGGCATCATTCAAGATGTCATCGGCGCGGTTAATAATATTACGCAAACCGTTTAAACCATTTTCTGTTTCTTGGATGGTACGAATAGATTGCCCCAACCCATCAAGAACGCGGCTTAAATTACTGGCATCTTGGCTAAGCGATCTGGATGTAAAAAAGTTTTGAGGATTATCGAGAGCCGAACCCACGCGCAAACCTGACGCCAACCTTGACTGTGTGGCATCGATTTGTCTCTGTGTTTGCCCAATAGAAAACAATTGAGCACTTTGCGATGATGTTAGTATATTACTAACCATTTTTCGAACCCCTACAAAGGGCGGCTCCCACAGCTACCCCTGTGTACCATGGTACCTATAAATGGTTACTAAAACGCTAAGATTAGTAGAAAATAAGAATCTAAGGCATTGAAAAATAACGATATATTTTTTTCTTCGAACTCCGCATCTAGCATCTAAACGTCATTACACGGGCAATCTCTTATTGTATCCGTATAATCTAGGGTCTAAGAATTTCAACACGGAGGTGCGGAGGACACGGAGATTTTATAGATTTTT
Source organism: uncultured Micavibrio sp. (assembly GCA_964647515.1). Lineage (GTDB taxonomy): Bacteria > Pseudomonadota > Alphaproteobacteria > Micavibrionales > Micavibrionaceae. Next base: position 11,135 of record CAZYHI010000047.1, on the reverse strand, counting down.
CTACTTCTCCTGCTTCCCCTGCGAAGGCAGGGATCTCATAAGCTTTATATAAAGACTGTTGCGTTCGTTGCGGGCGTGGCGGTAAAAATAATTTGTGTGGATTCATATTTTTTGAACCACGGAGAAACGAAGATTATTTACCGCTCTTCTTTCCAATCTTTTAAGGCTTCGAAAGGGTTTTTACGCAAAGGGGACTTTTCATCAATTTGAATTTTGTCATCACCATTTTCGTAAGCAACCCCATCCTTATGCGGATAAGCAGGGATAGCCAATGATATATGTTGCGCGACCAATTCCCCTAAGTCTATACACCCTTCAATAACAGCTTCCGGATCATCTTTTTCTTCAGTAATTTCGACTTCACCGTGGGTGCGTTTCACCTCGCGCTCTTTTTTGGCCGCGACAAAAGACACGGCGCTGTCTTTATCGGCAAACCAACCTTCGACAGGTTCTAACAATTCTGTATCAAACGGTTCCAAAGACACCACACAATTTTGCGTGATAACACAAGAAAATTCACCTTGAACATGAATAACATTACCGCCGTCATCACGACTTAACGATAACTTGGCCTCAACATCGCGAATAACCTCCATCGCAAAACGGCGCGCCAAATCAGTACATTCTTCTTCAGAAGCATTGATCGTTAATTGCGTTGCGCTATGTTTATCCAAATCGTCTATATCAAAAAAATGAGACCATTCTTGTTCTGTTAATTTTTGATTATTAGGCATGTTTTCTCCCCTCCTCTATCATATCAAGTGCAGCAAACTCACCCACGCTTGTTCCCACCGCAACACAGCGCATGATATAATCTGCCATCGCGCTCAAAATATCATCAGCAGGTTTTTCTACTGTGCCATAGACATTACGAACCAAGGCCTGCTTCAACATATCAACGTCATTTTTTTCTAAAGCATCATGGTAACTTTGACAGCGACCATTAAAGCCCTGCATCATTCGCTTCATATGTTTTGGTACGCCCAAATCACCAATGCCAATTTCACGCAAACTACGATCCATATTCACAAAAAAGGAATCAAACAAATATTGAGAGATTTGTTCATGTCCTTCTTTTTGAAGACCGTACATCATCATAAAGTTATGCAAAGAGATAAGCTCAAAACGGCCATCAATTGTGTCAGGAACGGCTAAATTCTTATAAAAATCAGGCATACGCCCCCGCTCAACCGCTTTATCATATAAAGCCTTGGCCTGCGCCTTAAATGCTTTTCGTTGTTTAAAATAGTGAAACATTCTTGATTTTTAAGATGTTCGTCGTACTATGGCAACATGAAAAAAATTATTATTACTTTTATTGCTCTCATAGCCGTTGCAGGTTGTGCTCCGACAAAGTCAAACCGTGGAAATTTAGTTGAAGATTTCCGCATGAGTGAAATCACCCCTGGCATCAGTACCCGTACCAATGTCTTAAAATCATTAGGTTCCCCCACCACCACGGCACCCTTTGATGAAAACATCTGGTATTACATTGGCCAAAAAATGGAGAAAAAGGGAATCTTTGATCCCAAAGTCATTGATGAACGCGTGGTCGTTGTTGCCTTTAATGATAAGGGAATCGTCGAGACCATGGAAGAAGTTGATTCCGAACGCCTTGAAGTTCCCACGGTTCGCCGTAAAACCCATACAGGCGGTAACGATGTCACCGTGTTAGAACAACTTCTTGGTAATGTTGGACGTTTTAACCGCGGCGGGGATGCTGGCAGTGCCGCCCGCACCGCTGGCGGACGGTAGTTATTGAGCCACAGGAGGAGCAGGCACGCAGATCGTTGTTTATTTGTGTCCATTTGCGGTTTGAAAATTTTTAACACGGAGAGCACGGAAGGTTCACAGAATTTCCTTCTACTTCTGCTTCGCCTACGAAAGCAGGGGTTTTATAATTTTAATGTAAAAGATTCCAAAACAAGTTCGGAATGACAATATTGAAAAACGCTGTGCGCCCCTGTGTTTCGTCTGTGTCCTCTGTGGTTAACAAACTTCAACAAAAAATAACCTCCAAAAAGGGAGGTGTAAAATTATAAATGAAGGAAAAATTCTTTAATAAAAGCGATGATTAAATCGGTCGTTAAATCGGGCGTTGATTTACAACCTGTATCAAAACATTATTGACTTTTTTATCGCCTAGAACTTTATTGGCTACGTTATTCAAACGTTCTTTTAATTGGTCAACTTTCACTACGCCGCCTTCTAAAGACGCTTTTTGATTCAGCACGCCGTACATATCATGGATATAAGCATCTTTTAAACGTGGTTTTAACATGGTGACATATTCTTCGTTAGCCTCACTAGTTACTTCCAATGATACAATTAGTGTGATCACTTGGCTGACGCCTTGTTTATCAATAATCGGTAAGATGATTGGCTCCATCTCAACAAAGCGTAAATTCTTGGCTTCTTTTTCTGAAAGACGAGCCTTTTTGTCGCGTGCCAATTTTGCCGCGACAGCTTCAGCATTTTCAGGTCCTAAAGATGCAACAGCTTGCTTTTGAAAGAAAAAGTACCCACCAGCGCCCCCAGCACCAATAAGTACAACTGCCATCAGTAAAATTGATATATATTTCATATTCCCCGTTACTTTTGTTGTTCAACAAAATTTAAACCATGCGCTCCCCTAAAAAGGCACCCTTTAATATTATATCAGAAAAGTTAACAATTCGTTTCTAAAAAAGCAAAACAGTGAGGAATTTCAATTAATTACGAACAGTTTTACGGATTGAATCAAGCAAAGCATTGACCAGCTTAGCTTCCCCGTTACCATAGAAAGCATGGGTAACATGAAGATAATCAGCAATTATCAATGGAAAATCAATAGCTTGCAGCACCATCAGTTCAAAAGCACCACACAGGAGTACCGCTTGCAACAAAGGATCTGTTTTTTGGGTGTTGCTCCCTTTTTCACCGCGATTGCGAATAATCATCTCATTAAGTTGTGCTTGATTTTCTGTTACGCCGCGCACGACCAGAGAAAAATGATCTTGATCTGGTGTGACCATCTCATCACCATCGGCATCTTTACCTATACGATGTTCAAGATATTCTTTTATCGCGGTTTCGGTATCTTGGTCATTTTTATGCATTTGATAAACCGTCTGCACAGCCATAAGGCGCGCGGCACTGTTACGTGCCTTTTGCGACCCTGTTTTTTTGGTTTGTGTGTTTGGACGGTTCATCATTCTTTCCTATTTTTTATCACTAAATTAAAAAAACGCCGTAGCGCGTTTACGCGCCTGAGGCGCAATTAAAAAAGCTAAGCAGCTTCTTTCAATGCCACGAATTGCGCCATGTTTTCAAGCGTTTTTATGCACGCTTGTGCGGCTTCTTGACCTTTAATTTTAAAATGATCTAAAAATAATTTTTCGTGTTGCTCTAACCCTTCACGGAAATTCAACGGTGTCAGCACAACCGACAACACAGGAACACCTGTATCCAATTGCACCCGCATCATACCATCTAGCACGGCATGGTTGACGTATTCATGGTGATAAATCCCACCATTGATAATCATGCCACAACACACAATAGCGGCATATTGCCCCGTTTCGATAAGCTTTTGTGCCTGCAAAGGAATTTCCAGTGACCCAGGCACATCATAAACATCAATTTGTTTTTCTGTGACACCCGCCTTAACCATATCCTCAGTAAAACTTTTTACGGCTTCACCGACAATATCACCATGCCAATTAGACTGGATAACTGCAATTTTTTTATTATTTGGTAGTAAGTTTAAAGTCTGATTCATTGTTTTTTCCTTTCATCATAAAAACATTTTTAAGAGGCCTCATGCCCGCAAGCGGGAGGAGGCTTTCATGAATCAGGGCAAAATGTGAAAAATTTATAAACTGTTTTTCCTGCGAAAGCAGGAATCTATTTAAGACAACCACAGACCCCTGCCTTCGCGGGAGAAGCAGTAAGTCTTATTTTTCACGCTCTCTTTCATCCGGACTTTAACCGTCGGCTTTAGAATTGCCGCCATGCCCGCAAGCGGGAGGGCGGTTCACTAAATCTGCTGACCTTTTTATACACTCTCTTTACAAAGAACCCACGTAGCGCGTTTACGCGCCTGAGCGGAAATATAAAAAGCGCTCGTGGGCTCATGAATAAATTCATTTACCACCGGTAGGGAATTACACCCTGCCCTGAGAACTGAGTTAGTTATAGAAATTTTTTTTAACAAAAGCAATGGGTTGTTACAAAATCAGCCGTAGCGCATTTATGCGCTTGAGGCATAATAATCAAGAGCGCGTTGAACATACCCCGCTAGCCAATGGTAAGATTTTGTCCATATCACCATCATAGCGTGATTTGATGAAGATGAATTTGTTGTAAATTATATATTGACATAATAATAAAATAATATATTATTCCTAACATAAGGAACAGAAATTAACATGTCTAAGTCATTTTTTAACATATCAAATCTAGGTGACGATCTCGCAAAAATAAATTTTTTAAATGAGAACTACAATGAGATAACAAAACTGCTCCATCAAGCAGAGGAATCTAAGAAATCAGCCCTTCAAGCTGTTCCATTCATTTTAAGCACCTTGTTTATAGGTGTAACAAATGATTTTAATAGTGCTGGTGCCCTTGTATCTGAAATAACTGCTGCTGCTTTTCTTCTTAAAAGCATCCGACAGCGTCTAGAATACTCAGAATCCTATGACGCATTAGAAAAAAAAGCTAACCACATGGCTCCAAGTAATTTTAAATTATAAATTTTATTATAATATATACCACGCACCAATTGTTTAATAAGAAGTGTGCTTTATTAGCATCACCTTGCGTTTACGCGCCTGAGGCGGAGTAAGCCAGCGCGCGTTGGACATAGCGGGCGAGCATGTCTATTTCAAGGTGAACCGCATCGTCCACATTAACCTGCCCCAGCGTGGTATTATCCCACGTATGGGGAATGATATTCACACCAAACTGAGTGCCATCAACCTCGTTTACCGTCAGCGAAATACCATCCAAGGTGACAGAGCCTTTAGATGCAATAAAACCAGCAAGCTCTTTCGGTACATTAAAGGTTAATCTATGCGAGCCATCTTCTTGCTCTAACTTCACCAACTTTGCCAAGTCATCAACGTGACCAGAGACAATATGCCCACCAAGTTCATCACCCATTTTCAGGGCTTGTTCGAGGTTAATCTTCGCTCCCTCAACCCAACCACCAATATTGGTTTTAGAAATACTCTCCGCTGATACATCGACAAAGAACATATCATCGAGTTTTTTGATCACCGTCAGGCAACAACCAGAACACGCAATAGACGCACCAATATCCGTTTGCGTTAAATCAAAATTGGTGCGAATGCCAAGGCGTAAATCTCCACCGTTTTTCTTTTCAACGCTGGCAACCGTGCCTATATCTGTGATAATGCCTGTAAACATAAAAGGGTTTTACCACCAAGACACCGTCATTGCGAGTGAAAACTTATTTGAGCGAAGCAATCCATAGATTGCCGCAGTCGCTATAGCTCCTTCGCAATGACAATACTAAGTTTTATAAACATTCAAAACATCTTCATTAAGTTGAATTATTTGCGCGTGTTTAAGATTTGTTTCTTTCTCTATAGCTTTAATGTCAAAATGCTCTATGGCATTTAAACCATCTTCATCAATATCATGCGGGGCTTTAAACCAATAAAACTGATCATATAGATTTTCTTTTAAAAATGCCGACACCATCCCCGCACCACCTTCGACCAACAAGCGTGTGATACCTGTATCAGATAACTGCTTCATCGCTTTGTGCAAATCAGGTTCTGTTATCACCAGAGGATCATTTTCAAATATTTTTTCATTACCTGATAAACGATTATTCCGATCAAACACAATAATTTTTGCGCGGGTGTCAGCACCGTTAAGGCGCGTGGTGAGCGATGGGTTGTCAATCAAAACCGTATTTACCCCCACCGCAATGGCATCATGTTGCGCGCGAATTAAATGCGCGCGGTGGCGAGATAATTCATCCGTAATCCAAATTTGTTTTTTATTAACCCCTGCGATTTTACCATTATTCGATGTCGCAGATTTCAGCGAAATAAATGGACGATTATGTGAGCGCGTTAAAAAGAAACCTTTATTGATTTCATAGGCTTCTTTTTCAAGCAATCCTACCTCAACCTCAATCCCCGCATCGCGCAACATTTGAATGCCGCGTCCGCTCACGCGTTTATCCGTATCTTCTATTGCCACAAAAACTTTTTGCACGCCCGCGTCAATTAACGCCTGCGCGCAAGGCGGCGTTTGCCCCACATGCGAACAAGGTTCTAACGTCACATAGGCCTTCGCGCCACGCGCTTTCCCTCCTGCCATTTTCAACGCCATCACTTCTGCATGGGGACGACCACCATCCGCCGTGCGCCCTCGCCCAACGACATGGTTGTCTTTGACTATCACACAACCAACAGACGGGTTCGGCGCCGTGCGCCCCAAACCATAACGCGCTAAATTAAGGGCGCTTTGCATGTGGTATGTATGAGTATTCATAGAGCTTTTTACCACCAAGGCACCAAGAAAAATAGCATCCTCCCGCTTGCGGGCATGACGGCTCTTCATTAAGAAGCTTTTTTCTTATTTGAATTTGACGGAGATTTATTTGCGGCCTGCAGTTCCTGCACCTCTTCCAAGAATGCATTAAAATCTTCTGGATCGCGAAAATCTTTATACACCGATGTGTAACGAATATACCCCACCATATCGAGGTTAATGAGCGCCTTCATCACCAAGTCCCCAATATGTGAGGCAGGGAATTCATTGTCACCCTCGCTTTCCAACTGACGAACAATGCCGTTCGCGGCTTTTTCAATCGCGTCTAATTCAACGGGGCGTTTTTGTAATGCAACACGCATCGATTTTATAATTTTATCGCGGTCAAAAGGTTGGACTTTATTGTCAGATTTTATTACCGACATATCACGAAGCTGTATCCGCTCAAACGTTGTAAAACGACCGCCACAACTTGAGCAAGAACGACGACGACGGATCGCCGCATTCTCATCCGCAGGACGGGAATCTTTGACTTGTGAATCATCACTCTGACAAAATGGACAACGCATTTATATATTTCCTTTATAGGTACTTATAATGCCACTCTAAATGGTCGTCAATGAAGCTTTGAATAAAGAAATAGCTATGATCATAGCCTGCTTGCATTCTTAGCTCTAAAGCCTGCCCAACCTTGCCACATGCCTCTTGAAACAAATGCGGTTTTAATTGTTCTTCCAAGAAATCATCGCCTTGACCTTGATCGATCAAGATAGGGGCATTTTCAGAGCAGTCACTTTCCCCAACAAGTGCGCAAGCATCATGCTTCGCCCACTGACTTTCATCATCGCCCAAATAAGCTTTGAATGCTTTTTGTCCCCACGGTACTTGCGATGGTGCAACGATAGGAGAAAATGCGGAGCATGTTTTAAATTTTTCAGGGTGGCGCAGATAAAATGTCAGCGCGCCATGCCCGCCCATAGAATGCCCCATGATAGATTTTCGGTTCGTATCCAAATTAAATTCACTTTCAACAAGCGGTAAAAGTTCATTTAGAATATAACTTTCCATGCGGAAGTTTTTTGACCACGGCTCTTGCGTTGCATCAAGGTAAAAACCTGCACCTTGCCCCAAATCATACGCCTCATCATTCGGTGCGTCATCACCACGTGGTGACGTGTCAGGCGCAAGAACCGCTACCCCTAACTCTGCCGCCTTTTGGTAAGCGTTCGCTTTGGCTGTAAAATTATCTTCGGTACAAGTTAGACCCGAGAGAAAAACAACATAGGGAATAGATTCATTTTGTTCATGGTTAGGCGGCAAGAACAATGAGAATGTCATCGGACATTTTGTTTCATGCGCCTCGTGCTTATAATATTGAACAACGCCGCCGTGGCAATGATGTTGTTTTACCAAATTCATGTTAGTACTCAACAACACTGCGGATCGATTTGCCTTCATGCATTAAATCAAACGCTTTATTAATATCTTCGAGCGGCATTTTGTGTGTAATCAAACTATCAATATCAATCTTGCCATCCATATACCAATCAACAATCTTCGGTACATCGGTGCGACCACGCGCCCCTCCAAAGGCAGAGCCCCGCCAGACACGTCCCGTGACCAATTGAAACGGGCGCGTTGCAATTTCTTTACCTGCACCAGCAACACCAATAATCACACTTTCACCCCAACCTTTATGACAGCATTCCAACGCATCGCGCATCACATCAACATTACCGATACATTCAAAAGAATAATCAACACCGCCATTGGTTAAATCTGTAATGGCTTCGACAAGGTTATCAACTTTTTTAGGGTTAATAAAATCAGTCATGCCAAATTGACGGGCGATTTCAATACGCTCTTCATTTAAATCAATCCCGATAATTTTACTCGCGCCAACCATGCGTGCACCTTGAATAACATTCAGACCAATACCACCCAAACCAAACACAGCAACCGTTGAACCCGGTTCAACTTTGGCATCAAAAACAACAGCACCAACGCCCGTTGTTACGCCGCAACCGATATAACAAATTTTATCAAACGGCGCATCTTCACGCACTTTTGTCACCGCAATTTCTGGTAGAACTGAATAATTTGAAAAAGTGGAACAACCCATATAATGAAGTATAGGTTTACCGTTTAAGGAGAAACGCGACGTTCCATCAGGCATCAACCCTTTTCCTTGCGTGTTTCTAATTTTCTGACACAGATTTGTTTTTGGATGTAGACAATAGTCACATTCACGACACTCTGGCGTATAAAGTGGAATAACATGATCGCCTACTTTTAGGCTCTCAACGCCCGCGCCAATCTCAACAACAATACCTGCGCCTTCATGTCCCAATATGGCCGGAAACTCTCCTTCTGGGTCATCGCCCGACAAAGTAAATGCGTCGGTATGACAAACGCCTGTTGCCTTCATCTCGATGAGAACTTCACCAGCCTTTGGACCTTCTAAGTCCACCATTTCAATTTCTAATGGCGCACCCGCCTTAACCGCAATCGCCGCTTTCGTTTTCATGAATTTGTCCTACTTATAAATCGGGAACTTGGTACAAAGCTCTTTCACTTGCGCTAGAACAGTCGCTTCAACATCTGTCGCCGCCATCGGGTCTTCAACACCTTCCAGTGCATCCAACACATCGGCGATCATGTTACCGACCTGCGCCATCTCTGCCGTACCAAAACCACGCGTTGTAATCGCTGGTGTTCCAATACGAATACCCGATGTTGTGAACGGCCCTTCAGGGTCATTCGGCACAGTGTTTTTATTACAAGTCAGCCCCGCGCGATCCATTGATTTTTCCGCATGCTTCCCAAAGAAAGATTTACCGCGTAAATCAACAATCATGACATGAGAGTCTGTTCCACCAGACACAATGTTATAACCACGCTCTTGCAAGCTTGCCGCCAAGGCGCGCGCATTATCAACAACAGCTTGCGCATAATCTTTAAATTCAGGCTTCAAACATTCACCAAACGCCACGGCTTTGGCCGCAATCACATGCATCAATGGCCCACCTTGCAAACCAGGGAACACCGCCATGTTAAAGCCTTTTGTAAATTTTTCGTCATTCCACAAGATCAAGCCACCACGCGGCCCACGTAAAGTTTTATGTGTTGTCGTTGTGACAACATCTGCAATACCAATCGGGGATGGATATGCCCCACCTGCAATCAAACCTGCATAATGCGCCATATCAACCATGAGATAAGCCCCAACTTCATCGGCAACCTTACGGAATTCAGCCCAATCAATCGCACGTGAATAAGCCGAAGCCCCACAAACAATCATCTTGGGTTGATGTTCTTTTGCCTTGGCACGCACATCATCAAAATCAATTTCTTGATTTTCATCGGCCACGCCATAAGAGGCAAAATCAAACCATTTACCCGATTGGTTAACAGGTGAGCCATGAGTCAAATGCCCACCATGGTCAAGGCGCATGCCTAAAATTTTATCACCTGGCTCTAACAACGCAAAATAAACCCCTTGATTTGCTTGCGATCCAGAATGCGGTTGCACATTGGCAAAGTTACAACCAAAAAGCTCGCACACACGTTCAATCGCCAGCACTTCAACTTTATCAACATGCTCACATCCACCGTAATAACGTTTGGCTGGCAAGCCTTCGGCGTATTTATTGGTTAAGATTGACCCTTGCGCATCTAAGACCGCTTGCGACACAATATTTTCAGAAGGAATAAGCTCAATCGAATATTGCTGGCGGTCGCTTTCCGCTTCAATGGCATCGTGGATGGCGGAGTCAGTTTGGCTCAAAGGGGCGGTAAAAAAATCATCTGGTGTCATATTCTCTGCTTTCATTGCATTATTCATGGCTTATATTTCCTTTTTATATTGTCATCCTGAACTTATTTTATTGATACGTTTTTCATGACGGCCGCCTTCAAATTCTGTTTCAAAGAATGTCTTTACGATATCCAGCGCAATTTCCGTACCTGTCAGGCGTTCTCCCAAACACAAGACATTTGCATCATTATGTTCACGGGTGAGGCGCGCCATGGTGCTGTCCGTACAAACCGCCGCGCGAATGGCTGGATGACGGTTACACGCCATCGAAATACCAATGCCGGTTCCACAAATTGCAATACCAAATTCGGCTTCACCGTCAGCAACAGCCTCGGCCAAAGCATGACCATAATCTGGGTAATCCACGGATTTTTTGTCGCTATGCGTGCCAAGATCAATCCATTTAATCTTAAAGCTATCTTTAAGAAATTCCTTAAGGTTATATCCCCCATGATCACAGGCAATGGCAACGGTTGGCTTCATAAGGTTTTTATAGGATTTTCAGCATAAACAGGCAATATCTTTGTTAGATTATCCCCTTTTTCTTGAGGACATAGTCGAGGCGCTTGAGCGCATTCAGCTTCAAGGTTTCTTCTCCGGCTGATTTTGGCCCTTGGATGGAAACTTCCGTTAAGGTCGCAACATCCATCGCCGTGGCTTTGACAATTTGCCCGACAGGAAAGAATTCGATAATAACTTCGCGATTTTTTAAGGAATCTGGAATATTCATAGATAGTTTTTACCACCAAGACACAAAGGCACCAAGAAAATTAATAAAACCGCTACGAACACAACGTCCGCCACG
>CAZYHI010000046.1:0-13938 GCA_964647515.1 uncultured Micavibrio sp. | reverse complement strand
TGTTCGAGAACAATGAAATACAAATATAGACAGATAACCCTTGCAATACAAGGCTTTTGGTGTACAGTTAGATATATCAGAGTATGATGAGAAACAGATAAATGGTGCCACGAGGGGGAACCGAACCCCCGACCTCATCATTACCAATGATGCGCTCTACCACTGAGCTACCGCGGCTTAATTCAGCCTGTCTGCCAAATCAAAGGCGAAATTACAATATTACGCCCCACCTGTCATCTCTTATTCCAAAATTATTTTACAAAACTTCACAAATAAGAAAGACCATAATACCCTTCAGCACATTCGTCATTTCGAAGAAGCGCAAGCGACTGAGAAATCTCATATTACCAAAGAAGATTCCTCACATACGCTCGGAATGACGGTATTTATGTATTCTGGGACATTAAAAGCAATAAAAAGTAACTAAAAGCAAACAAAAACCACTCTTGATATCTGATGCTACTCACGGCATAAAGAAGCATGGAAATTCAATCGAAAGTTTTAGGCATTTTAGGCGGTGGGCAATTAGGCAGAATGTCCGCGATGGCCGCGGCGCGTTTGGGCATCACCACCCATATTTACTGTCCAGAAGCTGGATGCCCAGCCAGCCTTGTCACACCGCATTTCACCTGCGCCGATTATGAAGATGAGCAAGCTTTAAAGCGCTTTGCACAAGATGTTGATGTGATTAGTTACGAGTTTGAGAACATCCCTTTGAAAACAATAGAGTTTTTAAAAACGCTGAAACCTGTTTATCCCGACTCTAAACTTTTAGAAATGTCACAGAACCGTTTGAAAGAAAAGGAGTTTTTAAACTCAATAGATATTGAAACCGCACCTTGGGCACCTTGCCATTCATCAGATGACATAAGTACGGTTCTTAGCACATGGAAAACAGGTCAATGCATCATAAAGACGGCACGTTTCGGTTATGACGGCAAAGGTCAAATATTTCATAAGGATAGCGACAAAATTGAAGAGTCTTGGTTGAGTTTAAACACACAAGAGGCTGTTATAGAAGGTATTATTGATTTTGATTATGAAGTGTCAATTATCGTCGCGCGCGATATAAAAGGCAAAATCGCCGCCTATCCGCCCGTCAAAAATGAACATAAAAATCATATTTTGGATAAAACATTTTATCCCACCCCTCTGCCCACTAATTTACAAAATCAAGCCATCGAGATGGCGGAAAAAATTGCGGATGCCGTTGATTTAATCGGCGTCCTCGCGCTTGAGCTTTTCGTCACCAAAGACGGTAAACTTCTCGCCAATGAAATTGCACCGCGCACCCATAACAGCGGCCATTGGACAATTGATGCCTGTACGGTCTCCCAATTTGAAAATCATGTGCGATGCGTTGTTGGTATGCCCGTAGGTGATACAACGCCCCACAGCCACGCCGAAATGCATAATTTAATCGGTAATGACATCAACAAACTGGATGACTATTACGCCACCGAGGGCGCCCATATTCACCTTTACGGTAAAACCGAAGCACGAGAAGGCCGTAAAATGGGCCATGTGACGATATTGAAAAAATAGGTATTGAAAACAAGACCGCGCTTCTTTATAACACCTTACTGTTATGACAAAATTAAATCCTACGGCATTTTACAATGAAACTGGTCGCCAGCACTTTGGTGTTAATTATGGCATAGCTCCTCCAGAAAAAGATATTGTCTTCCAAGCTGTATCTAAAATAAACCCAAAGGGGACTGTAGTTGAACTAGCCTGCGGTGACGCACGTGTTATGAAAGGATTGTTAAAATCTGGCTTTGATATTCACGGCTACGATGCCTCGCAAACAATGTTAAATATGGCGGTAGAAAGAAACATCCCAAGAGAGAGGCTTACATTATTAGATATATATAAAACACCTCTTCCATTTAGCGATAACACCGTTGATGTGACGTTTTGCTCTAGGACACTCTCTTACCTTCATGATCCAATACCTGCTATAAAAGAACTTCTAAGGGTTACTAAACCTGGGCATCATGTTTTAATTGATTTTTTTCACGAACAAGAAGCAGTGAAACCAAAAGAAACAAAACCAACTCACGGTAACAATCTTTCTGGCAATACACTATACATGAGCACTTATTCCTTTTCTGCAAAAACTTTAATTGCTAAAGCAAGAGAAGACTTTGAAATAACCCGTATAGATGTTCTAGAAAACAGCAAAGGAAGCCCTATACAAGATGCAAAAAGGCCTGAATTAAAACGACTTCCTGACGGATACGTCTTTCTACAACTTCAAAAAGCAATGTAATCATAGCCTTTATATCTAGACTCACCTAAACTCTTCCGTGTAATCTATAACCACCATTCACAAGAGGAAGAGCATGACCAAAACACGGATAGAAACAGATTCACTCGGCGAGGTCGAAGTCCCCGCAGACGCCTATTACGGCGCACAGACACAACGTAGCTTGCTGAACTTCGATATCGGTACAGAGAAAATGCCCGCCGCCCTTGTCCGTGCGCTTGGCATTCAAAAGAAAGCCGCCGCCATGACCAATGTTGCCATTGGCGCCATGGACGACAAAATCGGTACGCCTATCATTGATGCCGCTGATAAAATCATTGATGGTACGTTGGAAGGTCAATTCCCCCTCGCCGTTTGGCAAACAGGGTCTGGTACGCAAAGCAACATGAACGCCAATGAAGTCATCGCAGGTTACGCGAACGAGCAAGCGACAGGCACACGCGGTGGTAAAGACCCCATCCACCCCAACGACCATGTCAATATGGGGCAGTCATCCAACGATACCTTCCCCACCGTCATGCATATCGCCGCGGCGGAGCAAGTGCATCACGCGCTGATCCCTGCGCTATCGACCCTGCACGACGCATTAGAGAAAAAAGTAAATACCTTTAAAGACATCGTCAAAAATGGTCGTACCCATTTGCAAGACGCCACGCCCTTGACGCTGGGTCAAGAATTTTCTGGCTATGCCAAACAAATTGAATATGGCTTGGCGCGGGTTGAGGCCACCATGCCCCGCCTGATGGAGCTCGCCCAAGGCGGGACAGCCGTTGGTACAGGCATTAATTGTAAAATTGGTTTCGCTGAAAAATTTGCGGATAACGTGTCCGAGATTACAGGGTTAGAATTTCAAACGGCAGAAAATAAATTTGAAGCTTTGGCCGCCCATGACGCAATGGTTGAGCTTTCTGGTGCACTCAATGTTCTGGCAACATCACTCATGAAAATTGCCAATGATATTCGCTTGCTTGGCTCTGGTCCGCGCTCTGGTATTGGAGAGATTATCTTACCCGCGAATGAGCCTGGCTCATCAATTATGCCTGGTAAAGTCAACCCGACACAGTGCGAAGCCATCACCATGGTTTGCGCGCAAGTGATGGGCAATCACATGGCCGTGACAGTAGCGGGCAGCCAAGGACATTTTGAGCTGAACGTTTATAAACCTGTTATTATCTACAACGTGTTGCAATCTATTCAACTGATTAGTGACAGTGCCAACAGCTTCACCAAAAATTGTGTGAATGGTATTGAGGCGAACGAAGAACGCATTACCACGCTGATGAAAAACTCGCTGATGCTGGTCACCGCGCTCAACCCACATATTGGTTATGATAACGCGGCGAAGATTGCCAAGACCGCTTATAATAATGGCACGACATTGAAAGAAGAAGGCGTGAAGCTCGGCCTGCTAACCGAAGAACAATTTGATGAATGGGTTGATCCACTGACTATGATTGGCCCAAAGGCTTAAACAAACCATGACACGTCATTGCGACTTGATCGTAATATCTCTTTAATTATTTGGGCTTAGATCCTTTGGTCAAGCCAAAGGATGACAACGCTTTGATTAATAATTTAACTGAAATACTAAACGCGCCTATTGTGAAGCGTTCCGTCATGATTGCAGGGCATGCGACCAGCGTGTCGATTGAAAAACCTTTTTGGGAGGCGTTTAAAGACATTGCCAAAGCGCAAAATCAATCTATCAATCAGCTTATTACTGAGATTGATGAAGCGCGCTCCGTCAATCTATCTAGCGCTATACGACTTTATGTTTTGGATCAAACCGGCAAGTAATGTCTATAAGATCCCTCGGCTTTTCTGCGCTCAGGCGCGTAAACGCGCTACGCGATGCTCGGGATGACTATTCTATTTCTAGGTAAAAACAGTTGCGTATATTCTACGCGGAGCTTAAAAGAAGCGGAGAAAATAATAAAAAACTCCGTCACTTCGTACCTCCGCGTTAAAATTAAGAAGTTTCAATCAAATCGTCATACAGCTTTATGTTTTGAATTCTTTGTCCATAAAAAATGCCATCTGAAAATCGAGCTCTGACAGCCCTTTCACATCATGTGTTGTTAATAAAACCTGCACCTTATTATATGTATTTGTCCATTTGGGATGGTGGTTTATTTCCTCTGCATAAGTGGCGCATTTAACCATGAAAGCAAAAGCATCTACGAAGTTTAAAAATATAAATGTTTTTTTAATTTCATTTTGTGATAAAGACCAATCGTCTAAAGATTTAAAATTTTCTTGAATTTCTTTTAAATCCAGCTTAACCGTCATTAAAACAACCCCTTAATCAGATCATTAACCGCATCTTCGGGAGAGCCTTGATTATCAAGAATCGTTTTCAGCGCATCTTCTGGTTTTTTAATTTTCTTTGGCTCTTCCTTCACAGGTGCGGACGCAGGTTCAGCCTTCTTCTCGACTGGCGCAGGAGCTGGTGCAACATTATCATTCGCTGGCGCAGGCGCTGGTACAGCTTTCGGCTCTTCCTTCTTCTTCGGCGCAAGCAGATTATTAATAAGCTTATCTGGCGCGAGATTATTAATATCTAAACCACCCTCTTCACCGACGATACCGAATTTTTTCAATTTTTTCGTCGCGCTATCACCCAAGACATCTGGCAGTTTATCGGCCAATTTACCTTGAAATCTTTTGGCGACAACATCTTGTAAAATATTCGTACCTAGTGTTTTTGGATTACTGAGCGATCCTTCAAGTTTGATATTAAACGGTTCTAAATCGGCAACATTTTTTAATGTAATGGCATTATCAACATTAATTCTTTTTGTTGGTAAATTCACAGAACCAGTTGAATCGATCACAGCTTCAACATTATCCATCGCCATGGATGTAATATTCACCACACCATTGGTGATTTTATAATCACCTTTGACCGTATCAAACTTGGTCTGACCGCCGCTGAATGCACCACTTACCAAACTAACGGCAGATGTTAAAATCTTTTCATCAGAGGCCAAGCCACGCGCCAGTTTCACCAGATCAAACCCTTTTAATGTCACGCCTGTACCATTTAAATTCGCTGTTCCACCAAGCGCATTGACAAGCGCGTGAGAGCTGCTTCCGATTGAATTCACATTCATATCAAAATTAACGCTACCTGCCGTTTTTAATTTACCCGAACCACTTAACGCTTTAGCTAATTTTTCAAGATCAATATTGGTCATCTTATTCGACAAGGTCAGCGACAATGGCGAGGCTTTCACTTGCGTTGTTAAATTGGTTGTTCCACCAAATATACCTGCTTTCATACCGTTAATATTTAACTGTCCACCGCCGATTTTTAAATCCGTCGATGGTTTACTTAAATTCCAAGTGCCGTATGTAATATTTTGCGCGCTTAAAGCCACGTTAACATCGACTTTATTCATAAAACTTAAATCAATCGGGTCTTTCGACCAACCGCTTGATTTAGAACTTCCACCAGATGATGCCCCACTAGATGTTTTCGCACCAAGCAAGCTATCCAGTTCAATCTTGCCTGCGGCAATATTTCCGCGCACAGACACAGGGTTTGCGCCTGCATTAATTTTTAAATCACCACCAAAATTTGTTTTACCGAGCGAGACCTTCATATTAGAAAGATTATAATTCTTACCATTCACGTCGGCGTTGGTGCTGAAGTTAATAGCCTGATTAAGCCCCGGTTGCCCTGCAAAATCTGGTGATACAATTTGAATAGCTTTAACCAAATTTGGATGTTTCACGCCCAATGTCAGGCCGCTATAACTCGGCGTGCCCAATAAATCTTTGGCAACACCTTTGGCATCAAGCTGCCCGCTCAACGCCTTCACGTTCGCATCAAAGTTAAGCTGTTCAGTGCTTCCTTTACTATCAACACTAACTTCCAACGCCTTTAAATTTGATGGCAATTTAGAAACATCGACCTTTAACGCTTGCGCCAATGTCGTTATGTTACTTGTTTTTGTATAAAATGTCAGATCCAAGCCTGTAAGCTGATTTATATTCGCAATACCGCCCTTTACACTCATCGTGGCACCTGCAAAATTATTGATGGAAGCCGTATTTAAACGTAACGCCCGCCCTGTTACATCACCAATCAAACGCAATCCGTTTAAATTTTTATCGTTAATTTTTGCTTTTTGTAAACTCACATCAAACTTTAAATCCATCGGTAAAGAGAAATCCTGCAACGGCTTTAAAGATTCTTTTGGTGATTTAGACGCCCCCGCATTTGACGCGGCAGGCTTCTTCCCTTGCGCGACCATAATACGATCAAAGTCAATAGTATCCGCCGTCAGGTCAACCGCCGCTTTGGCACGTCCGCCTTGACTTGCCGCTTGGTAACTTCCACCAAGACCAACAACCATTTGATCTAATTTCAAAACGCTGTCTTTCAAACTAATCTTATTACCATTCAAGCTGCCTTTAAGGTTAAAGTTTACCGACTTATATAATTGCGTAATAGATTTTGTATCTGCTTGCGGTGCAAAAGATTTTAAAAATCCTGATAAATTCGCAATTTGCCCATTAACCGCATAAGAAACAGAAGGATCAGAATATGTTACCTTCCCTGTTGTTGGTGATTGTGATGATGAGGCATAAGATATATTCAATGCCCCATCGGCCTTGGCTTGCCCAGGTAATTCCAAAGTTTTAAACGTCGCTTTTGTTTGTTTACCCTTTTTATCAACATCAAAGAAAATCCCCTTCACAACGTTTCCTTTTATTTTCACGCCCCCCAAATCGACGCGCATATTGGCATCAACAAGCATAGGAAGCGTTAAAATTTTAGGCACAAAGGCGTCAGATTTTTTTGAATTCTCCGCTGATTTTTTCGGCATTTTAGCACCAGACGCTGATGAAGAGATGAAATCATCTAAATTTAGAATAGAAGCCGCTTTAATATCACCACTTACCGTCAAAGGATTTTGTGATTTTAAATTTTGAACAGCAATCTTTCCATTTCCAACAAATTCTCCCAAAATAAGTTTCAAATTATCAATCGTCACTTTTTCTTGATTGGCCGTAAGCAGACCGTCAATCTTTATTGGTTTATTATAGGCACCAAGAGCAACACCAGTCACCGCTTGCAACTTTGCGGGCGCATTAACGCTTACATTTGTTTGCCCTTGAACCTCAAACGGCTCACTCATCGTTGTGACGCCCTTAAACTCAACACGGGCGTCAGCATCTGGCAAACCAAGTACAGCTTGAACACTTAAACCTTCGTCACCTTTAGGTAATTTCCCTGACTTCACATCAAGGCTAATTTTTTTATCTTGATACACAAGAACACCATCAACATCGAAAGGCCCGCGTAAACTGTTGGCTTTCAATGTCACATTAACATCTTTCACATCGTGGCTTGCCCCTGTTTGATGGTTGATGAATTGCAACTTTCCACCTTTCACCTGAAGTTTATCAAGAGCAATGGAATCAAGTGCTTTAGATTTTGTGTTTTCAACTACTTGACTTGCAACGCCTTCGGCGACTTCTTTTACTTCACTGGCTTGCGCGATTTTATCCGTTGTCCATGAGGGGCGACCATCTTCCATGATTTCAATTTGAATATCAGGATCAATCAATGTCACAGATTTCACCTTCACTTGTTTTTGCAACAACGGTAAAAGCTCTACACTGACCGCGACACTTTTTATTTTCAAAATATCATCAAATTTTTTCTTTAGCGGCGCATCAACAATTGCATCTTCAATTTTCAATCGTGGGCTTGGAATAATCGAGAGTGATAAATCACCATTTAACTCAACATCCAAACCACTCGCATTTTTAATTTGCGAAATAATTTGTGGTTTATATTTTTCCCACTTCACAAAACTGGGGCCAACAACGGCACCCACCAATAATAAAACAGCAACGGAGAGCAAAACGAATAGAAAACGCATCAACTTTATCTTTCAAAAAAATTATAATAAATAGGATATGAGACTTATATAAACCAAGGGCTTCATAACCTCAATGGTTTATAAGTTTTTCTTATACGTTAAGGAAAATGGTAGTTTAGAGCTTATAATCGAGAGGCGACCTTATCACGAACATCAATTGCAGAATCCATATTCTCGGCTGATGTTTCATGGGAAATGGCAATATAATTTCCATTTTTCTGCGCAAAAACGACGGAGGCGGCCTTACCTGTTCCACCGCCAACACAGGCAATTTCAACGCCTTTTTTACCATTTGGTACCCGCGCAGGAAGAGAAGCAAAATCACCACGACAATTACGCTTTTCGCGCTCTATATAGTTACGAGAGAACTGATCTAGATTTTGACTTGCTGTCATTGATCGTACTTCTGCTTTACCTGACAAACCTGCCGCACGCCACGAATAACGCCCTGCTGTTTGTTGTGCCACACGGGTCACACTTGATACACCAGATTGGTTTAACAATTGCTGCAAATTACCAGATGTAAACGCCACTGGCGCTACCTTTGCAATAGCTGACAAAGCCTTCGCCGATGATGATGCAACAGCAGACGGTGCCTTCAATAATGCTTTTGGTGCGGCACTTACAACACGTAAGGGATCTCTTTGTGTTAAACGTTCAGATGAATAGCTTTGCTTTTGTTGTGCTAGTAATTTTTGTTGGCCTTGAACTTCTTGCTCTTTACGCGCCGCGTCAATCAACCTTTTTTGCGCCGCAACCTCTTTCGCCGCTAATCTTTGTTTTTCTATTGCCAAGGCTTGTTCTTTTTGGCGTAACTCAACCAACTTCGCTTCAGCAGCAGCTACCTTTTGCGCTTCTTTCGCCAAAGCTTGCTCTTTTGCCGCTAACTCTTGAGACTTGATTTCTGCCCGCGCCAATGTTTGTTGCGCCGAAGAAAGTTTTGCTTTCTCATTAAGTAAGTTTTGTTCTTTTGTTTTTAAGAGCGTTTCTTTCTCTGAAAGAGCTTTTAATTTAGCCTCAGCAACCGCAATTTTCTCAGCTTCTATTTTTACCTTTTGCTGTTCAACTTTTAATTGTTCTTCCTTTTGCTGTGCCGCTGTTAACTCTGCTTGCAATGCTTTCAATTTTTTCTGACTTTCAGAATCAACTTTATTTACCCTTTGCGATTCCGCCGTTAAACGTTGCTGAGCCTGTGTTAACTGATTTTCTAAATCTGTTAGTTTACGGCGCTGAGCATCTTCGGTCACAGCCGGATCAAAAAGCATTCCCTCAAGTTCTGTTCTTTCCTGACTATGCGCCAAGCGTTGTTGTTCAAGCAATAACCCAAGCCGTTGAATTTCACGTTCGGCCTCATGGTAGCGTTTTAACGATTGTTGTGTTGCGGCGTCGCCAGAAAGACCACCAAGCTGTGTTTCTTCTTGGGTGCGGCGCAGCTCTTCAACTTGTCGTGCTAAGGCTAAATTATCCGCATTGGCCGCTTCCAATTTTTTTTCGTAACCGCGTATTCTTTTTAAGGCTTCATTACTTGTCTGCACGACTGCACCATCAATTTCACCGCGTGCTTTTCTTGCTTCAAGATAAAGGGCGCGATTTTCTTTTTCCAATGCTTTTAATTCATCCTTCACCTGCAGCAATTCTTGTTGTGTTTTTGGATCGGGTTTATTAGCCACTATCTTAGGCGTTGGAGTCAAAGCTGGTGACGGCTTTATTTCTGACTCTGGCTTAGAAATGGTTATTTCTTTTTTTGCGGAAGGTGACGGTTTCGTTGGCGCAACAGGTTGCTTATCCTTCATCAACTCATCACGCTCATCCAAACTCAGCTTAGCTGGCGATGATGGTGGTCTTGGTTTTTCTACTTTATTAGAAAACGGCTTCGGCGCATCCTTTAAAGCGTCAGGAATGTCTTCAACAATTGGGGAGGACACTTTCTTATCGGCTAATTTTACGTTTGGAACTTTTACAGCTTCTTTTTTAGATGTTATTTTTTCAGCAGCAGGGATTTTCTTTTCAAAGGGTTTCGATACAATTTGCTTCTTAGGTGCCGCAGAAACGACTTCTTTATCCTTCAATCCCTTAAGATCATCCATACTCAATTTAGCTGATGATGGAGACGGTTTAACTAATTTTGATTTCTCTATTTTTTTAGAAAAGGGCTTTGGCGCATCTTTTAAGGCGGGAGGAATATCCAAAGCCGGTACAGGTGATACTGGTGCTTTCTTCGCTGTCTCACTAATAATCTTCACCGTTTTTTCAAATGGCTTCGGTACATCTGATTTTGCGACAGGCTCAAAACCACTCACTTCAGCCGTCTTAATCGTTTTTTCTTTTTTTGTTTTTTCAACTTTATCTTTAAGAACGATCGGCGCAGGGTTTTTATTCACTATAATAATATCATCAGTGGTGCCCTTTTTTAAACCAGCATCCACTTTCGGTTCAGCCTTGTTAGAACGCTGACCCAAAACCTGTTGACTGCTATATTTTTTACCCTGCGCTGCCAAACGTGTTGGTCTTTCCGAAGGTGAATCACCAAGCGTCGGAACAATAGATACAAACTTTTTCGGCACCGATTTAGGCACGTCCTTAACTTGAGATTTAACAGCGATAGGTGGCGATGTTAAATCAGTCTGAACAGCTGCGCCAGTCGCATCAACAAACTTAGACGTCTCTTTCGCAACACTCACATCAGGCGTTTTAACAACTTTCTTTTCAGCGGCCTTTTTTGGTCGCTTTAATTTAATCGTTTTCGTTTCAGATTTTTCCGCTTTTGGAATATCTGCTTTTACGATTTTCAAATCTTCTTTTATTTCAGGTGTTTTTACCTCTGGCGCAATCGCAGCAACCTTCGTTTGAGTATCGACACGCGCTATATCAATCTTTTTCTTTGGTGATTTCTTTGGTTCTTGTTTTTTAACAACAGGCCTTATTGCATCGGCGTCGCGAGAAACCGTACCCGCGCTTTTCTTAATCGCAGGTGGTGCTAACACAGAGTCACCCAAAACAGGTCTTTGTGAAACCCGTTTATTCGGCTGCGCAATCCGTGGTGCTAATACTGATTCTTGCTTTTGTAACTCTACCTGTTTAGGCGGCTCTAATTGTGCCACAAAGGTTTCTTTCTCAACAACAATCGGTGCCGCGGCAGTTACAACAGGCGCAGGTACAGCCGGTACAGGCGGAACCACAATCGGTGCGGCATTTTCAATTTTCTCTGCAGCAAATTTCTTTGTTGGCGGCGGCGTTGGTACACCTTTTAAACCCGCTATACAATCACGAAGCTGGATTTGTCCTTTTGAAAAATCACTAACATCAAAATTATAATCTTCGCCATCGATGCGAACCGTTAATTGCTTCGTCTTGCGCAATTCATTGACAAAAGCTTCTTCATAACCCAAACGCATGACAATCGCCTGAGATGATGCTGGTAAAACATCATAAGTCCGTGTCTGCGCTACACCTGCTTGCAATATAATATTGTAAGCTTTTTCAATGTTCAGCTTTTGCCCTTGAAAATCAATTGCCATTGAATATTCATCACGCGCACTTTGCCCTATCGTCAAAATCAAATTATCATTATATTTTCGTGTTAACGCACAATAGCCATTTTCTGGCACATCGCCATCAACCATCGTTGTTGACCAACTTGTTTTCGGTTGTAAATTTCGCGCCAACGCGTCAGTCACAGATACCGATAAAGAGGTTGTCACCAACAAAGCCGCACCAAGAGTTAAAACAGAAAGGGAAGAACGTGATTTCATCATAATAAAAATTTCTTTACCAAATTTATTTTAAAAAATTATAAAACGCGTGATATTACAAAACTCTGGACGATTGAATAAATAAAACGCGACGCCCCGTCACAGGGTCATTGTTCAATTGCGCCGTAGGACGAATTTTTTCATTTGTATATTGCCCTAATAAACTTTCCAGCGCTTGCTCATACCCACCATTGGCAGAAACAGAATTTTTAACAGAAAAACCTTGGTTCGATTGCCAAACAAGCTCAACGCCTTCTCTTTTAGACCAGCTTTGTAAAACTTGTTGCAAGCTCGTGCCAACAGGAGCAGACCAACGCCCACCACCTAGTGATTGCGACGATGCCCGCGTAGGTCTGTTATTTTGTGCGCTATATTGTGACGCAGACGCAGAATATGACGGATTCGACAAAACTTGTGGCTCCGCTAAAACCTGCCTCAAAGCGCCCGCTCCTGCATCAACAGGATGAGATATGCGACGGCCATGATTGACAGCACGATGAACTTGACGATGAATTGAACGAGACGCTTGAGCACCAGTATGCCCGCCATCAAAATTTTCTATATTAGAATCAAAACCTAAGGCCGCGGCGTTACGCGCCATCAAGACCTGAACAGCATCTTCAAAAGAACCCGTCACACGAATATCATCCGTGACATTATCTGGTCCTGTCGCTTGCCAATCCAAATCAACACCCGCACGTGATGCCCACCCTTCTAGGGTTGCTTTCATGCTATCTCCTGCTTTGGCTTCCCAAACATTTCCTTGGATAGATTTTTGAACTTGAGATGCAGACGCCAAACTTGACGGTGGTGCAAAAACGGGGGCAGATGATGTCGGTGATGCAACAGGTAACGCCGCTTTTTGTACAGAGGTTGTTCGTGGTGACACAGCCTTCCCGCTCGCGCAGCTACTTAAATCTGTTAGACCATTGGCAATACCACCCAATGCAAACACCATAGGGTTATCTTCAACATTCAATGTCATGCTTGTCGCACTTGATATTTGGTTATAAAAACCTTCAAATTCGCGCATGTTAAAAATCAAAACACTTTGGGAAAACGCCGTTCCTTTTATATCACCCACAGGCTGATTACCAACCTGTAAAGTCGATGGATATCGACGACCACGTGTAAAAATATTTTGGCGAAAATCAATCGCCATCGCCAAGATATTATTCTGCGTACCAGACAAACGAACATTAAAACCATTGCCGTAACTGGCCGCCATCATACAAGGTAAATTGACCTGTTCCAAACCACGTACTTTTGAAAAAGCTGTTTTTTGAACATTCCATCCCGTACTGGGCGTGAATTGCGGAATATCACCAATCTGCCCCATGACGGTTCCACTGGCTTGCGCTTGCACGTCCTTAACGCCCATCCCCATAATAGAAACCGCGCACAAAAGTAATAGTCCGTATGACTTACTCATCGTCATAAACTCCCAATATATCTAAATTATTCTTTCCGAACATAAGCCGCAAAAGCCTTGCACGCAAGCAGATTTCTAAGGTTTTTACGATTTATGGGCAGGTTTAAATGAACAGAGTTATCATATTTGCATTTATTTGTGTCCATTTGTGGTTTGAAAAGTTGAAACACGAAGGTCACAAAGGACATTAAGGATTTTATTTAATTAGGTTCACGATTATTTGTAACGAAGGACGAAGCTTTGAAGATTTTTTATAATAATTTTTCTTCATATCTTTGAATCTTCGTTACATTTTTCATTCATGTCGATTTTCGGTTGAAAAAGTTTACCACAGAGGACACAGCCGAAACACAGCGCACACAGCGTTTTTGATGATATTGTCATTCCCTGAATTACGGAGTAATTCTAGGGGAATTTATATATCTTAAGGGATTGCCCCGAAACATCAATAAATCTGCGTTGCAGATTCAGGCCATGGCACTGATGTAAGTGGCTTATTTTAAATAGAAATTGTTTATATTCTATTCACTGACCCCGTTGCGCCTCTTTGCGGTCGTTGCGTGAACTATTTTTTAATTCGCGTTTATT
>CAZYHI010000045.1:0-14015 GCA_964647515.1 uncultured Micavibrio sp. | reverse complement strand
CACTTCTTGGCCACGCACCATACCGTCTGTCGCATCCATCGCAATTGCGCGGACTGTGTTCTCACCCAAATGCTGTGCCACTTCCAAAACCAATGTCTTACCATCGTTTTCTGTGTGCAACGCGTTTAGAATTGCTGGAACATTTCCATCGTTAAATTGAACGTCGACAACCGCGCCCAAAATTTGTGTTACAATACCATTTGCCATTTTACTTTTCCTCTTTTTTAAACTTTTGTAATTCTTAAATTGCTAACCATTCCTACGGTCAAAAAGTGGATCTTCACCACCCCTTCTAGGACCTGTGCCTTCATAAGCAGGAACAGGTCTTGCCTTCGCAGTAGATCTGTTACTATCTGCAGACACAGCATCATTTATCGCTTGACGCGCCAGTCCTTGTATATCCCTTCTAACGCCTATCACTTTTTTATCGCTTATTCTTGTCGGTGGTAACTGCGCAATAGAATTTTTGAAAAAAAGTTTATTCCTTTCAGACTGCGCTTTCATTTGCGCAAAATCTATTGCAAGAGTATTTTTTAAATCACCCATCTTAAACCGCCTCCGCGCCTGAAATAATTTCAATCAACTCTTTTGTAATCGCCGCTTGACGCGCGCGGTTATAAACAAGATTCAACGAGTTAATCTTCTCACCCGCATTACGTGTTGCGTTATCCATGGCGGTCATACGCGCGGCTTGTTCACCAGCGGCACTATCCAGTAACGAACGGAACATTTGAACACCTAAATTCTTTGGCAATAACTGTCCTAGAATCTCATTTTCTTCAGGCTCGAATGAGTAAGGTGACAACAAGTCTTGTGTCTCTTCTTTGCTTTCATCGACTTCAACCTCCGCGCCTTCCGCTAATTTAAACGGAATGATTTGTTGGCTACGTGGTTCTTGCGTCAACACAGATTTAAAATTGTTGTAGACCATAGAGACCACATCAACGTGACCCGCTTCAAATTGTTCTAGAACCATTTGCGTAATTTCATTGGCTTCACTAAAATTCACACGGCTACTCGCACCGATACCAGTAAAGCTATGTATGATTTTATCTTGATGCCCACGCTTTAAAAGGTCACGGGCTTTACGACCAACAGTGATAAGTTGTACTGTCTTGCCTTCACCTTCAAGGCGCA
This sequence comes from uncultured Micavibrio sp., assembly GCA_964647515.1. Classification (GTDB taxonomy): domain Bacteria; phylum Pseudomonadota; class Alphaproteobacteria; order Micavibrionales; family Micavibrionaceae. Next base: position 12,878 of record CAZYHI010000045.1, on the reverse strand, counting down.
TGATCTCTAAACGTGCCAAACGCACAAGATTTCCGTTAAAACCACCACAAAGACCACGGTCAGACGTGACCACGACCAGTAAGTGAGTTTGGTCAGACCCTGTACCGATAAGCAATTTAGGTGAAGCCGATGTAATCGTCACACCACCCGCAACACGCGCCAGCATTTCACCCATTGCACGCGCATAAGGCTGTGATGCCTCGGCTTGGTCTTGCGCTTTTTTAAGCTTAGAAGCTGCAACCATTTTCATCGCCGACGTGATTTTCTTTGTCGACTTAACAGAAGCGATTCTATCGCGATAATCTTTCAAACTTGGCATTTGAAAATTTCCTAACTCTTATTCAGTTTAAGCCGCTTTTTTATTGGCGGACAAAAAACCAGATGTGAATTTTTCTAGATACGTCTTCATATCACCTTCAATAGCATCATCGATTTTTTCTTTATCTGTAATCGCATCTAAAACCGCTTTACCATTCGCACGGGCATCATCCAGAAGCTTTTGTTCATAATTTGAAACATCCGCCACTTCAACATCATCCAAATAACCTTTTGTTCCTGCAAAAATAACAAGAACTTGTTCCGCCATTGTTAATGGGGAGTATTGAGGTTGTTTTAGAAGTTGCGTTAGACGCGCGCCACGGGCGAGCAATTTCTGTGTTGCAGGGTCAAGGTCTGAGGCAAACTGAGCAAAAGCTTCCATTTCACGGTACTGCGCCAATTCCAACTTAATTGAGCCAGAAACTTGTTTCATCGCTTTTGTCTGCGCCGATGAACCCACACGAGACACTGACAAACCAACGTTAATCGCTGGACGGATACCTTTAAAGAACAGGTCTGTTTCCAAGAAAATCTGACCATCTGTAATTGAGATCACATTTGTTGGAATATACGCCGAAACGTCACCCGCTTGTGTTTCAATCACTGGCAGAGCTGTCAAAGACCCAGAACCATTTTCTTCGTTCAATTTACATGAACGCTCTAACAAACGAGAGTGAATGTAGAAAACATCACCAGGGTACGCTTCACGACCCGGAGGACGACGAAGAAGCAATGACATTTGACGATACGCCACAGCTTGCTTTGATAAATCATCATAAACAATCAGACCGTGCTTACCATTATTTAAGAAGTACTCACCCATCGCACAACCCGTATAGGGCGCAAGAAATTGCATCGGCGCAGGATCAGACGCCGTCGCGGCCACAACGATTGAATATTCCATCGCGCCGTTATCTTCTAATTCTTTAACCAGTTGAGCCACGGTCGAACGTTTTTGACCAATCGCCACGTAGACACAGTAAAGTTTCTTGCTCTCATCATCACCGGCATTCACGAATTTTTGATTAATAATCGCATCAACCGCCACCGCTGTTTTACCTGTTTGACGGTCACCAATGACAAGCTCACGCTGTCCACGACCAACAGGCACTAACGCATCAATCGCTTTCACACCTGATTGCATCGGCTCATGCACAGATTTACGTGGAATAATACCAGGGGCTTTCACCTCAACACGACTTGTTTGTTTGGCTTTAATAGGCCCTTTACCATCAATAGGATTACCTAAACCATCAACAACACGACCCAGAAGCTCTTCACCGACTGGCACATTCACAATCTCACCGGTACGGCGAACAATGTCACCTTCTTTAATATCACGGTCAGAACCAAAGATAACAACACCAACATTGTCTAACTCCAAGTTCAAAGCCATACCTTTAATACCACCAGGGAATTCAACCATCTCACCAGCGCGAACCTGATCTAGACCATATACACGGGCAACCCCATCCCCAACGGACAGAACTTGACCAATTTCGGCAACATCGGCTTGCGCACTAAAATCTGCAATTTGTGTTTTCAGGATTTCTGAAATTTCTGATGCTTTGATTTCCATTTTTTACTTTTCCTCTTTTTTTAATTTATTTTTAAACCACCAAGACGTTAAGGCACCAAGTTTTGTTTATTATATTTCTTCTTGGTATCTTCGTGCCTTGGTGGTTAATCTTTCTTTTGTTATTATTAATTTTTATTCGTATTAATTTTGCCTGTTAATTCTGATTGGCGACATCCGCCACTTCACTATTATTATTGGCGTTTGATTTCATCGCGATTTTTAGGCGCTCTAACTTACGCTTCACTGAATCATCAATAATTTGAGAGCCAACAGTCACCACCATACCGCCAATTAAATCTTCTTGAACATCGACTTGAACAGAAACCGCCTTACCCACGGCTTTTGCCAATGATTCCTGCAGCGCATTTTCTTGTTCCTTGGTCAATTTAAAGGCCGATGCCACATGTGCCGATACTTCGCCCCGTAGGCGTGAAATATCCATATGCACCGCATTCATAATGCTCGGCAACATATTCAATCGGCGGTTTTGCGCCAAAAGATTAAGGAAATTCGTCGTTATATCTTGAAATTTTGCTTTTTGAGCAATCGCAACAATCGAAGCTTGCTGATCTTCACGTGAAATAAGCGGTGATTTCAGCAGATTTTGCAGGTCTGTAGAGCCTTCAATCATGGCCTCCAGCTCATTCAAATCTTGCTCAACGGAATCAATTTTCTTTGCATTAGCGGCAATTTCCACCAAAGCGGTTGCATATCGTAAAGCTGCTGCGCCAGAAGTCTGTTTTGAGGCCACTTTTGGTCCCTTTTTCTAAACTGATTAAAGTTGATGAGGATTTAGCATAGGAAAATCGATTGTGCAAGTGGCCTTATACTAGTTTTGAGCATAAATTTTGGTGTAATTCATCTAATTCACTAGAAATGTAAGTTTGTTCCGACTTATTTAGTCCGTTAACATAATACTCAGGTTTTTTAATTTTTTTGCTCCACGCTTGAACAAAGCTATCATCTACCTCAAGCCCACATATATTACTGATGTTTTTCAGCACTTCTGCTGAATTATCACAAAGATGGTCATAGGATACAAAATGCAGACTTTCCCCTATATCGCTGTTTTTTAAATTCAATAAATAAGTATATGTTTCACGCCACTGCATCACATATGCCCTTATCCAATCTTCTGAATGCCAAGCTGTTTGAATATCAGATATAATCTCTGCGTTCGTAAAGTGAATAGGTTTAAAATTCAAACCAAACTCAAAATGGCCACACCAATTCATATAATTTAACGCTTTAGGGTCGTCGTGTTGAGCAATGGAAATTAGTTTATGTTGTTTTACTAAAGAATAAATATGATCTACAGGATTACGAAAAGGCACTATAAACTTTGCATCAGGAAAAAGTTGTAGAAGGTACTCTATACGGCTCACGGCATAATTATTTTTACATATATATCGCTCACCTTTTCGCACATACAGCAATTTTTTAACATGTGCTTTATAAAACTCTTCAAACGCCAAGTTACTGGTTTTGCTGTCCAAGGCATCACTTTCCAAAACCTGATGAATATTGTCGAAAAATGCCATCCATAACATCTCATCCATAGACTCTGGGCTATGCTTATTCACCATTAGACCATCTTGATGGGCGCGTTCTTGCTTTTCACTGCTGATACCAGGCAACATTTTAAATATCATATTCCAAAAAACAATCGTCTGCAAAAAAGGGAAATCTGAGTATCGGTGCGTTGCAGTACCATCAATAGAGGCCATTATCTCAAGTAAAATCGTACTACCAGACCGGGGCACACCTGTAATAAATACAGGGCTTTTAATCTCAATATCGCGTGTATCTTCGGAAAAAAGCTTTGTTTCAACATCACCCAACTTAAACAATGCTCCACTGCATTGATTAGAAAGCTTTCCTAGGAAATTTGTTAACTTTGGTACATTTTGTATCGTCATATTCTCTCTACTATAGTAGAATTATCACATAATTAAAGTGATTAGGTTCTTCATGTCAAAAACAGCAGCACAAACTTCTTCTATACTCATCCTTATACTTGCCTTTATCTTAGGCGGGATTGCATCACACAATAATTGGAAAATAATGAAAATATTTTCACCTGTCGTACAATTATTTCAAGTGCCCTACCACGTGTTCGTTGGTATTGATAAATATAACCTAGAAATTCGTTGGCACGAACAGCGTAATAGTCATGCCGGTGTCATAACAAAAAAAACTGACAAAATTTATGGTGATTTTACGGCATACTCGAATACTCAAGATCATGTACTACGCCTCATCAACCATGAAGGGGAAGTCATTTACAAATGGGATATTCCCTACGATCAACTTTGGACAGAACAAAGCCATATTTTACACCCCAAGAAACTAACGAATGATTATTTTTATATCCGTGATTTTCACATTTTTGCCAATGGTGATGTCGTCATCATGTTTAATGTCGCGGGGGTAACACCATGGGGGGCGGGCATTGCCAAAATCAACAAGGATGGACAAACAATATGGACATATACAAAGCCAGCTTATAATGATTTTGAAGTTGGTGAGAATGAAAACATATATGCTTTGTATCATAATATTCGTTACAACCAGTTATCCTTGGCACCAGAAATTCAAACACCTTTATTAGAAGATACTATTGTAACGCTATCAAAAGAGGGAGAGTTTATTGATAAATTTTCAATTTTTAACGCATTTAAAAACTCTAACTTTGCAAATTTTTTTGATAACTTATATGACGATCAATCTGGTGATTTAACGCATACCAATTCAATTGAATATATTGCAAAAGATAGCGCAACCGTTCCATGGTTAAAAAAAGGACATTTAATTGTCTCCATTCGAAATGCTGATATGCTCGCCGTTATAAATCCAAAAACCAAATCGGTCACTTGGGCAGAATGGCTACCATTTCGTAAACAACATGATATTGATTATCTAGATAATGGTAATTTTCTAATATTTGATAACCGTGCCCAATTGGGTAAAGGTGGATACTCCCGTGTTGTAGAATTCAACCCTCAAACTTTTGAAAAAACATGGACATACACAGGAACCCCAGCTCTACCATTTAAAACCGAAGAATGGGGAAGCCAGCAACGATTAAAAAACGGCAATACCGTCATCATAGAGGCCGAGGCTGGACGCATCTTTGAAGTAACACAAGACAATGAAGTCGTATGGAATTACTACACGCCATTGCGACACAAAAAAAACTCTGAATTAATACCTGTTATTTCATCACTGCAACGTTTTGAAAAAAATTATTTAACGTTTTTAAATAACAATTAAATAGACAAAGGATCAACATGAAACATCAAAACTTAATACTAAGCCTTACGCTTCTTTTATCTTTTATCTTAACAACACCCGCCCTTGCCTATATAGGCCCAGGTATTGGAATAGCTTTAGCTGGATACACCTTTGGTCCAATTATTGCCGTCGTGTCAACAATAGCCATGATTGCTTATTTCCCATTAAGGTATCTGTACAAAAAACATAAGCGAAAAAAGTTAGAAGCTGCTGAAGAAAGTAAGAAATAAAAAATTCAATAATAATTTTTCTGGTCTCTATTTATTTGCACCCTACTTTTTGACGACAATTAAACTTTTTTATCCAATGCTTAATCACTTGTTGGATATCAATATTTTTATTCGGCCACACAGGCAAACGATAACAAAATACGAAAAACATGAAAAAAAGCTACTTCCTATATCTCATCGTCTTGCTAGAAGGCTATATCGTCCTATCGACCGAGCTTATCGCCATCCGCCAAATTGTTCCTTATGTCGGCAGTGGCACCATTACAACCTCCATCGTTATTGCCGCGGTACTTTTGCCCTTGGCTGTTGGGTATTATTGGGGCGGACGTTTCAAACCAAAAATAAACTTATTTAAACGCCGTACGACAGTTCGTAAAAAATTACTCTATAATATTTTAACCTCAACAATCATTTTGACCATCGGGTTATCTTACATTCTTGTTTATGATTTTTTTACGATAACAACGTCTTTATTCAGGGGCAGCGCCATCATTATAAGCGGCCTCTATTGCCTGTTCTTTATCATCTATCCTGTTTTTTTATTGGCGCAAACAATTCCCCTCGTTTTGAATTATTTTGATAAAGACAATATTTCCCTTATCACAGGTAAAATGTTGTTCTTCTCGACCATCGGCTCATTAGCGGGCGCCTTATTCTCTACCTTATTCTTAATGTCTACCATCGGCGTCAACCTAACGGCCAGCGTTACAATTGGGTGCTTATGTTTTCTTTATATATTCATCGTTAAAAATAAAAAATCCAAAACTGTCTTTGTGATGATTGGCTTATTTGCGCTTTCTTTAATCGTCAATAAACCATCAACAATGAAAAAAATAAACGTCATTGAAAATAACGCCTATCACATGATTGAACTTATCGAAGGGGCGAACGGTTCAAAAGCCCTTAAAATGAATAACGGACGTTCCGCAGGTATTAACGCCAGAAATGAAATCACATTTCCCTACATGAAATATATCGAAAATACATACATCAAACCTATTCAAACAAAAGGGCCAAAGCGCAGCATCCTCGTCATCGGTGCAGGCGGCTTTACATTGGGGCTGAATGATAGAAAAAACGACTATATTTTTATTGATATAGATGACAGCCTCAAAGACGTGTCCGAACAGTATTTCCTGAAACAAAAACTAGGCGAAAACAAAAAATTTAAAGCCGTCCCCGTACGCGCCTACCTACAGCAATTAGACAAAGACTTTAAATTCGACCTTATTATCGTTGATACTTATATTGGCACAACAATACCACTTCATCTGGTTACAAAAGAATTTTTTGAAAGCGTCAAAGAACATCTAAAACCCAATGGTATCATGGCGATGAACCATCTTGGCTCAACAACATTTAATGATGAGTTCAGCTTGAATTTTAATGAAACTCTACGATCTGTCTTTCCCTTTTTATCACGGCAAGTTATAGGACGTTATAATGGTTGGAATACAGAACATGTAAATTACAGTAACATTATTTACAGCTACTATCATAAATCAGATTATCAACCTAAAATTTATACCGATGATTTAAACAACAGTTTTTTTGACAAAGAAAAAATGCTGAAAGAATAATCCCCTCTTGTCATTCCGACGAAGCGTAAGCGCATGGAGGAATCTTATCTTTAACAATCTTTGCATGAACCTAGTTCATAAAAATCCTTAGTGCTCTTTGTGAACTTCGTGTTTAAATTATTTTTAAACAGCACAACAACGCAACAAAAAGAAATTGAGAGGATGATAGCTTTTAATAAAAACTCTGCGGATCTATGTCTATCTGCACGCGGATTTTTGACGGTAATTTTACTTCTTTTATCCAATGCTTAATCGCTTTTTGAATATCAATTGTTTTATCCGCACGTACTAATAAACGACGACGGAACTTACCGCGCAAACGGTACATCGGTGCTTCGGCAGGACCTAACGTTTGAATCTTCTCACCTTGCGGCGCAGCGCGGCCTAACATCATCGCAGCTTGTTCAACGTCCTTTTCCTCTCGCCCCGAAACAATAATCCCGACCAACCTTGTGAAAGGTGGCATCTCTGCAATTTCCCGTTCGTTCAGTTCAACTTCTAAGAAATGATCACGTCCAGAACTCATATTTGCAGATGCTAATGCTTGCATCACGCGTGTTTCAGGATTAAAAGTTTGAAGATAAACCATACCCTGCTCAGCTTCACGCCCTGCCCGTCCCGCCACTTGATGAAGCAACTGATACACGCGCTCGGTCGCACGTAAATCACCGCCTGTTAAACCTAAATCCGCATCCACGACACCGACACATGTTAGTTTGGGGAAATGATGCCCCTTGGCAATAATCTGTGTACCGATAATGATATCCACTTCACCGCTTTGAATTTCATCCAGCTTCGCGCGTAATTCATCATGCGTCGTCGCCGTATCACTGGACAATACGCATAGCTTGGCTTCGGGAAAGCGCATCTGCACTTCCTCTAACACGCGCTCCACCCCTGGGCCACAGGCGGCTAAACTATCAGCTTCACCACACTCTGGGCATGTCTTTGGCATCTGCATATAATGATCACAATGATGACAATGAAGCTTTCCTGTTCTTCTATGTTCAATCAACCAAGCGGTACAGCGCGGACATTGAAACCGATGCCCACAATGGCGACACAACGTCAGCGGCGCATAACCCCGACGGTTTAAAAACAACAACGCCTGCTGTTTTTTCTCAATCGTTTCGGCCACCGCCTTTTGCAATGTCGGCGCAATAAAATGCTGACGGTCTTCAGGTTTATCGGTTTTTAAATCAATCAAATGAATATCAGGCAGGCTCGCTCCGCCATGGCGCATCGGCAACGTTAAATGCTGATACCGCGCATTCCACGCATTTTGCATGGTCTCCAAGGACGGCGTCGCCGACACCATAACAATGGGGAACGCGCCTAAATGGCTGCGTACCACCGCCATGTCGCGGGCATGATAAATCACGCCTTCTTCTTGTTTGTACGCAGGGTCATGCTCCTCATCGACAATGATAAGCCCCAAATCTTGATAAGGTAAAAACAGCGCAGACCGCGCACCTATAACCACTTTGCTTTGCCCTTCGGCGACACCGCGCCACGTTGTTTTACGCTTGGCAACGCTTAAAGAGGAGTGCCACAAAGCAGGCGCACAACCAAAGCGCGCTTTAAACCGATCCAAAAATGCATTTGATAAGGCAATCTCAGGCAATAAAATAAGCACCTGCTTATTCTGGCGTAACGCTTGCGCGACCGCTTCAAAATAAACTTCCGTCTTCCCTGCGCCCGTCACACCATCCAACAAAGCGGCACTATATTTATTGGCTTTCACCATCTTTACCAGCGCATCCGCGCATTCTTTTTGTGGCGCAGAAAGCAACGCGCCTGCACGTTCCGCATCTGGCACTCGGCATGGCGGTGGTGCTTGCAGCTCAACCGTTTTTAAGAACCCTTTATTGTAAAGCGTCTTAATCACACCCGTTGAACAGCTCGCTTCACTCGCCAATTCAGACGCACGGCGTGGCAAACCATCTTTTGCCACGTCCATCACACGGCTCGCGGCAGGGGAAAGCCCCTTGCTCATATCTCCCTCACCAAGAACATACCCCGTGATTGTCACAGGTGGCTCTAACGCTTTTGGAACGGACAGAGTGAGCTTCAACACCGCCCCCTTTGTCGCCATGGTATAACCGGCCATCCAATCCAAAAACTTCCGATGCACATCGGGCAAGGGCGGTAAATCATATTTGGATATAATTGGTTTTAACTTGGCTGGCTTTACATCCCCCACACCTTCCCCCCACACCACGGCGGGTATCTCCCGCGCACCCAAAGGCACACAAATATAGTCCCCCTCACCCGCGCTGATATGTTCAGGCAGGCTATAATCATACGCCTTATCAATCGGGTAAGGCGTTAAAACGGCTTTTGTCGGGGAAGAACCCATAAAGCTCCCTTGAAATACATTGTTTATACGTTTACTTATAGTGCCTAGAATACACTTAATGAGAAAGAGATAAACAGAAAGATAATATTATGAAATTTTTTGCCGATACCTCCGACATTGATGCCATTAAAGACCTTGCCGATTGCGGTATGCTAGATGGCGTGACAACCAATCCGTCCATTATTGCCAAATCAGGCAAAGAGTTCATCCCCCTTATCCAAGATATCTGTAAAATCTGTGATGGTCCCGTCAGCGCCGAGGTTGCCTCAACCGATTTTGATACCATGATGAAAGAAGGCGAAAAACTGGCTGGCATTGCCGAAAACATCGCCGTCAAAGTTCCTCTTACCGAGGCTGGCCTTAAAGTCTGTAAAAATTTGAGCGATAACGACACCATGGTCAATGTGACTTTATGTTTTTCTCCGCTTCAAGCTTTATTGGCCGCCAAAGCGGGCGCGACATTCATCTCGCCTTTTGTCGGACGTCTTGATGATATTGGTCAAACAGGGATGGATTTAATTGCCGAAATTTTGACTATCTATGATAACTATCCTGAATTTCATACCGAGGTTCTCGTGGCCTCTGTGCGTCACCCGCAACATCTTCGTGAAAGCGCACTGTTAGGTGCAGACGTTGTCACCTGCCCACCGGATGTGATTAAAAAGCTCTATAAGCATCCTTTAACAGATAACGGCCTCGCCGCTTTTGTCGAAGATTGGAAAAAGACAGGACAGAGTATACTTTAAGTTTACTCTTTAATTACTATCCAAACCATCAGAAGGAGCTTTAACAGTCCATTCCGTATCGCTCATAGGGCCATTTGGCGTCATGCTATCATAATAACTATAGTTAAGCGTTATTTTGTCTTGTCTTTGTAAAGTGTGCTGATCTTTTTCAATGATATAGAGACTTTTTTCTTCTAAACAAGGGCTTCCTTTTTCAGAATGTCCATCAGTGACAACAGACGATAAGACTTGGATTCCGAAGAATTGTTCATTTACACCAATCACTTCGGCTTCAACATCACAGACAAGCCAAGAAGACGCTTGAGCAGGCATCGATAACCCCAAAACCAATACAATCAAAAGAAATAACTTCATAAACAAATTATATCATATTCGTGATTATTTATAAAATCCCTCCGTGTCTCCGTCCCTCCGTGTTAAAATATACAAATGACTGATTCACAAGAAATAAACACCCCAACCCTCAACGCCGATGATGTGTTGAAATTTTTGCGCGACAACCCCAAATTTCTACAGCAAAATCCCAAAGCCTGCGACCTCCTCATCCCACCCAAAAGCGATGATAAAAACGTCACAGACTTCCAAGGCTTCATGATTAAACGCCTCAAAGACGATAAAGAAAAAGTCATTGAAACCACGCAAAGCATTGTCGAAAATGTCCGTTCCAATATGAACAACCAGCAACGCATTCACAAAGTTGTTTTGCGCCTGTTAGAGGCGCGAAATTTTGAAGAATTCATTCACATCATTACCATGGATATGTCGAGCATGCTCGATACTGACATCTCCGTCCTTGTCATTGAAAGCAACGGACAAGACATCCCCCATATCATGACCAACGGTATCCGCGTATTACCCGAAGGCACGATTGATAAGTGGATGGACGGACAAAATGTTTTGCTGCAAGAAAATATCACAGGGCTTGAAGCCATCTTTGGCGGTGGTGCAAACCTCGTCCAATCACAGGCTTTGCTCCGCGTTGATATCTCGATGGATACCCCCCCCGCTATTTTGGCGTTTGGCAGTCGCGATCCCCTCATGTTTCAAGACGGGCAAGCCACCGACCAAGTCGCCTTCCTCGCCCGCGTTGTCGAGCGATCTTTTAGAAATTGGCTTAATTTAGGACGTTAAGCTTTTATTATTTTTATTGACATAACTAAATATCTGTGCTAGAAAGCTACCAGTTTAAAAAAATTGGAGAGTACAATAATGAGAATTTCTATCCTTGCTAGCTCAGAAGAACAACAGGCATCTTAGATGCCTTGCAAGCTGTATCCGAAACAACACCGATTCCACCCCCTCCACTTGAAACAGGATTGGCAACAGTTTTTGGAAGCTTTGCCACTCCATCAGAAAAATCTCCAATTCCGAAGGTAGAGATGAAAAAAGATCTACTTCTACCAATCGAACTATCTGAGTTTACAATAGAAGGTACAATCTACACTGAGAACGTTGTGTTTTCTGGAATACCCGAACATATAACTCACTCTGATATGAAGTCAGCTCTTCAATCTATATCTTTGATTTTAACTGATAACCATGAAGTCATGGACCTTGATATGGCGTCCGTAAAATACGGACAAGCTTTTGCAATGCAACAGTCTTGCGAAATGACGGGAGAAAGTTTTGAAGATCTTTGCGAAAAATTTCCTCTTCTAAAAGAAGGCGCTATAAAACAAGGATTAATTGCAACCGGCACAGAATCAACAAAGAGTGAAGCAAGACCTGGTTCAAATAGTGGATATTAATTTAAGGCAATAACAGCATCATTAAAACGCTGTGTCCCTCTGTGTTTCCTCTGCGCCCTCTGTGGTAAAAATAAAAACCTCCGATTCTCTTTTTCCTCCGCGTTCATCATTAAAGAACTTGGTGTCTTGGTGGTTAGTTTTTTCACATCACATATTTCATCTGTGGTAAAATACTTTCCATGATACCGCTTATCACCTTAGAGAGATGCCAAGGCGACTTTGCCGAAATTTTACAAAAATGGCAGAGCTACCTTTCCAGTGAGAAAAATGTCTCCAAACATACGCTTCGCGCTTATTGTTCGGACATGGCGCGCTTCATTGATTTTCTCAGTCAGCATCAAAGCGAAGCCATCTCGATTAACTCTTTACGCGCAGCCTCTATCACAGATTTCCGCAGCTGGCTGTCCAACCAAGCCAATAAAGGGGCGTCCACTACCACCCGTGCCCGCGCGCTGTCCAGTGTCAAAAATTTTCTAACATGGATGGACAAACAAGGCATCGCCCATAACGCCGCCATTCATACCGTACGCGCACCAAAACTGCCCCGGAAACTCCCTCGTCCTATGGAACAAACCCAAGCCTTTCGCCTGCTCGATGATATGATTCTCGAAGATTGGGTCGCCATTCGTGATCGGGCGCTGTTCACGCTACTCTATGGATCGGGCTTACGCATTAACGAGGCACTGACACTCAACATTGAAAACCTCCCCCGCGACGGATTTATCCGCGTCATGGGTAAGGGAAGCAAAGAACGTCAAGTGCCCATTTTGGCACAAATTGAAGTACGAATTGAAGAATATCGCACCGCTTGCCCCTACCCCGAAACGCCAAACCGCGCTTTATTTTTAGGGGCAAAAGGTGGGCGTCTGAATCAAGGTGTGGTGCAAAAAGCCATGCGAAGCTTACGCGCGCAACTAAATCTGCCCGAAACAGCCACACCCCACGCCCTGCGCCACAGCTTCGCCACACATCTGTTACAAAATGGTGCAAATTTACGCGAAATTCAAGAACTTCTCGGTCATGC
>CAZYHI010000044.1:0-14400 GCA_964647515.1 uncultured Micavibrio sp. | reverse complement strand
GTTGATAAAAGAAATTTAGATCAATTTATTTAATATAAAAAATACTATTTAAATATAGTTTTGATATGCTATAACTATCAAATGGAATTAAGGCATTTACGATATTTTGTAGCTGTGGCGGAGGAAGTGAACATCCACCGTGCGGCTGAGCGACTTCATATCTCACAACCTCCTTTAAGTGTTGCCATTCAACAATTGGAAGAAGAATTGCAAACGCCCTTATTTACGCGTGAAGGGCGCAATATTCACATTACTAAAGCGGGTGAGTTCTTTTTAATTGAGGCTCGCCATATTTTAACACAAGTGGAGCAGTCCTGTTTTCAAACAAAACAAGTGGGGGAAGGGAAAGCGGGGCTTATTAAAATAGGATTTATTAGTTCATCCGTGACGGGGATTTTACAACAATTGGTTTCCCAATATAAAAAATTATACCCAGACGTTCAAATTGATCTGAAACAATATAGTGGTGATAGGGTTATTAATAAAATCTCTAACAAAGAAATTGATGTTGGTATTGAACGCTTTCCGATTAACTTACCGAATGATTTAAAAATGGAAATAATGATAAAGGAGGCATGGTTTGCCGCAATCAATAAAAACCATCCACTTTCAAAGAAAAAAATTATTAAAGTGACGGACTTAAAAAATGAACCACTAATTTTCTATCCGCGTTGGAACAGCCCCGCCAGTTATGACGATGTGATTGATATTTTTACCAATAAGAAGATAACACCTAATATTGTCCAAGAAGCAACGGAGCAAATGACGATTGCTGCACTTGTTGCCAGTGATGTTGGGATTGGTATCGTGCCAGAAGCAATGAAAAAAGTGAAGGTCAATAACGTCGTTCATAGACCTATTGAGGGAACAAAGAATAGAACAGGTTTTGGCGTTATATCACGCCAAGAGAATGATGTTTTGGTACATCAATTTCTTGATATGGCCAAAGATATGAAGTTTTAGCAATCATCCTTTAATGTAAACGATTACATTACAGTGAAAGCTGGAACCCAACTTATCTCATAGACTTTAGCTTTCCCTGGAGTGTGAAAAAGGTAATTATTTATAAGGGAGTATCTATAGTGGAGGTGATTAAGGTTTTTCTAAGATAAGGCTTTTTTCTGGAACTTGGTAAAACCCAGCAAATGTAGGATAATCAATATTCGGGCATAGCATTATATTTTTTGTAATTATGTAAAAAATAATATAACATATATCTATGACATATAAAGAAATTACTCAAGGCACTGATGCTGTTATTTTTCAGGGTATAGGGAGAAAAGCTTCTGACGCTTTTCATCGTGCTGGAGAAGGTACTATATTAAAACAGTTTAATTTAGATAGACCATGCTTTTTGGAATCATACCAAAATGAAGTTAAAGCATTAAATATTTTAGATCAGTATAGCGAAGAACTGGATTTCCATGTGCCAAAATTACTTGAACATGGTGCTGTTCAAGATGACGCGGGTGCTTATACTAATGTTTATATAGGAATGACAGCTTTACGTGCCCCTCGTGATGCAGCGCATATCGCTCAGCTTTCTGAAGAGGAAATAATAAAGGTGCAGTTTTTTCAGGGAAGGGCTATGGCAGACTTGCATAACCTAGAGTTAACGGAACAAAATAAGAATATTTTTACAACATCTTTTGTAGATAGGTTACTGGATGATTATTTACGGCAAGTTAAGGGGGCAGATGCATTTTCTAAAGATATAGATAGAATGGCAGAGCAATTAAAAGCAATGACTGGATGTCCTGTTTTTCTACATGGTGATTTGTCGTACGGTAATACATGTGGCTCTTTAGATGGTAACGGTTCTATCACTGGGGTTTTTGATTTTTGTAAATCTGGGATTGGACCTAAAGAGTTAGATTTTTTAGTGATACAAGAATCAGAGTTTGGACGTTGGGATAATTTTTATGAGGGATACCTTGATGCTGGAGGGGATGAAGTAGACATAGAAAATATGAATGTATTGCAACGCTTTTCTGATTTGCAAAGTAAGATACAAAGTAATGCTTATAATTTTTGTACTTCTAGTGGAAGTTCTCTAGATCTGTTTGAACCTTAGCCCTCTATATCGATTTTTGTACCCGGGTCGGCACTAGGGTCTGCTTTGGCAATACCAACTTTGGCGGCGCGGAGCAAACGGTCATTGAGAACATAACCTGCATCAATGACTTGAATAATTGTGCCTGCGTCTTTGCCTTCCATAGGTGCTTCAAACATTACCTCATGAAAATTAGCATCAAAAGGCTCGTCTAACGGTTCAATCTTTTTAATACCATGACGGTCAAAAGTTGAAAGCATTTCACGCTCCATCGCATCCAACCCACCACGGACAGCCTCGGGCGTGTCTTCAGGCATGGCGTCTAGTGCGCGTTTGAAATTATCGCTGAAATCCAACAAGTCACGTGCAAAGCCAGCGATGGCATATTTTCCCGCATCCTCACGGTCTTTTTGTGCGCGTTTACGCGTGTTTTCTGCATCGGCGAGGGCGCGCATGGTACGTTCACGCGCCTCAACTAATTCTTTTTCAAGGTTTTCGATCAAAATTTCTGGTGTGATTTCCAATGATGGTTCGTCATTCATACCATCAAGATTGACGATATTATCATCGGCATTATCAGCTTTTGATTCTTCTGGATTTTGGTTTTCTTCAGTCATTATATATTTTACTTTTTATATGTATTGTTTCTTACGTTATTTACAGCGTTACGTCTTGGCGTGTGGCAAAAACTTTCAAAGATGTGGGGGCTGCGACGCGCCCATTTGGGCCATCATAAGGACGCTTAATTGTAATTGTTCCAAGCTCCATGTAACCATCCTTGCCTAATTGATCTAATGTTGTAGCGTTTGGATCAGTAAAATAAAAGACATTATTTGTACCAGAGGTGTCCAATCCTTCACGATTAAGAACAGGCTCAAGCGTACTTTGAAATGCTAAAGTGCGTACGGCTTGGGCGATGTCGTCACCTTGTTGTGCCATCGGCACCTGTAACTTCAGCAAGCTGTTATCTGGGAAGTTGTATTGGATATAGGTCTTATCAGGGCCTTGTAAATTCACAGCCTTAAACGCCAGCATACTTTTGGGTGTGAGGCGCACGCCACTATCTAGGACATTGACGGTATAAGCATCGCGTGATTGACCGTTGCTAAAACGAATTTCACGAATTTTCTTTTTGGCCAAATCATTGACGTTAAGAACAATCATACCTGTGGCAACTTTATATGTTTGGTTGCAATCATATTCAGGGTTTTGTGTTGGCTTAACGCTGTTGCGGAAATGTTTTAAATCAATGTCCATATAATAATTTTCAATAAATTTTGCTTCATATTCGATAGGGGAATATTGATGGCACCCTGTTTCGGCATTGGCTTTTTGAAATAACAAAGCAAATTGCTCTCTTTCTAAAAAATCAGGATTAACGATTGAAACATGCACCTCACCAGCGGGAATAGTATTGGGTGTTGATAAAGATTGTTGCCTCGCAAACTTTGCCAATCGCGCCGCTCTGTTGTCAAAATCGGTACCAAGCGGGATAAATATTTGATCTTGCGCTTTTGATATTTGTGGAAAAAATGATGATATTCCAATAAGTATAAGCGCGGTTAATAGAATTTTTTTCATTGGTGACGAAGCCTTGTGATTTAAGTCTTTTTATAAATATTCACATTTGTAAATATGACATATATTGTAGCGTTTATCGGCAAACAGGGCAAATGTTTGATAAGAATTGACGGGTCTTGTCCCGTGGCTTAGTTTAGGGGCAAATTAACCGACAAAAAAGAGAGATATTATGACACGTCCATCAGGTCGCACCCCAGAACAGCTTCGCTCCGTTGAGCTTATCCCTAATTATTCCAAACATGCGGAAGGCTCTTGTTTAGTCAAATGTGGTGATACGCATGTGCTTTGTACGGCTTCGGTGGAAGAAAATGTGCCGGGCTGGATGCGTGGGTCTGGTAAAGGCTGGGTCACGGCGGAATATGGTATGTTGCCACGTTCAACAGGCTCTCGTATGAATCGCGAAGCGGCGCGTGGCAAACAATCTGGTCGTACGCAAGAGATTCAGCGTTTAATCGGGCGGGCGTTGCGTGCCGTGGTTGATATGAAGGCTTTGGGCGAACGTCAGGTGAAAGTCGATTGTGATGTCATTCAGGCCGATGGCGGCACAAGAACGGCATCTGTCACAGGCGCGTATGTTGCGCTTCATTTGGCGTTACAGCATTTGGTGGACTTAAAACTCCTTGATAGCTTACCCTTGAGCGATACAATTTCGGCGATTTCATGCGGTATCTATAAAGGCACGCCTGTGCTGGATTTGGATTATGATGAAGATTCTGATGCGCAAACCGATGCAAATTTTGTGATTACGGGCAAGGGCGGTATCGTTGAAATCCAAGGGACAGCCGAACAAGAACCGTTTAGTGAAGAAGAATTTCAACAGCTTTTAAATTTAGCGAAGCAAGGCTGTACTGATTTATCTGAGGCGCAGAAGAAAGTTTTGGGATAACTATATCGTCATCCCGACAGAGCGTAAGCGACGAGGGATCTCATGAGTTGAAGGAGATTCCTCATATTCATTCGGAATGACAGGTTAGGGATATTAGAATGAAAAAACTATTAATCGCGACGCATAATCAGGGAAAAGTGCTGGAGTTTCAGCAGATGTTTTCCGACATGGATTTAGAAATAAAATCCGCTGCGGATTTTGATTTAGCTGAACCAGAAGAGACGGAAAAAACGTTTGAAGGCAATGCGTTGCTTAAGGCGCGTGCGGCGTGTGAGGCGACGGGCTTGCCTGCGCTGGCGGATGATAGTGGTTTGTGTGTTGATGCGCTGGATGGTGCGCCAGGGATTTATTCTGCACGTTGGGGGGAGACTCCAAACGGGCGCGATTTCAATATAGCGATGGAGCGCGTTCATAAAGAGCTTGGCGGTATTACCCAAAGTCACACAGCGTACTTCATTGCGGTACTGGCATTGGTATATCCTGATGGACAGGAAGAGATTTTTGAAGGGCGCATGACAGGGCATTTAACATGGCCGATGCGTGGTGGTAAAGGGCATGGTTATGACCCTATTTTTGTACCCAATGGTTATGACGTGACATGCGCGCAAATGAATGCAGATGAAAAAAATGCAATTTCACATCGCGCGGTTGCAGTTGAAAAGTTTAAAAATTACCTGTCATCCCGAGCGTAGTCGGAATGACAAATATGAAGAATCTTTTTGGTATTTACGTCCATTGGCCATTTTGTAAATCAAAATGCCCATATTGTGATTTTAATTCCCATGTCAGTGATAGTATTGACCATGAACGCTGGATGAAGATGTATCTGCGTGAGATTGATTATATCGCCGAAAAGACAAAAGGGCGCGTGGTGACGTCTATCTTTTTTGGTGGTGGTACGCCATCGCTTATGAAGCCTGAAACGGTGGAAGCGATTATCGCGCATATTCAAAAACGCTGGCAGGTGTCCAATGATATTGAAATCACATTGGAAGCGAACCCGACCTCTATTGAAGCGCAAAAATTTGAAGGGTTTAAGCTGGCGGGGGTTAACCGTGTGTCAATTGGTGTGCAGTCATTACGTGATGATGATTTAAAATTTTTAGGGCGGGAGCATAGCGCCAGCGAAGCTGTTACCGCCATTAAAACAGCAAGTCATATTTTTGATCGTTATAGCTTTGATCTTATTTATGCGCGCCCAGAACAAACGATAACGCAATGGCGTGAAGAGTTGAGCGCGGCTTTACAACATACCAACGGACATTTATCGCTCTATCAATTGACTATTGAGCAAGGCACGCCGTTTTATACGCAAGCCGCACGTGGCGAGTTTCGTATTCCTGAAGCCGATCAAGCCGGCGAATTTTATGAAGTGACGCAAAAAATTTTGGATAAAGCCAACATGCCTGCTTATGAGATTTCCAATCACGCGATTAAAGGGCAGGAGTCCCAACATAATTTAACCTATTGGCGTTATGCCGATTATGCAGGTATTGGCCCTGGCGCACATGGAAGGTTAAGTTTGGAGGGGAATAAATACGCGACACGCACGCATCGTGCGCCAGATATTTGGTTGGATAAAGTGGATAATCAAGGGCATGGCTACCATGATTTTATTGATGTTAATAAGCAAGAAAAATTGATTGAGTTAATGATGATGGGCTTGCGCCTTCGTGAAGGTGTTGCATTGAAGAATATTGAGAACGAAACGGGGCAAGATTGGCGCATGGTTTTGGCGCAAGATAAAATTCAACATTTGGTGAATGAGAATTTATTGAAGATGTCGAAAACACATATCATGCCGACAATTCAAGGGATGCAACGTTTAAATGCATTGTTGGGGTATTTGTTGTAGTTAGTTACTGCGCGCCGCCAAGAAGACCACCGATTGTACTCATATCTTTACCGTTAATGCTAAGTTTGCCTTCTTTATCGATCTTAATCACGGCAGTGTTTTTATTTTTGTCCTCGTTGCTGATAATACGAAATATTGCAAGCTGTTGCGCCAAAGATTTTCCTTTTGGGTTTTCTTGTAGAGACTTCATTAACTTATCCAAACCGTGCGTTTCAATATTGAGCGAGCCTGCACCGCCGATTTTGGAACTTGGTTCTGCTTGTAAGTCACCGCTTAAGATAATGTCATATATATCGCTGCCTAATTTGGTATCTTTTAAGGATAACGTCGTGCCAGCATCTTTTAATTTTTGCGGTAAGAACTTTACAGCTTTTGTTACCGCAACTTTTTTGGCGTTTACATCATTTTTACTGTTTTCAGTGATGGCCTGTTGTCCGATTTCTATTAAATCTTTAATCGGTAATTTTGTTAAAGAAATTGATGTTTTAAAATTTTTAGGAATGTCATCACTCATATCGGTTGCGCTTAATCCGTCATAAGAGATGTTTGTCGCGAAGTTAAAATTATTATCACTGATTTGTTTAGCGTTATAGCCAAAGTTGATGTTTTGAATTTTTGTATCTTTATTATTTTCTTTATTTGTAAACTTCATATTTTTTATTGAAAAATTGGTCTGTATATCACCCAAAGCTTCCATAAATAAAGAGAGAGAATGAAGAGGGCTGTTATCTGAATTGTTGTTAAAGAAATCTTTTCGCGCTTGTTTATATTTTGTAGGGGAATAGCTATTAACGATGGATGTGTTTTCTATGCTTTCAATAGTGAAGGCATTTTTCAGCTCTGGCGTATCAATAAAGAAGTTAGAAGCCGTTACTTTCGCTGGGCCGCTCCAGACACCTTTCTCTTTTTCGGTCATATCTGAATTTATAGTGGTTTTTGAAAAGCCAAACACATCATTTTTTTCTAGGTTAGTAAATTTAATGTCTTCATATTGCGCGGCTAGTTTAACAAAATTTCCGAGGTCAAAAGACCATAATCCACCAATATTTTGTTTGCCAATATCAAGGCGCATTTGCGTTTCATCATTTTGATCTAAAAATAAGACAGGCGTTGGTATCGCCATAGATATTTTCCAATTTTTTGAATTATCTGTAGGTATGGCGTTAATGGCCGTTAAGCCAATTTTTATTTTTTTACTATCAGGACTTTTATATATGATAGAAGGCAAGGTTGCGGCGTAATACCCACTGCCTTGTTCAACGGTAATGTCACCTTTCATATCAAGCGTAACGCCGAGCGGTGCAACTATATTTTTATATTCATCAATATAATTTGATAGCTGAGATTTTAAATTTTTAGCACCCGCATCATTAATCTCAACGGCATAGGCTGGCGATAATGACGCGATGATTAAGAATGAAGATAAGATTATTGTAAGAAAGCGTGAGAAAGAGCGCATATTTTCTATTTCCATTAAATTTTACAGATGGTGATCATTACCACAGTCATATATTTTTGTCATTAGAGTTGTGATGCCTCCTGATTGAAAAACGGTTAAAAAACAGTATCAAAAGCGTATTTTTTGCTTATTTCCCTTTAATCTTCCGCCAACATCAGGTAATAGAAGGGTTATGATTTTAAATTCTTTGGATAAACAGTTCGTCCTGTCTGAAAATGGACAAATAACGTGGCAAAAAGATCTAACCAACCCAATGTTGGGAGAGGTTGTCGCGGAAGTAAAAAAGGGAACGGATGTTTTAACCCCTTCTTGTTCGTTGATTGCCGATTCGTCTGTTTTGGAAGGCCAAGACCATGATGCGGTTTCTCAATTTATGAATGCGTGGTTAGGGCGTTACATCGCCGAAGCGTTACTTCCTTTGTTTAATTTAAAATCTGATGATATTCCACAAGGCGCGCCGCGTGATATTTCTTTAAAAATATATGAAGCATTGGGCGTTATTCCCCGTAGTGATCTACAAAGTATGATTGCCAAAATGGATGAAGAACAACGTAATTCATTACGCAGTAAAAAAATTCGTTTTGGGCCGTTATTGGTTTATCTGCCCGAGCTTAATAAACCTGCTGCGGTACGTTTACGTGCGCTTTTACTTTCTGTTTGGCATGACAAAGATTTGCCTGCGGTTGTCCCTGCCGATGGTATTGTTTCTTTTTCTGTTGAGGGGAAAGAGGTTGATAAAAATTATTATCAATCCATTGGATATCCTGTTTATGGGCCGCGTTCTATCCGTGTTGATATGTTGGATCGTGTGATTTGTGCGGTATATGATGTCGCCAAAGATGGGCAATTTATGGCGCAGCATCAAATGGCTGAATGGTTGGGTAGTAATATTGCAGATCTTTATGCGGTTCTTGAAGCTATAGGTCATAAGAAAATAAAAGATCCTGCCGATGAAGTTGTTGCGGAAAGCGATGAAAAAGCTGAAGGTAAGGTGGAACCAGACGTAACAACGCCTTCAGTTGAAGGAGAAGTTGCACAGTCTGATAAAGAAGTTAAAGTAGAAAAACCAGAGTTAGCGACTTTTGCCCTTAAAAAAGGGAAGGCGATGACAGGCGGTGCACCACAACAAAAGACAAATAACTATAAGAAAAATAATAAATTCGCCAATTCAGATTTTAAATCTGACAAAAAGAAATTTAAATCTTCCAAAAAACATGGTGCGAAACCACAGCGCGAGCGTATTTATAAAGCCGAGGTTGAAAGTAAACCAGAAGACTCTCCCTTTGCTGTCTTACAACAATTAAAGACAAGCCAAAAAGATTAAGTTGATGCGTTCTTTATTCATTTTAATTGTGGCAGTTTTGCTGATATTGCCTCATCCCACCAAAGCGCAAGAAACAGGCGCACTTATATCTGGTGCTTACCTTTTAGAGCTTTGTAAACGTGATGAGGATGGAAAAGAGCTGGTCAAAGGCGCACATATTGCGTGTCAGTCTTATATCGCAGGTCTGGTTGATTACCACAATCTTTTACGATCATTGGGAACGTCACCAAACCTTGATTTATGTGTACCGCCAAATGTGAAGTTGAATGATTTACAGGATATTGCTTGGAAATATTTGGAAAGAAATTCACATCATGATGTGTTTATTGCGGCGCCAGCCGTTAGTTTGGCGTTATCGCGTTATTTCCCCTGTAAGAAGAAAAAGTAAAATTATTATTTCAATGCATTTTACCGCAGATGAACAAAGATAAACGCAGATAAGAATAGTATATTGTTGCAGGGGATGATGGTTCTTATATCTGTGGTTTTTTTTAAACGTTAATTTCTTTGAACACTCACAAAATCATAACCACTCCATTCGATCAGCTCTTTAATTTTCTCATCACTGAGGTGGGTTTCTTTCTTGGTGTCAACAATGACTGTTTGTTTGTCTAAATCGATGGTGAGGTCATTAACACTATCTTCCTTCTTGAATACCTTTATTAAGCTTTGAGCGCAAAAATCACAAACCATGCCTTTAACATTTATGACAATGTCATCTGTTTTTGTGTCAGCCAAAACAGATGTGTTTATTAGAAATGTGAAAATTATAAGTGTTAAAAATTTTGCCATGATTATGTTTTTAAAATCTTTGCGTGAAATTTGCTTCGATACCGTTATCAAGATTATAACCAAGCTCAACCAAGGTTGCATCTTTTAAAAAACGAACCAATGGTGTGGCAGAAAAATTATCTTGGTCGCTGGCATTATAATTGGCTTGTAACATAAGCCATGTATGAAAATCACCATGATCACCAATGTAAGGGGCAATGCCCATACGTGCTTCGTGCCGAATAAATTGATCTGTATCATCGGCCCAGAAAAATCTGTTTTCATATGAGATAAAATGGCGGCGCGTCTCCCAATCTGCGGCAATTCCAGTGAATATTGCAGGGTTTACATCGCCATTTTCTAGGGCAATGCCCACACCAGATTTTAAATAAATATTGGCTTGTTCGGCGGTTTTATTCCAACGTTTTAATAAATTGTTTAATTGCACACTATTAACATGCGCGCTTGGTTCGCGTAAATATTCATGCCGCCACCCGACGGAATGTTTTGCTGTGGGGGAATAATGAACAAGGGTAGAGTTAGCAATAATATCGTTCCGAACCATTAACGTCCATCCACCAGGGTAAGAAACAGGGCGGGCAAGCGCAGGCAATGCGCTTACCGTTGATAATAATAAGACCAATAAGGTCAATATTTTGGGCAATTTACAAACGTCCCCATGTGATAAGTAAGAATCCAACGCCTGTTAACATAGGCGGTGGCATGCCTTTCATGACGCCCATGATAATCATGATAACGCCGATAGCACCAAGGCCGTATGTGATGATTTTGTCTTTTTGTTGTAACATTTTTAAATCTCCCTTGTTTTGAAATAAGTTCACATTAGGAAAATTATATACTTAAAACAAACAGAAGAGAATTGATAAGATTTAATACTCACGGTTTAAAGTGAAGGAAACCAAATCAACCAATGTTTGTTTAAGAGAGCCATCGGGCAAAGAGGATAGGTTCTCAATAGCTTTGTCACCATAAGTTTTGGCTAAATCCATGCCTTTTTCCAAGGCGTTCGTTTGCGTGATGATATCTTTTGCGGATGCTAAATCATTTTCGGTTTGGTTTTTATCGCCTAGAGTGCGTTGCCAGAATTCTTTTTGTGGGGCATCTGAATTTTGAATGGCAAATAAAACGGGTGCGGTCATTTTTCCCTCGCGGAAATCATCCCCGACGGCCTTGCCGAGTTTTTCTTGCGTAGCGCTATAATCCAAAACATCATCAATGATTTGAAACGCCATGCCGAGATTCATGCCGTAATCGCGTAAAGTTTTGATAATGGTTTCATCCTGATCCGCAATGACGGGACCGACTTCACACGCGGCGGCAAAAAGCGAGGCTGTTTTACCTTGGATAACGGCTATATATTCATCCATTGTGGTTTCAATATTATTTTGTGCGGCGAGTTGCATGACCTCACCTTCGGCAATAATGGCAGAGGCATCAGAAAGGATTTTCAGAATATCTAAATTCCCGTCGCTGACCATCAGTTGAAACGCACGAGAGAATAAGAAATCTCCAACCAAGACGGATGCTTCATTGCCAAAAATCATATGGGCGGATTTTTTACCGCGCCGCTCGTCACTATCATCAACCACGTCATCATGCAAAAGTGTCGCGGTATGAATAAATTCAACGCAAGCGGCCAATTTATGCGCGCGTATCATATTATCTTCAAGTTTATCGCCTTCAAATAAAGCAGTGCAGGATAATGTCAGAAGCGGGCGGATACGTTTTCCCCCTGCGGCGATAAGGTAGCTCGCCAATTGAGGGATAAGCGGTACATCAGATTGCATATGGGTGATAATCATTTGATTAACCGCATCCATATCCGTGGCCATTTGATCTTGTAAAATATCAAGCGGATTTGAAGTCTCTGCATTTTTGTGCTGTATTGCGCCCATAACAATGGTTTAATAGGGCTATGACAGCTTTTCAAGAAATTTATGTGCTGAACAAGCGTTTAAAATTGGCGCACACGCAAAATGGCTTCAAAACATCGATAGATTCGGTGCTTTTGGCGGCGGCTTGCCCTGCCAAAGCGGGAGAGCATGTTTTGGATATGGGCTGTGGTGTTGGCGGTGCGGGCTTATCTATTTTAACGCGTGTTGCGGGGGTGAAGCTGACGGGGGTGGAGATTCAAGGCGATCATACGGATCTTGCAATACAAAATGCACGAAGCAATGGGTTTGAGGAGCAATGTGAATTTGTCACGGCGGATATTAAGGATTTTAGACGAGAAAAAGCGTTCCATCATGTCGTCTGTAACCCTCCTTATTTGGATGGTGGCGCGCATTTACGTTCGCCCAGCGAAGAAAAAGCCACCGCGATGGGACATGAAGTGAACGCGCTGAACTTAAAAGATTGGATTGATACGGCTTATTATTGTTTGCACCCCAAAGGGTTGTTTACGATGATTCACCGCGCCGATAAATTGGATGAGATCATGTCTTGTTTATCGCCGCGCTTTGGTGCGATTGAAATTTTTCCACTTTGGCCTAAGCAAGGTGTGCCTGCCAAACGTGTTATTATCCGTGCGGCACGTGACCGAAAATCACCAGTGACATTACAGGCAGGTTTGGTACTTCATAATGATGATGGCCGTTATAGCGATGCCGCAGAGAAAATTTTCCGTGATATGGAGGCTTTGTTTTAATGAGTGCAAATGTTGACATACACCAAGCTGATGAAAGCGATATCCCTGCGCTTTATGATCTCTATGTGCAGATTGGGCAAAAGGATGAGGGGTACTTTGAGGCGTTGTTCGAAAAAGATTGTGTGGTTTTGATGGCTTCACAAAATAAGAAAGACGTTGCCTTTGGTATTTTAAATTTTGAGCCAAAATATAATCTTTATAAAAAATTGGAGATTCCAGAAATTCAAGATTTGAATGTTGTCCCTGAAGCAAGAGAGCAGGGCGTGGCAACGGCTCTTGTGGAGGCGTTTGAAAATTTGGCACGCGATCAAGGGCTTGAGAGCATTGGTATCTCCGTTGGTCTCACCAAAGATTATGGCCCTGCACAACGGCTCTATGTGAAGCTTGGCTATATGCCTGATGGCAATGGCATTGCGTATGACCGTGAGGGTGTTACGGTTGGACAGGCTTATTCTGTTGATGATGATCTATGTTTGATGATGGTAAAAGATCTCTTTCGTCAAAATTTATTGGATTAGCGATTGCGCTGCTGTATTCCTTATTAAACGCTCTTAAACATTGTATTGCGTTGGGACCTCTGCTTTTGCTTACTTCATGTATTAGAGCATCGTAATAAGCTTGACGTGTTTTTTTGTCATAGTCTTGATTATTTGCTAAAAACATAGAGGCATTAAAAAAGGCATTATATAGTGGGTTTAATGATCCATCCACATGTTGTTGAATCTTAGGTGGTTCTCCTATAATTAGTGCAAAGCGCTCTCTCGCTGTAAGTGAGCTCATTTTGTAGTAACCCTAAATTATATTTTTCATTGACATAGTTATGCTAGTTTGATGTTTATGTCAATAAAAATAATGTGATTTTCTACTGTATTTTTTGAATAAGAATCGCTAAATTCACGGTACTTCATAACCAATGACAGCATAAAGGGCGATAAGCGGATGACACAATGGGTATATAATTTTGGTAAAGCAACAGACGGTAAAGCAGATATGAAGAATTTGCTGGGCGGGAAGGGCGCGAATTTAGCCGAAATGTCGAGCCTTGGGCTTCCTGTGCCGCCTGGATTTACAATTACGACTGAGGTTTGTACTGCTTTTTACGATAATGACAGTCAGTATCCCGATGAGTTAAAAGCGCAAGTGCTTGAATCTTTAGCTGCCGTTGAAAAACAAATGGATATGAAATTTGGTGATGCGACAAATCCATTGCTTGTTTCTGTACGTTCTGGTGCGCGTGTGTCGATGCCAGGTATGATGGATACAGTTTTAAACCTTGGTTTGAATGATACAACTGTTCAAGGGTTGGTTGTTAAATCAGGTGATGAACGTTTTGCATGGGATTCGTATCGCCGTTTTATTCAAATGTATGGTGATGTTGTGATGGGGTTAGAACATCATGATTTTGAAGATATCATGGAGCAACATAAACGTGACATGGATGTAACGGAAGATACCGACATCACCGCCGATGGTTGGAAAGACGTTGTCGCACAATATAAAGAAATGGTTCAACGTCAGCTGGGTAAACCTTTCCCAGAAGATCCGCAGGAACAGCTTTGGGGAGCGATTGGCGCGGTGTTTAGTTCATGGATGGTGCCGCGGGCGATTACGTATAGAAAAATTAATGATATCCCTGAAAGCTGGGGAACGGCAGTGAATGTTCAATCTATGGTGTTTGGTAATATGGGTGATGATTGCGCCACGGGTGTTGCCTTTACACGTGACCCATCAACAGGAGAGAATTTTTTCTATGGTGAATACCTTGTGAATGCACAAGGGGAAGATGTTGTTGCGGGTATCCGC
>CAZYHI010000043.1:0-14466 GCA_964647515.1 uncultured Micavibrio sp. | reverse complement strand
CCTTCAAATGTCACTGACGGGGGTCAAGGAAATGAGCCTGATTACCACACCGCCCGTCGATAGGTTGGCGATTCGTACTTTCGTTCTGCCCTATGACCCGATGGTGTTGCGTGAAGCGTTGATGCGCGAGCATTATCGCGGTGGGCAGAGCTTTTACGTTGTGCCACGCATTAAGGATATCCAAGAAGTTCAAGATCAGCTGAAGGAGCTGGTGCCAGAGCTGAAAGTCGTCACGGCGAATGGTCAAATGAGCGCGACTGACCTCGAAAACCGTATGAGTGCCTTTTATGACCGCCAATATGATATTTTGGTAGCGACCAGTATTGTGGAAAGCGGGCTGGATATACCCACCGCCAATACCATGATTGTGCATCGTGCGGATATGTTTGGTCTGGCGCAGCTGTATCAAATTCGTGGGCGGATTGGGCGGTCAAAAGTCCGCGCCTATGCGTATCTGACGCACGATCCGAAAAAGAAGCTGACCCCACAAGGGCAAAAACGCCTCGAAGTAATTGAAACACTTGATACTTTAGGGGCTGGGTTTCAGCTCGCCTCTCATGATATGGACATTCGTGGCGCGGGGAACTTGCTGGGTGAAGAACAATCAGGGCATATCCGCGAAGTCGGGGTGGAGCTGTATCAACAAATGCTGGAAGAAGCGGTCGCGCTTGCCAAATCTGGTGTGGATATGGACGCTGAAGCGCTGGCGGAAGATAAATGGTCACCGCAAATTAATATTGGTACTTCTGTATTGATTCCAGAGACTTATGTTGAAGATTTAAGTATTCGTATGAGCCTTTATCGTCGTCTGGGTGACCTTGAAGGGCGCGATGAAATTGAAGGTTTCGCCGCGGAGCTGATTGACCGTTTTGGTGATCTGCCAGAAGAGGTGGAGAACTTGCTGGATATCGTCGCGATTAAGCAACTATGTCGTAAAGCCAATGTCGATCATGTTGAGGCGGGGCCGAAAGGCGCGGTGATTGGCTTTTACAAAGGTACCGCCAATGATCCCGCCAAGGTCATGCAATGGATTAACGAAAAACGCGGTAGCATTAAAATTCGCCCGAAAGATCAGAAAATCATCGCTGTGCGCCATTGGGAAACGGTTGAAGAACGCGTTAAGGGTGTGCAGATCCTCATGAAGGAGCTGGCGGAGCTTTAAGGTTTTTTAACCGCTAAGGCGCAAAAACGTCAAATTTTAAACTCTTCAGTCCGTTCGTATCTCACGCTTTTAAAAAAATTAAGTGGTTGATATCAAACGATTTTTGTTCAGTTCGTTTGTTGCCTGTTTTTCAGTGTGAGCGTGCAGTTGATTGATTTCATAATAGGATATAATTCCTGTTTTGTCAAGTGCTGCTTCATATAGAATCTGAGGGGTAAATTATATCTTCCCTAGAAAATGTTAAGCTTTATGTCCTATAATGGAATTTCACTAAAGGAGATTGGCTATGTCACGAGATTATTCGATTAATAAGATTAAGCAAGCATTGGACGCAACGCGTGGTCATGCAGGGCAGGCACGCCAGATGGTTATCGCGCAAGCGATGGAAGATCCAAAGTTGTTACGCGAGCTTGTAAAGCCACACATGGTCGGTATTGTCGCCCATGCGGTTAATCGCGTGATGAGCGGTAAGACGGAAGCGGAAAACATTCCTGAACCGCGTGCGGAGGAGCAAGATGATTCATTCGGTTTGGATATTTTAAAAACGATTGCTGGTGGTGATACGACTCAATTTGGGCAGGAGGCTTATGGCCGCCCACTTAAAAAACAAGGCGTGTCAAAATCACATATTGATGCCATTCAACAGATGATTAAAAAAAGCCAAGGTGAGGATTAAAACGTCATTGCGAAGGAGACTCAAATTTATTTGAGACGACTGCGGCAACCTTTAGAGATTGCTTCGTCCTTTCATTCCTCGCAATGACATTAGAGTGAAACTATGAACCAACCAGCACAGCAAATTGAAAATGATTTTTCTGACTTTTTAAAAGGAACAAAGTGGGAAAGCTTTGACCTTATTCCGATGTCGGCGGACATGGGGTTACGCCGTTATTTCAGATTAGAGAAAGAGAATGAAACGGCTTTGCTGATGGATATGAGCCGTGCCGGTATTTTAGAAACAGGGTTAAAAGAATTTATCGTTGTCGCGGAATTTTTGCAGAAAAATAATGTGCGTGTTCCTGAGATTTATAAATATGACCTTGAGATAGGCTATGCGGTTATTGAAAATTTAGGCAAGACCAGTTTTGGTGATGCGTTAAGAGAGGGTGTTTCTCCAGTAGAAATTTATAAGCATGCTTCTCAGGTTCTTGTTGATATTAACAAAACAAATTCTGAAAATGTTTTAGAACTTGGAGGGTATAAAGAAACGCTGATTTGGGAACGTTTGAGTCAATTTGTTGATTATTACATGCCGATAGGTGCGGGGCGTAAAACAACGCAAACGGATCATGAAGAATTTCAAAATGTGATGATGAAAATTGAAAAAACCGTACCACCATGCCCGATGGGTTTTTGCCATGCAGATTACCATTTGGAGAATTTAATTTGGCGAGATAACGAGAATGACCGTGCGGCACTAATTGATTTTCAAGATGCCTTTTGGGGTTTTAATGGTTATGACCTGTTAAACTTGCTTGAAGACGCACGGGCAACTGTACCTGATGATATCAAGCAATCAATGAAAGCTTTGTATTGTGAAAATATGTCCGCGGAAGAACGCCAAACTTTTGATGATTGGTATGTGTTGATGTCTTGTCATTTTCATTGTCGTGTTATTGGCTTGTTCATTAAATTTGCCCGTGAAAATGGCGGTGTTGAATTTTTGGAACATATTCCACGATTGCAAGGATATATAAAGGATAACCTTAAAAATCCTATCCTTGCCCCCTTGAAAGACTTTATGGAGAAGCATAAGATTAGCCTCGATATTACTGTTAAATTATAAAGTTAAGAAAGAAAAAACATGACAAATCTTGCTAACCGATTAGGGCGAATTAAACCATCTGCGACGCTGGCGGTAGCGGCAAAATCTCAAGAATTGAAAGCGGCGGGGCGCGATGTGATTGGTTTAGGTGCGGGCGAACCTGACTTTGACACGCCAGATTTCATTAAGGATGCCGCCAAGGCCGCAATGGATGCAGGGGATACAAAATACACCAATGTTGATGGCACGCCAGCGATTAAGCAGGCGGTCATTGCAAAATTTAAACGTGATAATGATTTGGACTATAAGCCAGAGGAAATCTCTGTCGGTACAGGCGGTAAGCAAATTCTTTACAACGCGCTGATGGCGACATTGAATGCGGGTGATGAGGTTGTTATTCCTGCGCCATATTGGGTGTCGTACCCTGATATGGTTTTATTGGCCGAAGGTGAGCCGGTGATTGTCGATTGCCCTGCCGAAACACAATTTAAAATGAGTGCGGCGCAGTTAGAGGCGGCGATTACGCCCAAAACAAAATGGGTAATTTTAAATTCACCGTCAAATCCGACGGGATCGGGCTATACCCGTGATGATTTAAAGGCGTTGACCGATGTGTTGTTAAACCATCCGCATGTTTTGATTATGGTCGATGATATGTATGAGCATCTTGTTTATGATGATTTTGATTTTGTAACACCCGCGCAGGTCGAACCAAAATTAAAGGATCGCACCCTGACGATTAATGGTGTGTCGAAGGCGTATTCAATGACGGGCTGGCGGATTGGTTATGCGGGTGGTCCTGCGGATCTCATCAAGGCGATGAAGAAAATCCAAAGCCAAAGTACATCAAACCCCAGCTCAATCTCTCAAGCTGCCGCCGCCGCCGCGTTGAATGGTGACCAAAGCTTTATGACGGAGTGGGTTGCCGCGTTTAAGGCGCGTCGCGATATTGTGGTGGGGTTGCTGAATGAGTGTGAAGGGATTGATTGCCCGACGCCCGAAGGCGCGTTTTATGTTTATCCATCATGTAAAGGTGCGATGGGTAAGAAAACACCAGATGGTAAAACATTGGAAACTGATGAAGACTTCGTGACGTATTTGCTGGAGAGCCAAGGTGTGGCGTGCGTGCATGGTGCAGCGTTTGGCCTAAGCCCACATTTTAGAATTTCTTACGCCACAAGTGAGGAAGCCTTACGCGAAGCGTGTCAGCGGATTCAAGCTGCTACGGGCGCTCTTTCAGGTGCAGATGTCGAAGCGGCTTGAGGTTGTAATGAATTTGGAATGAGCACACTTAATTTTCTAATGTTTGCAAGCCAATTTTCCTCCGGAGATTGAGATAGCTGATCTTGTATAATTTCATCCATTGAAACACGTGGTTCTTTATCATTCATAACAATTTTTGCCAATTTTTGCCTGAATAAAGCACATTGTTTCTGTATTTCTTCATAATTGTCTTTTGATGTATCTGTTTCAATGACAAAATTATGATCTGTATTATCATCTATCTCACAGATTGCACCTTCAACCATAAACTTAGCGTAGTATCTAACCGTTTTCCAGCATGCGGCAGTTTCTTTTTTACCTGAATAAAAAGTTCGTTCCATTTGTTGGAAGTGAGAATTTTTTTCATTGTCAGATAAGATGGACTTAAGGAGATGCTGGCCTGCTTTTTTTATCCAATGGGCTTGACCATGTTCTGCATTGTTTTTAAGACTTTCTTGATACTTCTCTTTGTTAATGTCATCAGGAATTCCTATGTGATAACGGTCAACCGCAGTTGATCCAACTTTTTTGTCTTTTAACCAACGTGTTGCAGAGGCTATCTTATATGTTTTTGAAAGAAATGGATTGAAAAGAAAAGAAGATCCAACAGTTTCTAACATAGCTCCGTGGTGCACAATATTTGAAAAACGCGCCCGAGCAAATTTTGCTAGGCTATCATCCTGCTTTGTCACGCGTTCAAATGCTAAGCTAGAAGATGAATGCATTATGATTGATACTCTATGATATTTAGGGATGTTTTTATATATAGGATGTTTAAGATCGAGTAATTTTCTCATGTGACCGTCATATACTTGGTCAATTGTACGTCCGTCAGCGGCATGTTCATGACCGTCCATTTTTGGTAAAGGAACGACAATAGTATCAATGCCAAGTGCATCATTTTCTTCTATTACAATTTCCATTTCTTCAATAGTGGTAGAATGTCCTAAAGGAAAAATAGCGGTATGCTGTGAGTTATCAACTTTGTTATGCGTATATTCAATTGTGTTATGATCTATATTAGGTCTAGGAACATTAGCTAAGGGTTTTGCAGAATCTTTTATGGTAGCTTTAGCGGCACGTGTAAAAGCTATAACGTTGTTTTTTCTTTTAAGAGCTTTTTGAATAATAGGCAAAGAATGGACGGCAATTTTTGTATCATTTGCTGCGGACTGAATATAGGCGGCAGTAAGAAATGCGTTACTAAGCGCGCCTTCGATAGCATTTCTGGTTATAGCATCTGATATTTCGTGCAAGTTTTCTGTTATAGAGGATGTTTGTTCAGGCCATGGAACAGAGCTCATCAAAGATGAGAGGGATTGTACAGGATTTCCGTTGAATACGTTTAACCCCACCATATTCTACATTCCAATCTTTCGGAAAATTGTTTTGATAACTAAACTCGTGCTTGATAATACATAACCTTATTATAAATTTACTTGATTCTGGGAAGTGGGACACATGGAAAATACCAGTTACCCCCATGTTTTTTGGTGTAGAAGGTTGTAATTAAAAGAATTTTATTCGCCAGTAAAAAAGCTAAAGATGCCTTTTTTATCATTTTGGCTGTCTTTATTGTTCTGCACACG
The DNA here is from genome assembly GCA_964647515.1 of uncultured Micavibrio sp. Lineage (GTDB taxonomy): Bacteria > Pseudomonadota > Alphaproteobacteria > Micavibrionales > Micavibrionaceae. The sequence goes on along the minus strand of CAZYHI010000043.1, from coordinate 8,687 downwards.
TTTGTCGCGGTTTTGAACAAGGATATCGCAGACATTATCCAGCTCATCGGCTTTTTCTTCCATGATGCTTTCGGCGAAGTGACGGAGTTTTTTGAAGTTTTCGGGTGAGCCGTCATCAATATCTATACTGGGTGTTTCAGGGTCTTCGTCCAAAATTGAACGATTAAACATGTGTAAGTCATCCCCCATTTCATGGACGAAGCTGTGTGAAAGCGCACTTTCACTCGCATGGAAGAAAATATTAATCAGTGGCAGATCATTAACAGGATCGACAACACCGAGCGAGCCGTATTTGTTCCATTTTTCACGTTTGATAGAACGGTTGGTGTATCCTGTTCCCAATCCAATCATGACGAGTTTTTGATGGGGGTCGAGTTGTTTTTTTAGAGAGCCAAAATAAGTCACGGCGGGGTTATCAAACATATTACCGTCAATTCCCGCATATTCTTTTGTGCCACGGTCATCGGGCCAACCGATTGAGAAATGATGGCAAGGGAAATAGGTTGGGGCGGCGCAACTGGCTAAGACAGCATCATGCAATGAAACATGCGGCGTATTGTTAATGTGATGTTGTCCATTATGCAGTTTCATATTACGCAACCAAACGGCATGACCACCTTCACGGGCGTAATGTTGCATGGCACGTGTTGGGTTGTCTGCGCCGTGATTGTAACTGTCAGTCGTGCTTTCTCCATCAATGCTGTAGAAGGGAATAACGAGGCTTTTTAAACTATCTGCAATTTTAGCGTTGCCGTATAATGCGCGAAGCGCGGTGCTTAAATGTTTAGGGTTGTAATGCCCATGTTTGAAAATACTTTCAAGCTGGCTGATTTTGGTCAGACGGTTATTGACGTCGTGGAGAAGACCGCGTAACTCGCGAAAGCGATCTTGCGGAAAAATGTTTTTTCCTTCACGTTCATAAAACCGTACCAAATGCCGTGCGCGATATTTACAACGGTGCGGGTGATCGGGGTGGGGCAAATTCATTGCCGAATTTAAGATTGCGCCAGTTGAAGGGCCAGTGAAAATATCGACCATCTCACTCATGCGAAGGCCTGTTTTTTTCTCAAGCCGTGTCATGATGTGGGCGGGGATAAGCCCACGTAACCCCCCACCATAATTAAATAAGGCAATGACGGGTTCTTTATCTTCTTCTGGTATAATTTTGTTCACGAATGCTACTTCTAGGTAAGGTTTTGATTCTACTTAAATAATTATAATCCTTATCTGAAAATAATACTAGATATTGCCTAAACAAGGCTTTAAATCCCCAAAAAACCACCCGATTGCATGCTCCATAGCTTAGAATATAAACCGTCTTGTTCTTTGAGTTCAGTGTGGGTACCGTCTTGTATGATGCGACCTTGATCCATCACAATTAAGCGATCTAGGTGTGCGATGGTAGAGAGCCTGTGGGCGATGGCAATGACGGTTTTGTTACCCATTAAATCTTTAAGGCTTTGCTGGATGAGTTGTTCGGATTCAGAATCAAGAGCAGACGTTGCTTCGTCTAAGATTAGGATAGGTGGGTCTTTTAAGATGGCGCGGGCAATGGCAATGCGTTGACGTTGGCCACCAGAAAGCTTAATACCGCGTTCCCCGACTAAAGTTTGGTAACCGTCAGGAAGGTCGGAAATAAAATCATGGGCGTAAGATTTTTTTGCGGCATTGATTACTTCCTCATCGGAAGCATCTAAACAACCATAGCGAATATTATCCATCAGAGTTCTGTGAAATAAGCTGGTATCTTGGGGAATAAGCGCCATATTTTTTCTTAAAATGGTTGATGGGGTATCTTTGATGTTTTGATCACCAATGTTGATTTGGCCATCTTCAACATCCCATAGGCGAAGAAGAAGTGCCATGAGGGTTGTTTTACCAGAACCAGAGGGGCCAACGATGCCAAGCTTTTGCCCTTGGGGGATGTGTAAATTGATGTCTTCTAGAACCATCTTTATTCTTATTGGGAATCTCCATTGTCTATTATTAGATTTAAAGAATTATGGTGTCCATAAAAAAAACCAGGCGGCTCAATAAAGAGCGCGGCCTGGTTGAGTTGAACAGGGAGGTTCGCATTTTAAAAAGCCGTCATGCGCACAAGTGCGAGGACGCTTATTCATTCGCTAAAAAGCCAACTATTAAAACGCAGGATTTGTGAAATCCTTGCTTAATAACAAATCGTCATGTCCGCAAGCGGAAGGACTATTGCTACAAGCTGAGGAGGGTTATACGCCCGTTGTAACGAGATGTAAACAATAAAATATTCGTAAAAGGGATATTTTTCACAACTTAATAAAGTTAATTTCTAACTTGCTGTAAGTTATTGATCTAAAAGGTAATCTTTTAAGAGTTGAATACGAGCTGAATTCTTCTTGTTTTCCATATAAACTAAATACATGGTGACAGAAGGGCGTTTTATGTCGTCCAAGCAGGTTTCGATATCTTTATCATTTTGGTAAAGATAATCAGGAAGGGCGGCGAGGCCGTACCCATTTTTAACACCATCATAAATCGCGAATTGAGAATTCATCTGGATCAGTTTTGGGTTGTTTTGAATGGGAGCATTCGCTTTACGCAACAACCAATTGGGGTCTTCGTACGGCGCGGTGACATCAGAAGGGTAACCAATAAGGTGATGGTCATTTAATTCTTTTGTGTTTTTGGGTTTTCCGTTGGCTTTGAAGTAGCTTTTGCTACCGCAGATATGAAAGTCGATGCTGCCAATAGGGTGGTACATGAGATCATTCTGATCGGGTTTATAAAGCCGCACCGCCGCATCGGCTTCACGCATGCTTAGGTTTAAGATGCGATCATCAAATAAAAAACTGAGTTGAATATCAGGGTATTTTTTATGAAGTTTTTGTAAACGCGGTACAAGCCATGTTGAACCAACAAAGCCGGGAGAGGTAATGCGCAGCGCACCAGAAGGTTGAGATTTTGAATCGGCCAATTGCCCTTCTAACATCGCAAGCTTGCCAAAAATTTCACGGGCGGTATCGCTCAAAATTTCACCAGCCTCGGTTAAAACAAGACCGCGCGCGTGGCGTTGAAATAACTTTACATCAAGGCTGTTTTCAAGAGAGCTGATTTGCCGAGAGATTGCCGATTGACTTAGGTTAAGGGCTGTTCCCGCATGGGTAAAGCTTCCTGCTTCAGACACAATGTGAAATGTGCGTAATTTATCCCAATCCATTTTTTAAATCCTTTTTATTTGCGCCGTGACGTCGTTGCGGCACTTCTAAAATATTCGTCGTCGTTTGCGCCTTGTCACGAAACAAATGAAAACGATTTGAGTTTCTTATCAAGCGGCTTTCTTGTTTTGATCTTCTAAGTCTTGGATATATTTATCGGCTTCTAAGGCGGCCATACATCCCATGCCTGCGGCGGTGACCGCTTGACGGTAGATTTTATCCTTTACATCACCTGCGGCGTAAACCCCCGCAATAGATGTCGCCGTTGAATCAGGCGCGGTGATAAGGTATCCCTCGTCATCCATATCCAGTTTATCTTTAAAGAGTGATGTTGCAGGATCGTGGCCAATGGCGATAAAGACACCTTCCAGCGGTGTTTCGGTCATTTCGCCTGTTTTGTTATTTTTAGTGCGCAGGCCATTAACACCCGGTACATCACCTTTTCCAACTTCAACACCCAAAATTTCATCGACTTCATTATCCCAAAGGATTTCAATTTTGGGGTTGTCGAATAATCTTTGTTGCATGATTTTTTCAGCGCGGAGCTCATCACGGCGATGAACAAGGGTGACTTTCTCACATAAATTGGCAAGAAAGAGAGCTTCTTCAACGGCCGAGTTACCACCACCAACAACCGCGACACGTTTGCCACGGAAGAAAAATCCATCACAAGTGGCACAAGCACTGACGCCCATATTTTGAAATTTTTCTTCAGAGGGTAAACCGAGCCAACGCGCTTTGGCACCTGTGGTTATAATAACGCTATCGGCTGTGATGGTGTCACCTGAATCTAAAGTTGCTTTATAAGGATGTGTTTCAAAATTAACGTCGGTCACCATGTCGTTTATTGTTTTCGTGCCAACATTTTCAGCCTGAGCTTTCATTTGTTCCATCAACCAAGGCCCTTGGATAGGGTCGGCAAAGCCAGGGTAATTTTCAACTTCTGTTGTAATAGTCAGTTGCCCGCCTGGTTGTAATCCCAACACCTGAATAGGGGAGAGGTTAGAGCGCGCCGCATAAACTGCTGCCGTATAACCTGCAGGGCCAGAGCCAATGATGAGAACTTTTGTATGATGTGTTTCAGCCATGAGACTTCCTTATTTGCTTTCTTACGTCGTTATCCGACTGTATTTTTAGAGTAGTTAGAGCCATGCGTAAAGAGCATAACTAACCCTTTTCCCAGCTTTCTTTGATGAAATTCGCTATTTTTTCAGCATCATTGAGCGGTGTATAGTGCCAAGGCTCTAATTTCCCCTCAAAAGGCTTGGATGCGCCAATCTTCTGGAAATGATTGTGGAATTTATCAAATTTGGGGGACGACCCTTCTAGGTCTATAACATAAGTTGGTTTTCCTGTTGTTGCCGCATCGGACAGCATCGACACACTATCGGATGTAACAATGATATAATCTGCCCATGCGAGTATTCCCCAATAAGGGTTTTCACCTTCATTGTTCCAGATGAAATTATTGTTGATACTGAGTTCTTGTTGAATGAGTTTTAAATTCTCTTCTCCTGTTCGTCTTGATGCCGTTATCATTAAAGAGGCATTTAGTTTTTTTAAATTATCAATCATGTCGCACGTGATGGGGAAAGTCATTTTATGTGTGTTGCTGTTGCCACCAATTAACACTGCCACGCGTGGGGGTTGTAAGGGTGAGAATAAAGGAGAAAACTTTTCTTTAGCCTGTTCTAATTTTTCAGGGGTAATGCGGTTAGGTGCACCATCTGTCACGAGAACATTGTCACCGCGTAAATTATCGTGAAAAGGAACGGTGACAAGATCGAATTGGTTTGGGTTTGTTTTAGGGTCTTGGATTTGTACGGTGAAGGTTTTTCCACCGCTTTGTTTTTTGACGTATCGCGACGCGGCAATGGATTTACGCCCAGAAGCGATGAGTAAGTCAGGCCATGGTGGCAATAAAGGAGAGGTGAAGCTGCAAGTTTTCTCAAATTTAAGCCAAGGTGAAAGCGTTTTCCATGGTTGTCGTAAGCCAATTTGTTTTATTGTTGGTGTTATGCCAAGGGTTTCTGCGACCCCAACGCATTGATTTTGTGTACCAATTATACCTTCGGTTATGATCCAGCAGGTTAAATCGTCTTTTTCTAATAAATTGCTTGAGTTCGCCATGATGTAACTTTATACCTTATTTTAGCACTAAAATAATAATAAAATTATTCGCAATGAATGTTTAAGGGAATATAAAGTGATATGAAGCGAATTAAGCTGGATAAAATTGATCGTAAGATTTTAAAAGATCTTCAAGATAATGGACGCATCACCAATGTTGAATTATCAAAGAATGCAGGGATTTCTGCCCCACCATGTTTACGTCGTGTTCGTGCGTTAGAAGAAAATGGTTTCATTAAAGGGTATTATGCGCGTTTGGAGTCTCAATCTTTGGGGTATGGTTTAACTGTTTTTGCGATGATTAAATTGGCTTCTCAAGCCGAAGCGGATTTGAAAAATTTTGAAATAGCGTGCAAAGGGATAGAACATATACGCGAATGTCATATGCTGTCTGGCGAGGTTGATTTTTTACTTCGTATTGTCGCCAAAGACTGGGATGCTTACCAACAATTTTTGACGGAAAAATTAACGGCGTTGGACAATATTGCCTCGGTTAAAACGATGCCGCGCGTTAGAACATCAAAAGAAGATGTAGGTATTCCAATTAACGTTGATTAAGAATAATTAACTTCCAAAACTTCGTAATCAACGCGCCCGCGTGGTGTTACAACTTTAACTGAATCACCAACAGACTTCCCAATTAAGGCGCGGGCGATGGGCGATGTCACAGATATGCGGCCTTCATCGGCGTTTGATTCATATTCGCCAACAATTGTGACTTGACGTTCTTCATCGGTTTCTTCATCAACGATGAGAACCTGCGCCCCAAATTTAATTTGATTACCAGAAAATTGTGAAGGGTCAATAATTTGCGCCGCGCCAACCGCGCCTTCTAACTCTTTGATACGTCCTTCGTTGAAGCTTTGTTGTTCTTTGGCCGCATGATATTCGGCATTTTCTTTCAAGTCACCATGTTCACGCGCGACTGCAATTGACTCAACAATTTCAGGGCGGGTAACAGTTTTACGCTCTTTCAGCTCTGCCTCAATGGCGGTGAAGCCAGCAGGGGTGATGGGGACTTGTTGATTAGACATTTCTAAGTTGCTTCCTTAATTGTTTTATTGTCATTCTGGCGTAGGCCAGAATCTTTTACGTTTCTTCCAAAGATCCCGACCTTCGTCAGGATGACGGGAAAGGGAAGAAATAAAAAGACCCGCATAAGGCGGGCTTATATATTAGCCATGCCCATAAATGGGAGGGTTATAGCCTCACTATAAAATCATATAAGATAGGGCGTCAAGACGATAAAAAAACCCGACCAAATAAATGGCCGGGTCGCGCTCACTCACGCTATAGTGGTACACAGTACTACACAACGCCAGCGAGTTGAGTCTTTATAACACTAGATTGAGGGTTTTTGCAAATACATAATTATTTTATTGACATAATTTACAAGGATGTCTTTGGGGAGGCAGCAAATCTTTTCACAGCTTTTGTTGCTGCTATTTTTGAACCAGCAGCATAAAGAGAGAATGCAAGCGTATAGGCAGCCATATCACCATAATCAAAGGTTCTATTAGGCAATAAAATAGCTGTGTTAGTTTCCCATACGGTTAAGGCTATACCTGTCATGGCAATGCCTTGGTAATTAGAGGACCGCTCAACATCACAATAATCTGCATATTTTTCTGGTGGGATAATACCTTTAGAATCTTTAGAGCTGTGTTTTCTACTGTCTAACGAAAAAAAGCAATCTCGAGTTAGGGTTGTTAAAGTAAGGGCTCCAGCAAAGGATCCTAAATAGTGATTTTGAAAAGTTACGTCATAAGGAATATTTAATTTAGTTGTAATGTTTTCGAGCGCATCTGTTGTCGCGTTATAAAAATCAGGCGTAAGTGATCTCATAAAAGAACCATAAATATATAATGGTGCAGATACATACCTTGCTAATTTATTGAAATCATTTCGATATAGAAGGTGCGCTTTAAGTTGGTTTTGGTTTAAAAGTTGATTTTGTTTTAAGCTGTTAGGATTATTAACGGCTTGACTTGTTTTGATATTATCGTTTGCTGAGGTTTGTGTTGCACGCCTCTTTTTCTCAAAAGCTTTCGTAGCGGCTCGTTGAGCGTTTTTCTTTTTTAGGTCTGCCTTTGAGGTTTTGCGACGTTTATTTTGTTTTTTGGTCATAATAAATAGCTTTTAGCGGGGCTTTGTTAATATGTCAATAGCTTTCTAGGCAACCTTCACTGCCTCATCTTCGTGTGGGAAATAATGCTGCAATGGTTTGACATCCATATCACGAGTTTTAAGGGCGTGGATGGCTTGAATACCTGCGCGTGCCGAGGTCAATAATGTGAAATAAGGAATACGGTTCATCACAGTTTCACGGCGGATGCTCATGGAGTCTGACAAAGCTTGCGGGCCTTTGGTGGTGTTCATCACTAAATCAATATCGCCATTGATAATGGCATCGACAATATGCGGATGCCCCTCCATGACTTTATTAATACGCTCAACGTCTAAGCCCGATTGTTGAAGAATTGTGCAAGTACCACCTGTGGCGCATAGATTAAAGCCCATTTCAGCGAGGTCTTTAGCGAGCGGGATAAGGTCTTGTTTATCGGCATCTTTGACGGATAAGAAAACTTTTCCTGTCGTGGGTAACACATTGCTGGCGGCCAATTGAGATTTGGCAAAAGCTTGTGCGAAGTCGGCATCAATGCCCATGACTTCACCTGTGGACTTCATTTCTGGCCCCAAAATAACATCGGTACCCGGGAAACGGTTGAACGGAAACACGGGGGCTTTGACGGCGGTGTGTTCGGCACTCATCCCGATTAATTGTTCACGGAAAGCTGATAAAGGCTCACCCGCCATGACGCGGGATGCAATTTTAGCGACAGCAACATTGGTGGCTTTGGCAACGAAAGGTACAGTACGGCTGGCGCGTGGGTTTACTTCCAAGATATAAATATCATATTCGCCTTTATTGCGGTTCATCTTCACGGCGAACTGCACATTCATGAGGCCTTTAATTTTAAGTGCTTTAGCGAGGCTGATGGTTTGACGCTCTAGCTCTTTAATGGTTTTAAACGGTAAAGAATGCGGCGGAAGGACGGAGGCGGAATCACCAGAATGGATTCCTGCTTCTTCGACATGTTCCATGATGCCCGCGATGTAAACTTCTTTACTGTCGGAAATAATATCAACGTCAATTTCAATCGCACCTTTGAGGTAGCGATCCAGCAGTACTGGATTTTTACCCGACACATTAATGGCGCGTTCCATGTATTTTTCGACTTCTTCTATAGAGCCAACAATCTCCATCCCTTGTCCGCCCAATACATAAGAGGGGCGAATAACAAGAGGAAAGCCAACGACTTCGGCTTTTTCAAGGGCTTCTTTTTGTGAAAAGGCGAGGGCATT
>CAZYHI010000042.1:0-14994 GCA_964647515.1 uncultured Micavibrio sp. | reverse complement strand
CTGGTTCGCCAGCACGGCGCGTAAAATCGTTAGAAAGTTAATTGTTATCAAAAGGAGTTGAGCATGAATAAGATAAAGTTTTTTTTAAAATATAGCTTTTTGATTTTTATTGCGTTTTTACCACAAAAAATAAAACGTTATATTTATAATAACTTATTTCATTGGGATATTGATAAGACAGCCAGAATAGGGGTGTCACTTATTGATGTAAGAAATTTAGAAATGTCTAAAGACGCGATAATTGGACATTTTAATGTTTTTAAAGATTTAGAGAGTATCAAGATAGGTAAGGAAGCACGGATTGAAAATTTAAATGTTTTTAACTGTGTTCCTAAACTCGGTACGAAACATTTTTTAACGGAAAAAGACAGGTTCCCAGCTTTTATAATGGGCTGCCATTCAGCGGTTTCAAGCCGAAATAAATTTGATTGTAGCAACACCATCACAATGGGTGATTTTTCTTCTTTTGTGGGTAGTGGAACTATTGTGTACACGCATGGAGTGAATTTAAAAGAATGCAGGCAAGAAACTAAACCTGTTGTTATTGGAAGTAATACAAGAGTGTATACGCGATGTATTATTGTTAAAGGTGCAGGGCTTCCTGATTGTTCTTTATTGGGGCCAGGATCGGTTTTGCATAAAAATCACGAGGAGGCTTATAGCTTTTATTCTGGCGTACCTGCTATTCCTGTAAAAAAATTGTCTTCTAATTTAAAGTTTTTTCATAGAACAGAAGAATATATAGGATGATTAATGATGGTGAAATATAACATTTAATTTAAGATTGAAGTGAATTTTTTTATCATTTTGTCTGTTGAAAAAAACTCTTCTGCGCGTTTTTTTCCTGCATCTGCGATGGTTGTGGCTTGTTCTGGATCATTAATGAGGTCTGTAATAGCTTGCGTTAAGGCTTTTATATCTTTGGGCGGCGTCAATAAACCTGTCTCATTGTTGATGACTATTTCTTTTGCGCCGCCTGCATTAGTAGCGATGATGGGTTTTCCAGTAAGGGAGCCTTCGACGATGACTTTGCCAAAAGGTTCTGGCAAAGTTGAGCAATGCACAATGATATCACAGGCCGCCATGGCTTTCGCAATGTCGTTAAGGTGGCCCGCAAAAGTCACCCTGTTTTCGATGTTAAGCTTAGTCGTTAAATCTTGGAGGCTCTGTGCGTAATCATTTTCACCAAAAAGGGCATCTCCTACAATAACACCGTTGATATCGGGAATGTTAGCGATGGCTTTTAAAAAAATATCTTGGCCTTTCCATTCGGTTATCCTGCCAAAAACACCAATGAGCGGTTTGTCGTTAGGGCTAAATTTTTTGCGGTAATTTGTGATTTTTTCTTTATCGGTAAGGCTATTACTAAAATCTTGAACATCTGTTCCTGGATAGATGATATGAACATTTTTTGAACGTGCCTTTTGTTGCTTCCATGCTGTCATGCTGGCCTGTGAGTTCAAAATGATATGTTGGGCACTGAAACGTGACAAATGTTTTAAAACGAACACTAAAACAGGGTTAAAATAGCTTGTCGATAAGATGTCATTCATAAACCAAATAATGGGTTTGCGCATAAAAGGTTTTGCCAGTGATGCCAAGATAAATGATTTTTGTGACATACAAATAATAGCATCATATTTCCGACATTCTTTTGCTAAAGAACGTATCATTGATAACGTTGCGGGTATGGTTTTAATTAATGTGAATATACCGTCATCTTTTGTAAAATTTTCCATCGTTTTTGGCATGTTTAGAACGGACGAGGAAATATTCTTGTCGTTGAGTACTTTTTCTAAAGAGCCTCCTTTAAAATGAAGGACAGTGCTTTCATAAGACGTAGAATCGCAATAATCAATCATATTATATTCGGCACCACCAGGGGCACCAACATGGGTTAAGAATAAAAGTTTTTTTAAATTTTTTGACATAGCTTAAATCTTGTTGCGGTTATGAACATAAAGAAAATGTAACCCTGATAATAAAAATATAGAGTTCACATAGGTGAAAGTATAGATGAGCCCAAGTAAGCAAAGTAGGGCAGTGAAAAATCCTAATTCATTTTTTGTGTTTAAGCCGCGTCCAGCGTTAAAAATAAGTGCGGATATAAAAATAAACATGTAGACGTAGCCTGAATAACCAAAGCGTAGGTTAAACCAAACCCATGCATAGTGAGCATGTCCATAATTTTTGATGTATTCATGGGTGAATTGAACTTCGTATAATCCGCCAAAGCCCGCGCCGAACCATTGTTTTGTTACACCGCCTTGTTTGAGCATAATTTTAACGGCATCTTGTTCGGCCTGACGCTCTCCGATAGATCCTGTGCGGTCGCTGAGGCTGATTTGTGTTAATTTTGAAATACGTTTATATGTTTTTGAATCGGTCGGTAATGAAAACCAGACGGTAGATGCAATGATAATGACCAAAATCCCGCTTAATAAGGCTCTCACAGGATTGTGCAACGCTGTCCATCCAATATAGGAACAAGCAATGAGGGCAATAAATAATAATGTTGTCCTGTTAATGTCATCTAAGGTCAGAGCGATGCTACCCAAGATAATAATAAAAGCCCATTTAGGGAAGGGGCGAATAAGTATAAGAGCTGTTAAAATAAGAGGATAATAAATAACATTATTTCCAACGCTGGTTTTTCCAGCAATAATTCCTATACCGCAAATGACAGCACCGAGGATAACAACACTCCGAAAAATGAACTGAAAATCTATCGGTTTTTTTATTTCTGTGAAAGATTGCATCCTTAGAATATTAAGGCCGATCATTAGTGGAGGTACAATATCATTCAAAATAACAAAGGGGGCGTTATTATTCATGATGCCAACAAATGTTCCATGCGCCACCATGATGAACAAGATGAATGCAAAAATAGATATAGGGTTAACAGTCACACGTATGTTGATGACTTTCTTAAGACTAATTAAGTAATCTAATCCTAATAAACCAAAAAAGATCCATTGTTCGTTTTGGGATTGTTTAAAATAATGCTGTCCTATGATGGCCTCGAAAACTAGAGTCGAGACCAACGGCGCCATAAATAAATATACGATAAGGCGTTCGAATAAATTTCTTTCGAAAAAGCTATGAATATGGTGTGGTATATTTAAAGTCATATTTTATTCTTACGAGAATACTTTTGGTGTATTATGTTTATTAACGATGTTTGTTGAAATATACAACCGCTTAGCTTGCGGTTTCTTTATCTTATCGAAAAATGGGAAGAATGGCTTATAAAAATAATATTTTTCGCGGTTTTTTATTGTTGGCGGTGTTGTCGAGTCTCTTGGTCGGCTTTCTACCAGAGCTAAACCATTCAATATTGCTGCTGGAGCTGTTGAGTCAGTATCGCTTTCATTTGGTTGTTTTGTGGGTGTTTTTGTTTTTTATTTTGGCCTTTGGGCGACATTATTGGCTGATGATTGTGCAGCTAATAATTATTATTTTTCATGGGGTTACGTTCTTTAATTCATATTCATTCTTGGAAGAGGAGCGTTCTTGTAAGGTCGTTGATGAGGTGAGTGTCCTGAGTTTTAACGTCTATCACTTGAATGAACGCTATGAACAAATGTTGAGGGGTATTTTGCGGGTTGATGCCGATATTGTTTTGTTGTTAGAGCATAAATCAGGATTTTATCACCAAAATCATGCTCGTTTAAGTGTGAAGTACCCTTTTAGTCATGTTGAACTTGAGGGTGGCTTTGCGCAGGGGAAGGCTATTTATTCAAAATACCCAATGACGCCTGTGCCACGCGAAGATATGACAGGGGCATCGCATATTGCGTTAAGAGTTGAAATTAATAAAAAAGAGCAACTTATTGATTTTATAGGTATTCATACCGCATCTCCACAGAGCGCGGCTCGTATTGCTGACCGTAATAGCCAATTACTATCTTTAGAGCATTATATGAGGGGTATTTCCTTATTAGAACGTCCTGTGATTGTGGCAGGAGATTTTAACAGCACCCCATGGCATCCGCAAATGCGACGTTTTAAGCAGCGTTTAGGCCTAAAAAACAATACCAAGTTAGCCGATATCTTTGGAACATGGCCAAGCTGGCTGCCATTTTTTGCCAGATTACCGATAGATCATATTTATCATAGTGCTAAATTGGTCAATATTGAGTATAATCAAGGAATGGCGGCGGGGTCGGATCATTATTCTATCCACAGTAATATGAAAATATGTGAATAAACTTGCTAATCTGAATAAATTCTATAAATATAATAAAACTTACATTACCATCTTTACATAATCTTTTGATTGTGTTAGGTAACAATTAAAATATTTGAGATTTAATGATGAATTCCTATACTAAAATATTAATTGTAACGCTATTCTTGCCTCTTCTTGCGAGTTGTGGTGCTTTTCCTGCGTCTGGTCCGTATGGAAAAGATTTGAAAAATCGCTCTGTTGAGCGTTATGGCCCCACAGTTTCCGATGATGTGTTTGCGGCGGCGAAGTCTAACTATTATGCGGCAGATATTAGCGACAGCCTCATTGCATATATGGAGAATAAGGCCAACAATACTGCTTCTGCCAATTGGCCAAGCAAGGCTTTGGCTGACATCATTACGATTAATGTAGGGGATACGATTCAGGTTGCAATTTTTGAATCCCAACCAGGTGGATTATTTGTTCCGGATAATGCCAGTATTCGTCCGGGGAATTTTGTGACATTGCCGTCCCAAACAATTGATTCAAGTGGTGCGATTATGGTGCCGTATGTTGGTAAAGTTGTTGCGGCGGGACGTACGCCAGAAGAAGTTGGTAAAATTATCGAAGACGAATTGTGGAATAAAGCGATTGAACCACAAGTTGTCGTTTCATTTGCGAACCGCCAAGGGGCGGAAGTGAGTGTTATTGGAGATGTTAATGAGGCAAGACGTTTATCGCTTGGCTTTAACCAATTTAAAATTTTGGACGTGATCGCTAGTGCAGGCGGCCCAAATTCACCAGGGTATGAAACAATTGTTTCACTGCAACGTGGCGATAAAGAATACACCATTCCATTTGATGATTTAGTGTTAAGTCCAGATAAGAACATTTTCGCAAAAATTAATGATATTGTTTATTTGTATCGTGAACCAAAAACATTTACCGCGCATGGTGCAGTCTTAACACGAGGTACAATACCATTTGGTAAAAGAAAATTACGCCTATCTGAAGCTTTGGGTTTGGCGCGTGGTTTGAATGATGGCGCGGCGGATCCTGCTGAAGTTTATATCTATCGCCATGTTAGTGAGCGTGACGTTGAAAATAATGCAGAGAAAAAGATTGCTGCGTTATCACGTGTTAATCCAGAAAAACCGTTGGCGGGAATTAGCTTGTTGTTTAAAAATAATGATAAGCAAGCGCAAAAAAACAAAGTTGAAACAGCCGCTGCGGCATTGGGTAAAAATGAAGATAAACCTGTTATTTTTAAATTGAATTTGCGTAAAGCTAATGGATTTTTCCTTGCTCAAAAATTTATGATGCAGGATCAAGATATTGTTTATGTGGCTAATGCAGAATCGGTTGAGTTTTCAAAATTCTTGAATGTGTTGAATTTAAACTCTGTAACAACGCTTAATTCAAGTAATTCTGTTAGGAGTATTGATTAAAAATGAAGAACGTAAGCTCAAGAATAAAATAAGTTAAATTAATTAAGATAGATTTTTATCATGAATAAAGACGATATATTAAGTTTGCCACGCCTAGTCTCTAACATAAGAAGAGAATGGAAAATCGTAACTGTGTCTATTTTGGTATTTCTTTGCCTTGCGTTGTTATATGTGTTTTTAGCACCAGCAAAATACACAGCCAAAACATCAATCTTGCTTGATCCAGCACAATCGAGAGCGGTTGCAGATATCTCTGATAAGGCGATTAGAGAATATGAAGCGACAGAGATTGTTAGCCAAATTGAACTGATAAAGTCACGCGGCGTTGCTATTAAAGCCTATGAATATATGCAAACGGATGGTTTAGAAAAAGTGAATGCGCCAGACGAGGCTATTTTATCTGATATTCGTAAAGGGTTAAATGTCTACCGTGAGGGATTAAGTCATGTGTTGAGTATTACTTATACAGCCAAAGACCCACAAGTCGCGGCGATTCGTGCCAATGCCTTTGCCGAGGCATATAGATATGATCAAATTAATTCATTCTCTCAAGATTCTGTGAAAACAACCAAGTGGCTTCAAGGGCAAATTGATACGTTAAGACAACAAAGTATTGAGGCGAATGAAAAAATTCAAAAATTCCGTACTGATAACAACTTGGTTGAAAGTGCGAATGGCGTATCGGTGAATGATATACAATTCAGTAATCTAACCAGCAGCTTATCAGCGGCGAAGGCGGATGCAACAACAGCGCGTGTTCGTTACCAGCATAGTGTTGACATTGTACGAAACAAAAATATTACAGCGGCTGTGGCTGAGGCTTTTGATAATGATGTTATCAATAATGTGCGTGCGCAGTATTTAGAAGATCAGAAGAAATTATTAGAATTAACCCGAACTTTAGGATCACAACATCAGGCCGTTGGAAGATTGAAGAAAAGAATTTCAGAATCTAGAAATGTGATTTTTGCTGAGATGAAGCGTTTGTCACAAAGTTATAAGAGTGAATATGAAATTGCTTTGGCAAGACAGAAATCTTTAGATGCTGATTTACGTGATTTGATGGATACACAGCTTTCTAACGGCGGACATGAATTTGAGTTAGATGCTCTAGAAAAAGAAGCAAAATCTTATGCTGATTTGCATGATGAATCCTTGAAGAAATTCGAAACGATGCAACAGCAAAAAACATTCCCGACCTCTGCGGTGCGCGTTATTACAAAAGCCGTTAAACCGATGAGTAAGAGTCATCCAAAGTCAGCTATCATTCTTGGTTTAGCCCTTATCTTCGGAACGGGTTTGGGTATTTTATTGGCTTTATTGAAAGATAGTTTTGATTCCAGCTTTAAACGTGCGGGACAAGTTGAAAATACAACAGGTATGCATTTTTTAGGGTTTTTCCCAACCTTTAGTAGCAAGGCCATCACAACCCCAAAGGCGTCAGATTTACTCGATGGTGAATACTCACAAAGTGTTGATGTTCCTATGTCTTTACAGGCCGAAACATGTCGTAATGTGAAATCAACATTACAACGTAAGTGTGATAAGCCTTGCAAAATTATAGGTGTGGTTTCTGACAATCCAAACCCCGCAAAATCAGTTAGTGCTTCTAATTTGGCACTTCACTTGGCCAATACAAAAAGCAAATGCCTTTTAATTGATGGTGATTTGCGTCATCCGACTTTAACGTTAAATAATTTGGGACGTGTTGAAAATGGCCTTGGTTCCGTTTTGTCGCAAAGCAGCGACTTGCAAAGTGCGGTTGTCAAAGATCCAAAAACAGGTCTTCATATGTTGGCGGCTGAAGATGGACGTCAATATCAAGATATGGGATTGGTTAGTACTGATAATATGAAGTCTTTAATTACTCAAGTTAAAGACCAGTTCGATTATATCGTTATTGATCTACCGCCGTTATCCGTGACAAGCGATGCCTCCTTTTCCTCTGTCTTTATTGACCATTTCCTTGTTGTGTTGGAGTGGGGTAAATCCAAAC
This sequence comes from uncultured Micavibrio sp., assembly GCA_964647515.1. GTDB lineage: Bacteria > Pseudomonadota > Alphaproteobacteria > Micavibrionales > Micavibrionaceae. The sequence continues at coordinate 7,379 of CAZYHI010000042.1, read as the reverse complement.
CAAATAATTTAGAATTTGTTTTGAAAATAAACGAAATTCCTAAAGAAAAGATTTTAGGGGCCGTATTAGGGCAAGCTGACATGAAAAAAATGGCGAAGAATTATGGCCATAATCTTCATGCGGATTACGTTGAATCCTAACTTAAACAAACAGCTTATATAAATTTACTTGAATCTCTTCGATTTGTTCCTTTGTTAGAATAACATCGGGGATGAATGCCTGCATAATGAGTGTGCCTTCTGCGTTGCTTTGCCAGTGCGAGGACATAAGTCGTGCATCATCGGCACTATCAACAACGGCGGCGTTTGGGTTGATGGCGATATCACCAACAACATGACCAATGGCACTTCCTGTTAAACCTAAATAGGATCTGTTTTCTGCTTCTAAAAATAAAGCTTCACGTGTCGTTAAATCTGCGGATCTATCATATCCTATCGGTGCTTTGAAAGTACCAACATGCAATGTCAGGACATCGTTTCTAAAAGGGAAAGGGATATTTTGTGCAATGTCATGTCCTGTGGGGGCGTCTAATGTTTTTCCAGCAGGAACATTGGGATCATTGTTACGCCATGCATCCTCATCATAAGAATAACCATTCATTGTAATAGGGTAATCAAAATCATCATGTATCGTGTTACGGTTATATTTACCTTTGGCTTGGTTGGCGCCTCCGCCGCCTGCGGCATCACCCACAACGGTGCCATCGGTAAAGTTTCTGCTGCCTGTTATTTTATTTGGATCACGCGTTGTTTTTGATGGTTTTGTGTATAATGCAGATTTAGAATGATCATAACCGAGGGATAGCGAACGATTAGTGTTACTGGTGCTAAAGCCATCTTCTGTATCTTGTGTGACGGTCGCTGCCAAAGCACTGTTTGCTAAATTAACGAGATGTAAAGATAAGATTGTTCCTGTTGTGACACCAGAGAAGTAAGTGTTGGTGGCCAAAAAGCCATTGGCTTGTTCTTGGTCAGGATAATGAATACCACGTAACCCTGCCCGTGGATCATCGTAATTGAATATTGTTGTTGATGTTCCTGCCGCTTTTGTACCTTCGTTAAAGTCGTAAGAAGTTTTGCTATTTTTACCAGTGACAATACCATCAACGGGGTTCGCGTCTTTCATATAAATAATTTCATCAAACATATCTTCAATATCTGTTTTGGATTTTATACGATGCTGTTGCCCAATTGTGCCGAGCTTGGCTTGGGTCATAAAACGTTCAGCAGGTGTTAAGTCCTGTGTGATAACGATGCCGCCGAATAAAAAATTCCCACGCGTATTGGCGTGAACGTCCCCTGCGGTGTTTAAAAATCGACCGCCGATAAGAATAATACCATCATCCATGTCACCTGCGGTGATGTCATTGCTATGTGTGGTAGATAAGGTTTTATAAGCATCTTCGGTATTGTGAATGGTTGTTTCATATTCAGATGAATTAATACGTGCAGCCATAATAAACTGTCCGTGTTGTGGAAAGAAATTTATTTTACCACCAGCATCATTACTGTATCCGCCTGATGTTAGGGTGTCATACTCACTGAAGGTTCCAAAAGTTGAAACAAAACGATGGCGGAAATAATTGTTAGAGCCTGTTCCATAAGAAAATAAATATTCAGTTGCATTATTTGACCCTGCCACAGTATCGCTGCTTGGTTGTCTGGCTTTACGAGTGTTCATTGCGCTTAAAAAGGCAAACTCAATCCCATTGTTTGATGTATCAATAGTGGTATTATCAATTTTCCAAACACCTGTACCATCGAGGTTACAACCGACCCCACCATTGATGGAGGAAGGGGTCAGCAAGGCCGTGGTTTCGTCATAATCACAACCAAAACGATAGGGCGTGTTGTTTCGAATAAAGGCGATTGTGCCATCGTTATTGGCGGTTGCACCATTAAGTGTTTGATCGAACAACGTCACGGCATCAACATCCGCGCCATTACGCCATGTTTCTACGGCGGTGATATCAAAAATTCCTGTAGCCACATCAAAGCCAAAATCTTCTTCGGCATTGTCAGAGAGACGTTTTAAGCGTGTGGTGTTTCCCGCATATCCTTCAACCATGCGGTCAAAACCAAAGGCATGATAGGCTTTCGGTAGCAAGGCCGTTGAGATAGGGGCGTCTAATGATGGCGCTGTCGATGGCGGTGTAACGGGTGGCGCACCATTAGCATTTGAATTATTCGTTTTTGAAAGTCCGAGTTTTGTAAGCATGATTTTCTCCTTTAAGTGCAGGCAATATCATGCTGAAGCACAGGCGAATGCTGTGGCTCAATTGTCTTGATAGAACCCATTTTATAAATAAAATTTAGATAGATTTGTGGTGATTTCAAAAATATAATAGGAAATTATTCCTCAAATGTCAAGTGTTAATCCATCCATGACTACGCACTTGTGATTTTTGATGAATCCCTTATATCTTAAAGGGATTTAATTTTTAGGATAAAGCGATGAACCAACCAGCCCAAAACACCGAAACAGCCTCTGATGCCCCCCTTGATATGAAAGACATTGTGTCGCTATGTAAGCGTCGTGGTTTTATCTTTCAGGCATCTGATATTTATGGTGGTATTAATGGGTTTTGGGATTATGGCCCACTGGGGACGGAGCTGAAGAATAACTTACGTGATTATTGGTGGAAATCCATGGTCACAACACCGCCACTTGGGCCAGATGGTACACCTGTGCAGATTGTCGGGCTGGATAGTGCTATTATTCAAAACCCTGACGTTTGGGTCGCCTCTGGCCATGTTGGCGGGTTTAGCGACCCGATGGTGGATTGTAAGGAAACGCAAAAGCGTTATAGAGCGGATCACCTTGTTATTCTTATTCCAAGTGATGATACGCCGTGGATTGCAACCATCGAAGATGACGAGGATTTTTTAAAGGCGCGTTTAAAGAAAGTTGGTAAGGGAAAATCTTTAAGTGATTTTACGCAGAAAAACTTAACCGACATTGAGTTTGATGACTTTGACAAAATCCTCGCCCCTGATGCAAAAGCAAAAGGGACACTGACTGAACCGAAAGAATTTAACCTGTTGTTTGAAACAGGTATTGGTGCGTCGCAAGCTGATAAAGTGACGGCCTACCTTCGTGGTGAGACCGCGCAAGGGATTTTCATTAATTATAAAAATGTTATCGACAGCTCTCGTGTGAAGATGCCCTTTGGTATTGCGCAAGTTGGGAAAGCCTTTCGTAATGAGGTCAACCCGCGTAATTTTATTTTCCGTTCGCGTGAATTTGAACAAATGGAAATGGAATGGTTTTGCCATCCTGACGATGCACAAAAATGGTTTAGCTTTTGGAAGGAAGAGCGTCAGAAATTTTGGGAGTCTATTGGCTTAAACAGCGATAACATTTTAATGCGTGACCATGATGCCGATGAGCTTGTCTTCTATTCAAAAGGCACATGCGATATTGAATATAAATATCCATTTACCGATCCTGATTTTGGGGAGCTGGAAGGCATCGCCAATCGTGGTGATTATGATTTAACGCAACATCAAGAGCATTCTAAAACCAAGTTGGAATATCTTGACCCTGAACGCAATAACGAAAAATACCTACCGCATGTGATTGAACCTGCGGCGGGGTTGACGCGTGGCGTGCTGGCGTTGATTTGTGAGGCGTATACCGTTGATCCCAACCGTCCAAGCGGCGTTTACCTGAACTTTGATCCGAAAATGGCACCCAAAAAGGCAGCGATTTTACCCTTAACAGCAAAAGAGGAGCATGTGCCATTGGCGCAAAAACTTTACCTTGAATTGCGTGAGGAGTTTGCCGTTGATTTGGATATCAAACAAAATATTGGTAAGCGTTATGCGCGCCAGGATGAAATCGGCACGCCTTATTGTTTCACGATTGATAATGATACCATCGCCGATGGGACAGTGACTGTACGTGAACGTAACACGATGGCGCAAGAGCGTATCGCGCTTGATAAAGTTGCGGAATATTTACGTGAAAAAATGAGAGGTTGAGGCCATGAATACAAAATCTGTTATAGGAAATGATAATGATAGCGTGAAGACGACATTGTTTGCACGATTGCGTAATTATTTTCTGGCAGGAATATTGGTGACCGCGCCGATTAGTATTACGATATTTTTAACGTTAAAATTTCTTTCTTTTTTGGATAATAAGATCACGCCCATTATCCCAGAAGCCTATAACCCCAATACATACTTGCCGATTTCTATCCCTGGCTTGGGTTTAATCATCGCGATTGTGTTTTTTATTCTGGTCGGGTGGTTTACACGTAATTTCTTTGGTCGTCTTTTGGTGCGTATCTCTGAATATGTTGTGGAGCGCGTGCCGGTGATAAACACGGTTTACGGCGCGCTGAAACAAATTTTTGAAACGGTGATGGCGTCGCAATCAGATGCGTTTAAAGAAGTTGTGATGTTTGAATATCCGCGTAAGGGGATATGGGTGATGGGCTTTGTCACGGGGGCAACAAAGGGCGAGGTTCAGGCTTTGACGAAAAAAGACATGGTGAATGTGTTCTTGCCGACCACGCCAAATCCAACTTCTGGTTTTTTATTATTCTTACCGAAAAAAGACGTGATGTATATGGATATGTCTGTGGAAGAGGGCATTAAAATGATCGTCTCTGGTGGTATTCTTACGCCAGAAAAGGGTTCGTAATAAATCCCATAAGGCTGTTTCTGTTTTTTTCTTTTCTTATAGGATTTCCTTTAAAATCTGGAACTTGCATGTCTGTAGGTATAGTTTTGTCACTAGCAAATTGTTGGGCTTCTGATGGGCTAAGTACTTCTTTTGGATTACTTCCTGTTTTATTACTCTTAAGAACTTCCTGTTGAAATGTTGTTGTCCTGCTATTTCCAACTCTACTCGTTGTTTCTGTTTCTGCGTCGCATTTTTGACGGCATCTTTCTATAATTTCAGGCTCTCCTTCTTGTCTGATTGTACGGAGTGTTGGTAGTTCTTTAGTAGAGGGAGCTTGGGATTTTGCTAAAGCTTGTCTTGATCGTTCTTTGGTTTCCCTTCTGGCCTGCTTACCCTTTATTATTTCCCCTCTATACAGTTCCACCTCTAGTGTTTTTTCGAGAGGGGGTGTGGCATTAGTCTCAACTTTTTGTTCAGGGGTTGGCTCTGTTTCAGCAATAGAAAGCTCTAACTTAATAAGTATAATTTTGTTACTCAGTTTTTCATCAAATTCACAGATCCCTATCATTTTTCTATTGAGATAATTCTTATGGGTACGATGTATATTTTTTAAGTGATCTGGTAGAGAATTTATTCTATTTTCTTGTGCTCTTTTATCTTCTATAAATTGGTTTAATGCGTCATGATAAGTCTTTTGATCTGTTGTGATAGTGTCAATTATGTTTTGCGTATTGGTTATACTACCTTGATTAGTATTACTTTCTACAGCTCTGATATGGTGTTCAATTTTACTTCTTTGCTTTATGACATTGTTGAATGTCGCATCTAAAGAACGTTCTTCTTGTGCGATATCATGTAAAGTTGATATGTGTTGTTTATATTGATCAATTGTAGTTTCATCTTCAGTTTTATTAAGGGCGCCTATTAGATTTGCTTTAATTTCATTATTATCATCTATTCCCAGTTGTTCTAAAGTTTGAAGACTTTCTTTCGCAATTTTTTCGTTATTTGTATCAGAATTAAAAGTATCCCAAGCGTTAACGGTGGCGGCATACGCATTTTCTAATTCAGCAAGCGTTTTGACACTGGTTAGATGATCTAGGGCCGCGGTAACAGGCTTGTATGCGGCTTCTAACTTCGCAGTGTTTTCTACAACTGTTGCGAGAGGGATAACTCTATCTGCCACGTCTGTAATAAGATCGATGATCTTTTTGTCTTTATCTGAAAAACGCTCTACATGTAGGCCAATAGAATCTGATTTATTATTATCAATGTAATTTGTAATATCATCTTGTAGTAATTGCACATCAGGGTTGTTTTCAAAATCGTTTGAAGCTTTTTTTAATTCATCGAGGGCGGTTTTAATATCATTAAGGCCTGTTTCAGTGCCATATGTGCTTACGAGAGTCGCTGCTAAATTTTTTCTGGCATCTTCAGCAGGTTGGAGTAGGCTCTCCAATTCATTTATTTTTTCGTGTATTTCTTTTTCACCTGCGATGAGTTTGCTTTTTTCTAGGCCTTCTTTAGCTTTCTCCAAGCTTTCATCTGATGGTTGAAGGCGCTTTATATCATTTTGAATAACGCCATAGTCCTTCTTCCATCGCTGGTCTAAAAATTGTTTTTGCTCTTGTGTTAAGTTGGGTGGATTTGGCATGCGATAATCAACGCCTAGTTCTTCACAGGCTTTTTTCAACAGGTATAAGTTTTCTGGCTTACTACTGTTGAGAGTTAATGGATTCTGTTTTGCCTTGGGAAGTGTCGTCGCAGCAACAATCATTTTATAGGCAAGCTGTGGTCCAAATGGCGCATTATCGTCAACAAGCTTAACTCTATTATCCGGGGTGAGTTCAATAATTTCAGGTGGGGTGTGATTTGAGCTTAATTCTATACCACCACGCACTGTTTTGATATTCGGTAATTGTTCGGCAATGACGGGAAGAGCTGCGACAACTTCGGGTGTGATGTTTAACTCCATCACATTGTCGACTTGGTACGTTTTTTTCAGTGCCTTTAGCAGTTCTAAAACAGCATCATGACCAGCATACAATGTTTCAGGATTTAGAACATTACTATCTTGTAATGGTTTCTGTTGTTGTTTTGGTTGTGGATTACTATTGCCAACCCCTACAGTTGTGGTTGCTTCAACTTCTTCATTTTCTGAGAGAAATGGGTTTGATATACTTTTTCTGAAGTTTGATATAGCAAGCTGACTCAGCCTTTGTTTTTCATACTCTTCCAAATCAGAGAGTGCTTGCTCGTTAACTTCAAATCTGCGCTTACCTTCTTTTAATGTAAATTGGTGATTTGTGTTGTTAGCTTTATTATAATTTTCAATGGCAGCAAGATGTAACGTTTCCAAATAAGAATTGGGGAAGTTTGTGAGCGGCGTTTTGACGTCAGAAGGATTTCTTTTAAAATAACTTTCTACAGCTTTGACAACCCGTTCTGGGGGATAGTCTTTTCTTGAATCGGCTATGGATACATCTTCTGAAGAGGGGTTAGTTGATGGGCTACTTTTATCGAGAGTAGACGTTTCTTTCGTATTAATACTATCATTAAGGTAGGGGCTTTCTTCTGCCTCAGGTACTAAATATGCTGTGTTATTAAAATCCATAGTATAAGCTCTTTATTATGTATAGAGAACATACCATAAAGATCTTTGAAAATGCAAATTATTTTAATAAAACCTTTGCTCACCCTGCTTGAAGGCGTTTTATCGCCTGATCCTGCTCGAACAAATAAAGCAG
>CAZYHI010000041.1:0-14995 GCA_964647515.1 uncultured Micavibrio sp. | reverse complement strand
CCAAGGTCACGCAATGAATTTCCTATATTAATAAGCGCGTTTGGATTGTCCGGAACAATTTCTAAGGCTTGTTTCCAAACTTCAAGAGCTTTTTCATTGTTTTTTTGTCCTTGGTAAGCACCGCCTAGGTTGATGATAGCAGGGAAGTAGTTTGGGTCTACTGTTAAAGCATGGAGGCACAGGTCTTCCGTTTTTTTGAAATTACCAGCTTTCCATGACGCATGGGCATAGTTACTTAAGGCATCAACATAATCAGGATTGATAGTTATTGATTTTTCCCATGCGCGAATCGCATTGTCTAACTGCCCGACTAACTCCAGCATAACGGCTAAGATATTCCAAGAAGGAGCGTCTTCTTTGTCGACCTCAATAGCTTTCTTCATAAAAGTGATGCCCTCATTATAGGCATTTTTTTGATAAGAAATAACGGCAAGATAGTGTAGGCCAGTAAAATTTTCAGGATAAATGGCAAGAACGTCTTTGTACGTACGTTCGGCTAGTGTTAGATTTCCAGATAAATGATGTTGTTTTGCAAGGTTGAGGGCGTCTTCTAGTGTTACTTCGTTTGCCATTGCCATAACTTATATCCTTTGAGTGTTTTTTTAATTATGTAATAATTTTCAATTAATTGTTTGTGAATATTACCATTAATGGTATGATTCTCATTAATTAATCACTGGTTAGCTATTCTTGTTAACCGAATTTTAACAAGTCAGGTTTAAAATTAATCAACTATATTTTTTTTGTAAACATTTATAAAGCGAGGATATGCTATGAAAAATCCTAACCAAGGTAAAAATTTAGGTAAGGCGATGTTAGTGGGAACGGCGTTGGTGTCGTTGAGTTCTCCACAGCAGGCGCATGCCGTTTTAGATGACGGGGCGATGTCTGCTCTTGTCTTGGCTCCCATTAGTGTGACAACAGATCAGATCTTAAGTTTTGGATCAATGAGTGTTGGCGCAACAGGCGATACTGTTTTGATTAATGCTGATACAGGCGCACGTACTCAAGGTGGTGGTGGTGCCGTTTCACTTTTAACTGGTGGTGCGCTAGCACCACAAAGAGGACAGGTTGTCGTTGGTGCAGCAACAGGGCTGCAAATTAACATTTCAATGGATGCAACATCTTACCCTATGGGTATTGGTGGTGCGGCTGGTGCTTCACCTATGAATGTTGATAACTTCAATCTTTTGACTGCTGCTGGTGGTACAACAGGTAATTTTACAATTACCGCAACAACAGCGCCTAGCGTTGGTGTATTTACCGTGGGTGTTGGTGCGACATTGAATGTCTTAGCCAGCCAGCCAGCTGGTCTTTATCAAGGTATTTATACAGTTGATGTGAATTATAACTAATTATTTCTTTTATTATCTTTTAATGCCCGCGCTCAGTTGTTAAGCTGAATGCGGGTTTTTTATTCTTATTAAGGTAGCCTAAGGCTTTGTTATGAAAAAAAATAATTCTATAGCGAATAAAGTTCTTAATGCTTGCGTCCCATTGACGGCAGGCTTGGTTCCGTTGACTTGCGGGCAAGCTTTCGCACAAACGACTATCACTATTGTTGTGAGTACAACGGCGGTGTTAAATTTTGGTGGTTTTACTGCTGGAGGGGGTGGCACTGTTACGGTATCAACAGCGGGCGCACGCTCTCGAACGGGAAGTGTTACATTAATTCCTGGTGTTGGTGTTGTGTCTGCGGGGAGTTTATCAATATTTGGTTCAACGGGTGTTTTGATTGATGTTAATTTAACGAACTCTGTGTTTACCATTGATAATCCAGGGGCGGGAGCCCCTATGAATGTGAGTGGTTTTGATATTGATGGTGGTGGTTCTAATGTTTCTGTGACGTTGCCGACGACAACTGCTGTTTTTCCTATTGGTGCGACCTTGACGGTGCCGGCGTCGCAGCCAGCGGGGCTTTATACGGGGGTTTATACTGTTATGGCTGAATATCAATAAAAGGACTTAAGCTTATGAATATAAAAACAAAATTTCTTTTTAGTCTTGTCGCCCTTTCTCTGGTTTTGTCGGCGTTATTTGTCAGCGGCTCTGCCGATGCGGTTGCTATTACGGTGAAGCGTGTCGTTTTTGAAGGGCCAAAGCGCGCTGAAGTTATTACTGTTATTAATAAATCTGATAAGTCTGAAACCTATCGCTTAGGGTGGAAGCATATGGTCATGACTCAAAGGGATGGTATTAAGGCTGTGCCAAAAGATACGCTACCAGCGGGAGTGGGTCCAGCCGAGGATATGGTTCGTTTTTCTCCGCGTCGTTTTGTTTTAAGGTCTGGTGAATCTCAACAAGTGAGGATGATGTTGCGTATGCCAGCAGGGCTTGCGGATGGTGAATATCGTTCGCATTTATGGATTCGCCCTGAGGCGGATGTTGATGAATTTAAGGCGCAGCTGAAAAAGAAGAAAAAAACGGGAACATTTATGAAAATGTTGGCGGGTGTTAGTATGCCAATTATTGTACGTAAAGGGGCGTTGGATTTGTCTGTGGATATTGAGGGTCTTTCCGCTCAAAGGCTTGCTGATGGGCATTTTAAAGTTGATTTTTCCTTGGTTCGAACAGGAGGGAAAAGCTCTTATGGGGATTTGGATTTAATCTGTAATAAGGGTGTTGGAGAGTATCTTTTAAGGTTTACGCGGGGTATATCTGTTTATTCAGAACTTGGGCGTAGGGATGTTTCTATGAAAATTCCAGCCAAGCAAGGTCAGGCTGCCTGCTCCAGTGTGACGGTACGTTATACGGCGACGGATGGGTTTGTTGGTGATCCTGTTGCGCTTTTGGCTGAAGCAACGGCATCTGTTCAATAATTTGTTGTAAAGCGGTATTTTTACCTATTTTCCTCTTTGGGTGAGATATGATTTTTTTACGCTAAAGCCCTGTTTTCTTTAATTTTTTGTGATATTATAGGCAAGGATGATTCTATCCACATCTTTTATTACCTTTTTGGGCGGATAATTATAATGCCAAAGAAAACATTGGAACGCCAAAAGCCGTTTGTTTTGTACCCCTTTTTGGGGCTGCTTTGTGTGGCTAGTGTTTTGCCTTATAAGGTTGTTGTCGCGCAAGAACAAGGTGGCGGAACCGTCAGTTCTTTAAGTAAAAAAGACTCCATTGCTTCTGCAATTAAATCTTTGTTGGCGGTTGAAAGAAATACGCGTACGAATCCTTTGGTAAGCGATGTTAACCAAGGTGAATCGTTACGTTTTTTAAATGATCAAGAAAATGCTGAACCCGAAGATTTGGTGTTAGCCGTTTTTGTGGATAGGCAAAATTTGTCACCAGGTATTTTTGCGGTGCAAGATAATGGTCGTTTTTATTTACCATTTTCGACGATGTCTGAAATTTTAGGGTTTGAATATGAGACGAACTTGTCGGAAGGTTTTGTCAGTGGTTGGGCTGTTGAAGAGCGTAATGACTATTCTATTGATACCCAAAGAGGGCAGTTGCGTTACAAGGGGGAAAGATTTCCGCTTCCTGAAGATGCTGTCTTAGATGAAAATATTACTGACGATGATTTCTATGTTTTGGTTGATGTGCTGGAGCAAATTTGGCCATTAAGATTGAATATTACGTTGAACAATTTGGTTTTAAGAGTCGTTCCTGATGGTAAGTTGCCATTCCAAGTTGCGTTGGAGCGTGAGTTGAAACGTGAAAGAGCGCGTGAAACAAAGGCACGTTTTGATGGTTCTGAACAAGTTCTTCCTTTTGTAGCCCTGCCTTATCAACGTTTTACGAAGCCTACAGTCGATGTCTCTGCAAATTTTGGTTATGACGAAAACCGCGATAGATTAACTGGTAGGCTTAATGTTAATGGTGTTAATGATCTGGCATATGCGAGTGCGGATTATTCTGCGACAACCTCTTTTTTTGGGGGGGAGGTTCGGGAACCTGAAAATATTCGTTTTCGTTTGACGCGTGATAATATCCATGAGGGCGCACTTCCTTTTGGGCTTGAACGCGTGCAGGCGGGTGATGTTCGCCTCCCAAATCGTGAGCTTATTTCCTCGGATGTGATTGGTCGTGGTGTTGTTTTAACAAACGAATCTCAAAACAGAGTGGGAAGTTTTGATCGTGTGACAATTGAGGGAACAGGAGCGGTTGGTTGGGAAGTCGAGCTATATCGTAATGATCAGCTTTTAGAATTTGGTGACATTGATGAACGTGGAGAATATCGTTTTGAAGATGTTCCTGTTGGTTTTGGCAATAACAGGTTTCGTATTGTTCTTTATGGGCCACAAGGTCAAATTAGAGAACGTGTTGAGAATTACACATATCAATCGAATATGGTACAAAAAGGTAAGACCACCTTTTCTGCTGGGTTGATTGATGCCAATAGAGACTTGATACCAATTGATCCTAGGGATGATTTTAGAGGTCGAGGGCTATCAGGAAATGTTTATGGTGCCTATGGTGTTGGTTCGAGGTTGACGGCTTTTGCCACGGCCAATGCTATACGAGATCGTGAGGGTGAAAATACGTCTTCGCGTGAATATCTTTCGACAGGTTTGATTGGTTCATTAGGAACAACATTGTTGCAGCTTGAAGGCTATAAAGAATTAAGTGGGGGGAATGCTGTTGATGTTCGAGGGCTTAGCACGTTTAAAGGGTTTAACCTGAATGCACAAGTTTCTGTTTTTGATGATTTCCAAAGCCCTGCGGCACAAAATGGATTGAATGCATTGACGTTGGAAACTGACGTTCGTTTAAGACGTAATTTTCGTACATCGTTGGGATCTTTGGGCTTAGAAGTTAATCATAATTACCGTGAGCGTGAGGACGATCAAACAGATCAACGATGGTTAACGCGCCAATCTCTTGGTGTTTCTGGGGCACGTTTTACAAACACAACAACAACAAATATTACTGATAATTCACACAGTACAAGCACGGGACGTTTTAGTGCTTCAAAGCGAAAAAAAGGTTGGAATTATAGAGGGTCCGCTATTTATAATTTATTTCCTGATGTTGATTTAACGGCGATTGAAGGAGATCTTCGTTATGGGCGTAACAGAAGCTATCGAACGGGCTTTTTTGGATCGTATAATTTTTCAAATGATGAAATAAGATTAGGAAGTCAAGTCAGTCGCGATTTTAAAAAGTTTTTGGGAAGTGCTGAAGCTGATTGGTCTTCTCGAGGTGGGTTTGGGTTCTTATTACGTGCCAGTGCGGCGGCAGGGCCATTTGGTGAAGATGGGAGTTATCGTTATCGAAGTCTGCCATTGACAAATGTAGGGCCAGTCACATCTTTTGTTTATAATGATAAAAACTATAATGATGTTTTTGATGCTAATGATGAACCAGTTCCTGATGTAAAAATCGCCCTTGATCGCCGCATCACGAAAAAAGGAACAAGCAAAAATGGCCGTATTATTGAGGTTGTATCTGACCGTGCAGGGCTAACGAATATAAAGGTTGCGGATGATAGTATTGAAGATCCTTATTTTGTTTCTGGAGTGCAAGGTTTTGGTATTTACCCGCGTCCAGGGGTTTTGCATACTTTAGATTTTCCACTCGTTGAAACAGGTGCGATTGATGGTACTTTGCGTTGGAGTCCAAAAGGTAAATCTATTCCTGGGGTGATATTACAGCTTTTGGATGATGAGGCGAACGTTGTGCAAACAACTAAGACAGCTTCGGATGGTTATTATACGTTTGAGCGCGTTCCACCAGGTAATTATAATATTCGTTCCGCACCAGAGAGTGGGCTTGATATTCCTTTTAAGCGTGTGACGCTAACGCCAGATAATTTATTTCAATTTGGAACAGATTTTGATGGTAGTGGAGAGCCGCTTTTCGATGTTAATGGTCAAGAGATAGAAAATATTACTGTTGACCAAAGCCCGATTAACTTTGCCGAAGAAACCAGAGTTGAAAAAGATGGAACGTTAAGTGTTAAAAATATTTTGTCTGTAGCCAAAGGCGTTAAGAACAAACAGCGCAGTGGATTTCAAAATGCTTCGGTTTCTACGGTTCAGAATAATAAAGCGGAAATTATTAAAGCCAGTGGTGGCAAGCCTGTTGTCACTGACTTACGTATTGGGAAGCATCCGAATAAAGTCCGTTTGGTCATGGATTTAACAAAGCCTGTTGAATATTCAATTGATTATGACCGTGCAGCCAGTACCCTTTATGTGGACATGCCTTATGCGGCATGGGCGGCGGATAAAAATACTGATGTCATCAACTCTTATATTGCTAATCGTTATGACATCGAAAAAACGCAACAGGGTGTCAGAGTAATGATCGATGTTGAAAATGGTATTGAGATTGGTGCTACAGGCTTGCTGAAGGCCAATGGTATACAAAATGACCGTTTGTTTATTGATATTGAAAAAAGATAGATTTGAATTGACAGATTGCCTAAAGAACGGCTATTTTCCACATAAATTTAATTGGTAAATTTTAACGAGCTGTAGGGTTTTATGAATCGTTTACAATCTGTCATTAGTTGGGTTGTTCTTACTTCAGAGGTTAGTCACCTCTTTTGTTGTGGTATTCCTGTTGTGTTTAGCTTGTTGAGCTTGCTTTCAGGTGTGGGCGTGATTGTGGCGATGCCGCTCGGGCTTCATCAATTACATGAAGTTATGCATCACTATGAACAGCCTATTTTGATTGCCAGCGGCTGTATTGTTGCGTTTGGTTGGGTATTGAATGCTGTTGCGAATAAAATAGATTGCCGCAATACAGGGTGCGCGCATGAACCTTGTGCGTCAAAGAAGAAACGATCAACAAAAATTTTGATTGTGGCGACAATTATTTTTATAATTAATATAATGATATACTTGTTGTTTCATCATTAAAAATTCACACTCAAATAAAGAGATTCAATGACATTTAAAGATCTTGGCCTTAGTCCAGAAACGTTAAAAGCGGTAGAAGAGCGCGGGTACGAAACACCAACGCCTATTCAGGCTAAGGCTATCCCTGCTATTCAAATGACACGTGATGTTGTGGGTTTGGCGCAAACCGGAACAGGTAAAACGGCCAGCTTTACTTTACCCATGATTGATGCGTTAAGTGGTGGTCGCGCCAAGATGCGGATGCCGCGTTCGTTAGTTCTTGAACCTACGCGTGAGTTGGCAGCGCAGGTCGCTGAAAATTTTGAAGTCTATGGCAAGTATCACAATTTGAACAAAGCGTTATTGGTTGGTGGTGAATCAATGGCAGAGCAGAAGAAATTGCTCGAACAAGGCGTGGATGTTTTGATTGCCACACCGGGGCGCTTGCTGGATTTGTTTGATCGTGGCTCAATCTTGCTGAATGATATTAAGATATTGGTGATTGATGAAGCCGATAGAATGCTGGATATGGGGTTTATCCCAGATATTGAGAAGATTGTATCTTTAATCCCACCAATGCGTCAGACATTGTTATTTTCTGCGACAATGGCGCCAGAGATTAAGAAGCTGACAGAAAAATTCTTGAGTAACCCAAAGGAAGTGACGGTTGCCGCCGCCGCATCACCCGCAGAAACTGTGACGCAGTTTTTGGTGAATGTTCATTATAAAGAGAAGAACAAAACGCTGGATCAATTATTGAAGCAAGAAAAAGTTCATAATGCCTTTATCTTTTGTAACCGTAAGCGTGATGTTGATGAGGTTGCCAAATGGTTGAAATCCAGAGGTTATAATGCCGAAGGGCTGCATGGTGACATGCCACAAGTTAAACGAACCGAGACTTTGCAACGCTTTAAGGACGAAGAAATCACCTTATTGGTCTGTAGTGATGTTGCTGCCCGTGGGATTGATGTGAAGAATGTATCGCATGTCTTTAATTATGATGTCCCAATGACGGCGGATGATTACGTTCATCGTATTGGTCGTACGGGGCGTGCAGGTCAAAAAGGACGGGCGTGGATGATCTCAACAGATCGGGATCAAAAGTTCTTGGATGCTGTTGAGAAACTTATTAAGAAGAAGTTTGATCCTGTTGATTTAAAAGCAAAAAATCCAAGTGGTGGTGGAGATAAGGATTCGAAGACGAATAATAAATCTGCCTCTCAATCTCATAAATCAAAGCCTTCATCGAAGAAGAAATATGAAAATAATGATGTTTCTGATGATTCATCAGGAAATTCTGATGATGTGACCAGCTTTGGTGATGACATCCCTGCTTTCTTGCGTTGATTATATCTGCTATTATAGCTACCTGCTTAAAGTAAATTGATTATTATTCATTTTTTACAATAAGTTACATTCTATTTTTGAATTGGAAATGCAGGTTGTGTGCTGGAGGCAAATCCCCTGAAAAAGTTAGTTTTTTATCGCGTTGTATCACTTTGTTTTTTTGTCTGTGCTGTGGCTTGTTTTATGGCGGCAGGGACGGAGAATAATTATGCCTTCGCGCAAGACACTGAACTGAGTGATGATCCTGTCGATTTATGGGCCGACCAAGTTGAATATAATGAAAATAGCGGTATTGTAACGGCGACAGGTAATGTTGAACTGGTTCAAGTGGGGCGTACATTACGCGCCGATAGTATGAGCTATGATTTGAACAAAGATAATGTTGTCGCGCAAGGTAATGTTGTTTTGGAAGAAACGACGGGCGATATTTATCGGGCAGAGCATGTGACCTTGAAAGATCAAATGAAAGACGGTTTTGTCCGTGGGCTTGAAGGTGTTTTGGCCGATGGGTCACGCTTTTCGGCGCAAGAGGCGCAAAAGGTCGCAGACTTAAAAGTGATTATGCGCAAAGCAAGTTATACCGCTTGTGAAATTTGCCAATCAAACCCCGATAAACCACCGATTTGGCAAATTAAGGCGCGTAATGTGACGCATCATAAAGATGAAGCACGTATCAGTTACGATGATGCAACATTTGAGGTGGCTGGCGTTCCTATTGGTTATTTGCCTTATTTTTCACACTCTGATGGTTCTCTTGATAGAAAAAGTGGGTTGTTATTTCCGAGCATTGGCTTTGGTAGCCGTTTGGGGACAAGCTATGCGCAAGAATTTTATTATGATATTTCTCCCAATCAAGACGCCACTATTGGTGTCGCGGCTTTTTCTAGAGAAGCGCCGCTGGTGATTGGGGAGTATCGTCACCGCTTTAAAGATGCTGAAATTCAATTTAATGGCGGTGCGACTTATTCCAGCCGTGTTGATTTAATTAATGACACTGATGTTGTTGTTGATGAAGAAGCGCGAGGGCATTTATTTGTTGAAGGGCTTTGGAATATTAATGACAAATGGCGGGCAGGGGGAGAGTTGCAAATTGTCAGTGATGACCAATATGCACGGCAATACGGCATTTCGAATGAAGATATATTAGAAAATACAATTTATGCGGAGCGTTTTTTAGGGCGTGATTACGTTAATGCACGTTTGATTAACTTTCAGGATGTACGGGTGAGTGACCGTAGTGATGACCAACCTAATGTTCTGCCAGAGCTGTATACTCGGTTTCTTGGAAAACCCAATGCGACGTTGGGCGGACGTTGGGACTTTGAAACATCTTTGTTGGGTTTGCAGCGTGAAGGCTCTGGTCAAGATGTTGGCCGCGCGTCAGCCAAAGTCGGGTGGCA
The DNA here is from genome assembly GCA_964647515.1 of uncultured Micavibrio sp. GTDB lineage: Bacteria > Pseudomonadota > Alphaproteobacteria > Micavibrionales > Micavibrionaceae. Next base: position 5,457 of record CAZYHI010000041.1, on the reverse strand, counting down.
GCGCCGCCATGAAAGTTCAGTCGGGCTGGTGAGTAATCTTGATTTAACACTGCGCGGTGATGCTTATCGGGTGAATAATCGTGATGTGGCGATAGCGCAAAATGGTTTGGGTGATGATTCAACAGCGTTACGTAGCTTTGGTCAGGCGCATTTACAAACAAGTTATCCTTTGGCCAAAAATTTAAAGAAGGCAACTTTAGTAGTGGAGCCGATGGCCTCGCTTACCATTGGAACGAACTTAGAGGCGGATGATGAAGATATTCCGAATGAAGACTCTCAAGATGTTGTCATTGGTGCGACTAATTTGTTTAATGCCAATCGTTTCCCTGGATATGACCGTATCGAAGATGAAAGATTTACGACCTATGGCGTGCGAACGGGAATTTATGGGGATCAAGGATATCAAGGCGAGGTCTTTTTCGGGCAAAGTTATCGCCTTGAATCAGGTAGTAATCCGTTTCCTGAAGGGTCTGGTTTGTCAGAGCAAAATTCAGATTTTGTAGGAAATGTGTCTATCTCGGCAGGTCACAAGTTTAATTTGAATTATGGACTTCAGTTGGATAGTGATCAATTATCATCTCAACGCCATGAAGTTGATGCGACGGGTATAATTGGTGATTTAACGCTGAATGCGCGTTATTTTTATGCCAATGCGCTTCAAGGGACGGATTTTAGCGAAAGTCGCGAACAAATCCGTGCTCGTGGGCGTTATCAACTGACAGATAAGTGGAGTGTGCTTGGGGGAGCGCAATATGACTTAGCGCGCGAAACCGAAGGGTTAAGAAGTGCCACATATGGCTTGGATTATCAGGGACAATGCGTTAATTTCTTAGTTTCTGGAACAAGGAACTTAACATTGGATTCATCTGGTGATAGTGGAACCGAAATTATGATGCGTTTAGGGCTTAAAAATTTAGGTGAATTTGAAACCTCTGGGTTCTCGCTTGGGGCGGGATCTTCGGATACGGGTGGTGAGAATTAATTAAAATGAACGATATGTCAATTTTAGATGTCAATGTCCATATGTGGTTTGTTCTGTTTTTAACGGCGGTTGCCGTTTACCTTTTTGCTCGTGAAAAATTACCGTTAGAGGCAACCAGTGTTGTGATTCTGACATCTCTATTGTTGTTTGGGCAATTATTTCCTCTACCTGATGAGGATGGAAGAAATCAACTGGACGCGGCGGACTTGCTTTCTGGTTTTGCAAATCCTGCTTTGTTGGCGGTACTTGCCTTGTTGGTCATGGGGCAGGCGATTATACGAACAGATGCGTTGCGCTTGCTGGTGAACTTTTTTGTGAATAACAAACATATACCCGCCCGTGTTGCGATTTTTAGTATCTTTGTTTTTGTGATGGTGTTTAGTGCGTTTTTGAACAATACGCCGCTTGTGATTTTAACGATCCCGATTGTACAGGCCATTGGTATTTCGGCGGGGATATCCGAAAGTAAGATTATGATGCCGCTGAGTTATGCGGCGATTTTGGGGGGTATGACAACGCTTGTCGGGTCATCAACCAACTTGCTGGTTTCTAGCACGATGGTGGAGTTAGGGTACGAGCCGCTTGGCTTTTTTGATTTTTTGATCCCTGGTATGATGCTGGCGGCGGTAGGGCTGGCTTATATCGTGATGGTCTTACCATTTTTTGTACCGAACCGTCGATCCTTAAAACAAAAATTGGAAGTGGGTGAGAAGGAGTTTATCGCCGAGCTTGACGTCAATGCCGATAGTATCTTGGTCGGGATGGAATTCACCGATGGGGTCTTTCCTGCTTTGCCTGATGTTGATGTACGTCTTATTCAACGCCGTGGTCATTTGATTTTACCGCCTTTTGAAGGGTATCAAATTGAACAAGGTGATATTATGATTGTGGCCGCAACGCGTAATTCGTTGGCAGGATTGCTATCAAAATTTCCTGGGTTCTTGTTATCTGACGAAGAAGCCAAAATTATGGATGATGGTGATGACGGTGATGAAGAAAAAGAGGCATCTCAAGATTTAGAAGACACGGTGGCTGAAACACGTATTTTGGCGGAGTTAATGATTCCACCTGCTTCGCGCTTTGTTGATATGACGATTGACCAAGTTGATTTTCAACGTCAATTTAATATCGTTGTGCTGGGTATTCAGCGCCGTGCGCGTGTTGTCCGCCGTTCTATGGGGCGTATTCGTTTGGAGCCAGGGGACGTTCTTTTGATCGCCGGTGCGCAAGGCGCGGTGGATGACATGCGCGGGCAAGATCAAACCGATGTGACTGTCTTATCGGGGTCAAAGACAGAGCTGCCGATCCCTAAGAAAGCTCCTGTTGCGGCACTTATTTTTATTGTGACAATTCTATTGGCCTCTTTGGGCATTTTATCTATTGCTGTCGCGGCCATTACGGGCGCGGTTCTTTTGATTGCCACGGGCTGTCTCAATATCCGTCAGGCGACCCGCGCAATTGATAGGAAGATTCTGTTTCTTGTTGGGGCGATGCTCGCCTTAGGGACGGCGATGCAGGCGACAGGCGGAACGCAGTTTATTGCTGACCAGATGTTAAAAGCACCTTTTGCTGATGATCCACTTTATATGGCGGCGTTACTTTTTATTATTGTGGCTTTTTGTACCAATATTTTATCGAATAATGCTTGTGCGATTTTGTTTACGCCTATCGGTATGAGCATGGCCATCAATATGGGTGTTGACCCGATTATTTTTGCGGTACTGGTTATCTTTGCGGCTAATTGTTCTTTTGCCTCACCTATTGGTTATCAAACGAATTTGCTTGTTATGGGGCCAGGACATTACCGTTTCCGCGACTTTATGAATGCAGGTATTCCCCTTGTTTTGGTCATTTGGATTGCGTATATTTGTATCGCTAAGTTTTATTATGGATTGTAGAGTTTAAAAGAGAAGAATGTCCTTAAGGCAGTATAACCCCCATACACGTTATAAAGAACGCAATGCACAACGCATGGCGAGTGCGTTGGGTGTTATCGCCGTGATTTTGATTTCGGTTTTGATTGGTTTTTGGTTGGGTAAGCAATTTGGGGCAGAGCATTTAATTACCCTGAAAGATGAAGTGAAAACGTTACGCCAAGAGCGCGATGATCTGCAAACGCAAGTGGCGGAATTGGGTGCAACGGCACAAACGGCGAATAAGCGTTATACGCAATTGCAAGAAGAGGTTGATAGTATTCTACCCGCTGGCCCTATGCAGGATTTGGTTACTTTGGTGCGTGAACAATTAAAGCAGGGGATGGACCCTGAAAGATTATCTTTTGTTATTCGCTCGGCGCGTCCACCTTCTGGATGTACGGAAGCCAAAAGCAAAAGATTTGTTATTAAAACACCTGCTTATTCTGGTCCAGAAAGCTTGGCCAATGTTGCCGATGGCAATGTTAAAGTTGGTGGGAATGGGCAATCGGCGCGTAATGCGAAAGGTTTACCCGAAGCATGGTTTGATCCGTTAAAAACAGTTGAAGTTTTCTTTATGAGTGAGGGAAAGCGTGAGGTTAAAAAAGGGATTTTACCTTTGCGTTATTCAACTGTCGTTGGTAATCGTGAGTACCGCTTTACGATTGAAAAAGGCCCACGGTCATTTGCAAAAGTCTTTTACGATTCTTGTTCTTACCCGTGATTGATATACAAATATCACTTCAAAAGGCTTTTAATGTTTTCATCAAGGCGTAAGTTTCCATCTGAAACATTATCGGGATCAATGGTAAATAATGTTTCGATGAGAGATATTATTTGTGGCTCTCCTTGTATAGTGCCGCGCAAGTCAAGACTGTTAGGGTATATTAAAAATGTACCATTCGATACGGTTCTATCTTCATTATTTTTGGTTGTTAAATTAAACGGAAGTGGCCCATCAATGAAACGATTTTCGGGTACGTATGTCAGGTAGATATCTGTCTTTGTGTTCGGAATAACTTTGTTGTTAGTCTTGTCGTTTAAGATGTTTTGTTGGCGTAATGTGCTGACGAATTTATTCGGGTTGTCGAGTTTTAACAATATCTCAAAAGCTTGTTTTTTTGGTGTTTTAGAAAATGAAAAGTCACCATAAAGATTGTGATTTTCTAAACTTGATGACTGCGCGCGAAGTATAACAGGGTAGCTATCTCCATTTTGATCTAATAATAAGCTTATGTTTTTGACAGGAACTTTCAATAGATGTCCGCTACCCGCATCCATTTGCGCCGAGATTTTAGGTGTTTCGTCTTTTTGTTCAAAACTAACCCAGCCTGTCCCACGATTGACGTTTAAAAAATTTGTTTTGATGTTAAGACTGTCATAAAGCCCTTCGATATTCATTTTCTTGTCACTATTTATCGTTCCTGACCATTGGCTGTTAAAGCTGAGGTCATGTTGGCGGGCGTTGAGGTTGGCGTCTATTTTTTTGATGTCATCTTGTGTGTTTAAGTGTAAGTCACCATTGATGCGCAGGGCTGTGTTTTTTGTGGCGATATCCCAAGTGATTTCTTCGATGTTTAATGTTTCTATCGGAAAGTCACTGAGCTTGTTGATTTTAATGTAGTTTTTATATTTTAAAAAATCATTGGGCGTATTGGTCACGCTGGATATTTGTAGGGCTTCTATGTCGATAGATTTGATATTGGCGGTGAATAAATATTCTGGCCACAACAATGAGACAGTTATGTTTTTTGCCTTGTTAAACCCATCTTTATCCAACATGGCATTACCTATGGTTAAGCCATTGAGTGAAATTTTTGCATTGTTAAGTGTGACAGATTTAAAACCAGCGGCGGTTAAATATTTTACTATATTTTTTTGTGCTTTGGGGAGGGCAACAAATTGTGTCGCCGCAAAAATAACGGCAATGAATATAACAATATAAAGAAAGAATTTTTTCACGTGCGACCAATTAACGGGGGTTAAATATCCAAATCTTCAACAAACTCGGCATTGTCTTGGATGAAGTTAAAACGGCTTTCGGCGTTTTTACCCATCAGCTGTTCAACAAGTTTATCGACATCGGCCAATGAAGGTCCCATTTCATCTTCACCAACAATATCATCGGCGATATTGCGTGCATCGGGCAGGGTAACACGCAACAAGACACGCGATTTTGGATTCATTGTTGTCTCTTTTAATTGCGCGGCGGGCATTTCACCCAACCCTTTAAAGCGGCTGACTTCGACTTTCTTTTTACCTTTAAAGACGGTTTCCATCAGCTTGTCTTTATGTTCATCATCTTGGGCGTATTCGCTTAAGTTACCACTGACCAGCCTGTATAAAGGTGGTTGCGCTAAATAAAGATGACCATTCTCAATAAGGCCGCGCATTTGCGAATAGAAAAACGTGATGAGCAAGGAAGCAATATGTGCGCCATCAACATCCGCATCGGTCATAATGATAATGCGTTCGTAACGAAGCTTTGAAACGTCAAAATCTTTGCCAATGCCACAACCTGTCGCTTGGATAAGGTCTTGAATTTCTTGGTTGGCACGAATT
>CAZYHI010000040.1:0-15019 GCA_964647515.1 uncultured Micavibrio sp. | reverse complement strand
ACGATTGGCATCATGTCTGGTGTTGCGATACAACGGTCAAAATCCATCTCGCCACCCTTGATTTTTTCCATCAAGTCTTCAGCACCGACAATATCCGCACCCGCCGCTTTGGCTTCATCCGCTTTCGCATCACGCGCAAATACCGCAACACGAACCGTCGCCCCTGTACCATTTGGCAAGGATACCATACCACGAACCTGTTGGTCAGCATGTTTTGGATCAATTCCCAAATTCAGCGCCATATCAATGGTTTCATCAAATTTACGTGCAGACGCACTTTCTTTAATCATCTTCACGGCATCTGGAACAGAATAAAGTGTTTCACGATCAAATTTTGCATTGGCTGCAGTCATTTTTTTACTTGTTTTTGTCATGATCTTATCCTTCCACCACTTCGATACCCATTGAACGGGCGGAGCCTTCAATGATTTTCATTGCACCTTCGATATCAACGGCATTTAAGTCAGCCATTTTTTCTTCAGCGATTTTCTTCACTTGTGATTTACGAATTTGACCTGCCACTTCATGGCCTGGGCTATTCGCACCAGATTTCAGCTTCAATGCTTCTAATATGAAGTAGCTGTTTGGTGGTTGCTTCATCACGAAGCTGTATGATTTATCCTTATAAACAGAGATTTTTACAGGTATCGGAATACCTTTTTTCATCTCTGCGGTTTTACCATTAAAGTCATCTGTAAAAGCTTTAATGTTTACACCATGCTGACCCAATGCAGGTCCAACGGGCGGTGCTGGGTTTGCCATCCCTGCGGGGATGATCAGGTTGATATAGCCAACCGGTTCTTCTTGTGCTTTTGCTGCCATTTTTTATTCCTCATAATAACAATTTATTAAAGGCATCGTGGTACGGATATATCCCATGGACTTCGTAAGGGATTCACCTTCCACAACCTTAGTAAGGGCGATTTATAGTGATTTACATGAATTATGCAAGAAAAAAGCGCAAACCTTAAAAAGATGCGCTTTTTTTAAACTCTAAATGTGAGTCTTAACCTTAAAAGTTATAGGTCACGCCAAAACGTAAGTTATCTTCACTAGGGTCTATACCATTATCTTCGGCGTAGAAAACATGCGTATAATCAACACGGAAAGATAAGTCCTCAACGGTCAAAAACTCAGTCCCAATACCCAGCTCAAACCCATGGTAATCTTCATCAGATGTCAGTCCCGCAACGCTGGCCTCATATTCAGCCACGCGATATCCCAAAATACCATAAGGGCTTAGGTCCCAAAGCCTATCATCAAGAAACGCAATGCCTGGAAGAAATCGGATACCATATTCGCGCCCTTTTTCAAGGCGAACACCGCCTGTCGTCTCATCGGCATTCGATCCACCGTAATAGACCTCCAGCGCACCTGTTAAGGCCAGATCCCAATCTTGCATAATAGAATCAATTTTATAACCGCCGTAAATACCGTACTCAATACCCGATGGCTCAGGGTCTGCGCCATTGCTATTTTCAGCATCGGTGGCACCATAACCGCCATAAAGCCCAGCGTAAAAATTGCTGCTGCCTGTTTCTTGTGCTTGCGCTGTTTGCAATGTCACCATTGAAAGGGCGGCGACAAATCCCATTAATAATTTCCTCATTTTATTGATCCTTCAAAATTGATAAAAATCATATGCCAGAACGGCATTTATATTTCGTGAATCAAATTATACACCAATCAAAAGACTCTGGCGATAGTGCAAATGAGAAAGTGTTTATATGAAAAAATCTATTTTAAAATATTTTTGTCTTGCGGTAAATCATTACGTCCAGTCGCAGACCGTCCCCCCATTAAAGGATGAGCATTTCCCCAATCCTCCATAGAACTTTGCCCATCAACAAAACAGGCTTCAACCTGCTCAGCTATATCAACATCTGTGTCAATTGGGGGAGGGGCATCATTCGTATCAACCATAACTAAACCTATAAAACATCCTTACAAAACAGTCAATTAATATGAAAACTACTGTTTTTCAACCTGTCCGTAATCCAGCTCAACGGGCGTCGCACGACCAAAGATAGAAACAGAGACCTTCAGCTTGCCTTTTTCTTCATCAACTTCTTCAACCATACCGTTGAATGAAGCGAACGGACCGTCAACAACCTTCACTTCTTCACCAATATCAAATGTCACAGATGGGCGCGGGCTGTCCACACCTTCTTGAATTTGCTTCATCAACGCTTCGGCTTCACGTTGTGTAATTGGTGATGGTTTATTACTCGCTCCCAAAAATCCTGTTACTTTTGGCGTATCTTTCACCATATGCCAAACTTCATCACTTAAATCCAACTTCGCCAAAACATAACCAGGGAAGAACTTACGCTCTGCCTGAACGCGTTGCCCACGCTTGACTTCCACGACCTCCTCGGTCGGGACCATAATCTCACCCACACGCTCACTCAGCTTTAATTTGCGAGCCTTTTCATTAATAGCCTCGGCTACTTTATTTTCAAAACCTGAATAAACATGTAAAACGTACCAGCGCATTGCCATGATCTTTGTTCCTTCTTTTCTCTATTATCCTAAAATTAAATTAATCATCCATGCCAAAATTTGATCGGCAAAGAATAAAAATGTCGATGCCAACGCCACCATGATAAACACAGCAATGGTGCTGACGGTTGTTTCTTTACGAGATGGCCAAGTGACTTTTTTCACTTCGGCTTTAACTTCGTTAATAAACTGAATAGGGCTTGTTTTCGCCATGGCTTAAATCCTTGTTTTCACTATCATTATTTCCCTTTTCGACCATAGGTTCGTAAGGTCTTAAGACCGTTTGCGAGTTCCTAAACTGTAGGGGATAATGAGTTTTCTCACATATGACTTAAAAATTCAAGCCCTATTTTGTGCTATCTCTACCGCCATTTTAATCGCGTTTATCAAGCTATCGGCACGGGCGATGCCCTGCCCCGCTATGTCCAACGCGGTGCCGTGATCGGGTGATGTACGCACCACTGACAATCCCAAGGTCACATTGACACCACCATGAAAATCGAGCGTTTTAAGCGGGATAAGTGCCTGATCATGATACATCCCCAGCGCGATATCATAATGAACACGGGCTTCTTCGTGAAACAACGTATCGGCAGGGTGCGGGCCACTCACTTCAATGCCTTGTGCTTTTAATTCTGCCAGCGCAGGGGCAACAACCTCTTGATCTTCCAAACCAATCTTACCATCTTCGCCCGCATGGGGGTTTAATCCCGCCACGGCGATACGGGGATGCGTAATTTTGAAATCATCTCGCAACGCCTTATCCATGATTTGTATTTTTTCAATGATAAGCTCTTTCGTCACAGCGTTCGGTACATCTTTCAACGGAATATGAACCGTCAACGGCACAACACGTAATTCTTTGGCGGCCAACATCATAATCGGTGTTTCACCTTTACCACATAAATCCGCGACAAATTCCGTATGCCCCGGGTGGTTAAAGCCAATATCATAGAGTGCCGCTTTATGAATGGGGTTGGTCACCACACCTGCCGTTTGCCCTTTCAAACAAAAATTAACCGCCATTTCAATGCTGGTAAGCACCGCTTGTCCATTGGCGGGATTTAATGTTCCCAAGACAGGCACTTCGGGTAAATCAATGTTTAAAACAGGTAAAGCTTTATCAAAGACATCCATGGCTTGCACGGGATTATCAATAGCCTCAATCGGTACGTCAGAACCAAGCGCGTTTAAACGCCTCACATTATCAATCGCAAAAAATGGTGGTAAACTTTGCGCGTCACGCGCTTGCCATGCTTTTAAGGTCAGCTCTCCGCCTATTCCAGCAGGTTCTCCCATAGTAATGACAAGTGGCTCAACCATTATTTTGAATTCAGACTTTGGTAAATTGCTTGTTCATAACCATGTATTTTTGCACTACCCTCAGCATCACGTGCATCATAAGCATCAGAAAATTCACCATAGACAGAGCCACTACCCGCCAATAAATCATATGGTGTATCAACGGTAATCGCTTCAATAACGCTCGGCTTTAAGTGAACACTCGTCACAGCACTCACGCGGTTTTGCGAGGCGGCTAAATACGCCTTTAAATCATCCAATAACGGATCAAAGAAATAAGCCTCATGGATAAGACGACCAAATTCATCGGCTACATTTTTCTTAAAAGAGATTTGCGTTTGCGTCATCACATGTTTTTCAATCGTGCGATGCGCTTCATATAAAATATCTGCCGCAGGGGATTCATAAGCAATCCGCCCCTTCTTCCCTGGGATAGATGTCCCAACATGATAATGACGACCAATGCCATAGGCATTGCCGATTTCACCCAATTTACGAATAACATCCAGCGCACCAGTGACATTGCCGTCGTTTGTTTTAAGAGCAACGGGCTCACCTTTTTCAAAAGTAATCTCAACGACTTCACCTTGACGCGCCGTATCGGGCTGAGAATACCAAGCCTGCTCAGGGATTAAGCCTTGCGCGGTATGTGTTTCATCACCGCCAATAGACACACCCCAAAGCCCTGCATTATAAGAATATTTTGCTTTGTCAGAGACACTAATACCGCGATCTTGCAAATATTGAACAGAAAATTCACGTTTAATACCATGCTCACGCACAGGCGTAATCGTATCAATGCCGCCGCCTAAAACTTGGGCAACCAAATCAAATCTATATTGGTCATTCCCCGCCCCTGTACAACCATTGGCAACCAAATCAATGCCACGCTCTTTAGCGAACTTAATAATCTCACGCGCTTGGATAAGACGCTCCGACCCTACACTTAAAGGATAACCGTCACGACTGACATGTCCAAAAATAGAGTATTTTATAATCTCATCATAATAATCTTGCGCCGCATCAATACAAACATGCTCGTCAGAACCGACTTCATCGGCGCGTTTTCTCACTTCATCTTTAATGTCGTCAGTCATCGCGCCTGTATCAACAACGCATGTCACAACATTGGTCAGGCCATAATGCTCACGCACATAAGGCACTAGCATCGATGTATCTAACCCACCAGAAAAGGCAACAACACCACTGTCATGTTTTTTATTATCACTCATTTTCTATCCTTCAATACAAATAGGTAAATACAACCCATCATCTTTTTTAATATGAACAGGATGGGCAATATAGAATTTCTCTCCTGCGCTTATGCGTTCCTGCATTTCCAATTTTTTATCTTTATCGTCCGCTTTTAGCAAGAAATCAGGCTCGATAATTTTTTTTTCCACACCATAGGTCTCTAAACCAATCTTCATGCTGTAAACGAAGCTCATATCTTTACGCGGATGCATCGCCGCAATCGGCGTATCAATATACATTTTATCCGTAAAGGCCGCATGGATCAGTAAAGCCTTATTATCATATTGAGAAATCCCAACATATTTTTCTTTTGCCTGCGCTTTATACACCGCCAACGCCGCATATTTCGTTACGCCGCCTAAGGAAGGAATATCACGGTTCGGTAAATATTGACGCAAGGAAAACAAAGAAAATCCCGTTAAGCTCTGCCCATCAATACCCATCGCCGCAATCTGTCCACTGATGGGGATATAATCAACATTATCAAGGTTCACATTTGGATCGTCTTTATAAAACTCTAATAAACGCTCTGGCACATCTGCAACTGCCATGGCAAAACCGACAACGGCTGTTTGCATCAAAACACAATCAAGATAGACCCAATGCGGCATTTTAAGATCGCTCTTAAACGACAAGGCATTGGACAATAAATACGCCTCATGAAAATCATGGTTTTTGGGATCTTCCATCAACTTCACAACCACGTTATCCCCTAAAGCCGCCATATCTAGGCTGGGTAAAAAATTCTGGCTGGTCGCCACGTAAGGCACAAGACCATATTTCGTTAAGTCACTGAATTGTTTCATATTGAAAGGCTTTAACTTATGTATTAATAATATGCTCTATAAACAACAAAGCCGTAAAAAGTTCAATATATAAGGTAAAAAATGTCGGATAGTCATTATACAAAATACACCTCTGCGACCCCCGTTGATATCAGCGCCCGCACATGGCCCGATGTGACCCTTGATACCGCCCCTATCTGGTGTGCGGTCGATTTACGTGATGGTAATCAAGCGCTGATTAACCCGATGGATCACGCCCGTAAGGTAAAAATGTATAATCTGCTGGTTGATATGGGCTTTAAAGAAATTGAGATTGGCTTTCCGTCCGCCTCCGAAATTGAATTTGATTTTGCCCGTCATATCATTGAAAAAAATCTTATCCCCGATGATGTCACGCCGCAAGTCCTCACCCAAGCGCGCCCCCATTTAATTGAACGCACGTTTGAATCCATGAAAGGGGCAAAGCGCGCCATCATCCATATTTATAATTCAACCTCTGTGGCGCAACGCCGCGATGTCTTTAAAATGGATCCTGAAGGCATTAAAAAAATCGCCGTTGATGGCGTTAAGCTAGTTAAAGAACACGCTGCCAAAAACCCAGAAACTGAGTGGGTGTTAGAATACTCCCCTGAAAGCTTTACGGGTACAGAGTTAGAGGTCGCGCTTGATATCTGCAATGCGGTGATTGAAGAATGGCAACCGACACCTAAAAACAAAATCATTATCAATCTTCCGTCTACAGTTGAGGTTTCCGCCCCTAATGTTTATGCCGACCAAATTGAATGGATGAGCCGTAACTTGGCACGCCGCGACAGTGTAACGTTAAGTGTTCACACCCATAATGACCGTGGTGGCGCTGAGGCTTCGTCAGAGCTGGCCGTGATGGCAGGCGCAGACCGCGTTGAAGGAACATTGCTTGGTAATGGGGAGCGCACAGGAAACGCCGACCTTATCACACTCGCGCTGAATCTTTTTACCCAAGGGATTGATCCAAAATTAAAGCTCAATAACCTGCCTGAGATTGTGCAAATCGTTGAAGAATGCAACCAAATTGAAACCCATGTGCGCCACCCTTATGCAGGTGAACTGGTTTTCACTGCCCTTTCTGGTTCACACCAAGATGCCATTAAAAAAGGTCTTGATGCCCATAAAGCCCAAGCGCGCAATCATTGGGATGTGCCTTATTTACCGCTCGACCCCAATGATATTGGCCGAACATACGAGACAACAATTCGTATCAACAGCCAATCTGGAAAAAGCGGAATTGCGTATATATTGGAACAAGAATATGGCTTTAAACTTCCCAAAGCGATGCAGATTGAATTTTCACGTGTCATTCAAAAAATTGCCGATAAAACCGCACAAGAAATTTTGGCACAGCAAATTTGGGATGCTTTTTCTGGCGAATATTTAGAACAAACAAATGGTTATCAACTATCCAAATTTACTTACGAAAATCTCATGGGCACGGATGATAAAGTCAGCTGTAACGTCACCCTTGAAAAACAAGGCGACGACATTATTGAATTTACATCGGAAGGAAATGGGCCTATTAATGCCTTTTCCGCAGGCTTACATCAAACAACATCAACGAAGTTCAAACTTAGCAATTATGAAGAACACACTCTATCTAAAGGAAGTGGGGCCGAAGCCGCCGCTTATGTATCTTTGATTAATGATAACGGACAAGAGTTCTATGGGGCAGGCATTGATTCAAACATCACCCGCGCCTCTATCAAAGCGCTACTCTCTGCTTTTAATAGAATGAATAGGTAGTGATATCAAAATATAATTATTCAGACCAAATACCGCGCTTATTTTTTTGTGCATCAATCTCTTCACGTTCATAATAAGCGCCCAAAGCGCGTTCGGCATTCTTAGCCATGCCTTTTTTAATCATGATCGCGGCGATATCAACTCCATCCGCATAACAACGCATCACATCGCGTTTATATTTTCCCGTTTCAACGAAATTACATTCCAACTCAACGTCCTCAACAAGGCTTTCAAGGGTTAGCCTTGCCGTTTGATAATATGGCTCGTCCTTTTCTGGCGTATCAATGCCCCATATTCTGATCCGCCGATCATCGGCAATAAACGTATCACCATCAATGACATAAGAAACATAAAAAAACTGCTTATCAGCATCAGACAAACATCCGAATAAACTTAAAGATAAAATAAGTAATAAAATTTTCATGATTTTTTTTATTAGATAAATGGTGCCCGGGGAGAGAATTGAACTTTCGACACGGGGATTTTCAGTCCCCTGCTCTACCACTGAGCTACCCGGGCAACAATGTGGTATCTATCAGCGCGAAAAGCGATGATCGAATAGGGTTATAAAATAATATCGTAAAACTGTCCAGCCTTAAAAAAGCGAAAAAGCCCCTATTTTACAACCCTTTACTCCAAAACAATATCCAGCCTGTCTTGAAGCGCAGGTGTACGGCGGTGACGTGTAATTTCCACAAGTCCTAAATTGGTTAATCCATGGATTTGTACAGTACAAGGATCATGATTCACAATCTCCGCCAGCACCTCAAGAACCTTGGTTTTTTCCTTCTTCGTCTTCATTTTGAGCAAATCAACAATAATAATTCCGCCCATATTACGCAAACGAATTTGACGGCCAATCTCGTCCAAAGCCTCCAAATTAATCGCCAAGTTTGAACGCGTATCACCACCGCGATTAATATCAATGGCACATAAGGCCGCGGTTTCTTGGATGATAATATTACCGCCGTTTCTTATCAAAATATAAGTTTGGAATAAATCTTCAATCTGGTCGAGCACATCACGATAATCAAACAAGCCAAGATCAAGTTCTTGATTGGGCAGCTCCGTCGGATGAACCTTCGTCACCAGATCAGGTCCATAAATTTCACACCATTCTTCGACCTCTTCATAACGCTCCATCGTCACAACTTCGATGTTATCAATAACCTTACTGGCATTGTCACTTAAGGTACGTTGAACCGCGTCGGGCCCTTCCATGATTAAAGAAGCTTCGGACCCTGTCAGAAATTCTTGCAAGCGTTCCCAAATTTCTTTGAGGATTTTTCCTTCGCGAATAAGAATATCAGTTTGCGTATCGGCGGCAGAGGCGCGCAAAATACACCCTTGGATATTTTCAACATTGTTCAGCATCTTGGTGAGTTGCTTACGGCGTTTTTTATCATGGATACGTTTTGAAATACGGTTGCCATCCATCATCGGTGAGAAAATCAAATGCCGCCCCGGTAAGGTGATGTTCATGCTGACCCGTGGTGATTTATCTTCAATCGTCACATCCATGGTATCAAGTTTTGGCAGATAACCATTTTTGGCTTGCACCACCAAAAAATCCCCGGGCTGTATCCGCTTGCCAATGGCGAGATCGCTGTCTTTTCGCAACAGGCCATTTCTATCAAACAAGCACAAATCTCTATTATGAAGCAGGCCCGTATTCTCACCATCCAAATCAACAAAAGCCGCGTCCAACGCCTTATCAATTTTGGTCACCTTCGCCCAATAGATTGACCCCCAACGCACAGCCTCATCAACGGGGTCAATTTCCAAACCATCCAACTTGTTGGCTTTGGTTGTCACAACCCACAGGCTGCCTTCCATTTCATCGACTAATATATCCAAATGATATCCTATTTATGATGGTCGGTTTTTAAGGATCGGGGAACCCACCGCTTTGAAGTATTTTCATTGTATCATAAAGCGATAAACCCACAACATTGCTGTATGATCCTGAAAGACGTTTAACAAAACTACCTGCAAACCCTTGAATGGCATAGCCCCCCGCCTTGCCTTCCCATTCGCCTCCATCAATATAGCTTTGAATCTCTTGTTTGCTGAGCAGTTTAAACTGCACTTGAGTCTCACACATGCGCTGAAACAAACGCCCTTCAGGCGTGATAAGCGCGATACCACCATAAACGCGATGACGCCGCCCTGATAGCTGAGTGATATATTTTTCCGCTTGTGCGGCATTTTCTGCCTTATCAAGGATATTTTGTCCACAGGCGACAACAGTATCCGCCGCCAAGATATAAAAAGCAGAAAATTCCTCTTGCGCGGCTTGCGCTTTTCCTTGAGACAAACGCTCAGCAAGAGCCTTCGGCTTTTCACTTTTAAGCGGTGTTTCATCAATATCAGGCGCAAAAACCTCATTTGGTTCAATATTTATTTGACGTAATAAATTAAGGCGTCTTGACGATGCCGAAGCAAGTAGTAATGTTGGCGTGCAATTTGCAATCATAACTCATGATAGATTAAATTAAAGCAATATTAAAGCTTTGCTCTTTAGAAAGATGAGATGACAGAACAGTTAACAACAACTGAAAATTTAAGCCATAGTTTTTTACCTCTTCCCTTGAACGATGATTTGTACGAAGAGGATGAACTTGCGGTACAACCTGATTACCAACCATCAGATATAACGATAAAGTCGTTAGATAGTTACCAGTTGATCGATACGATTAAACCGATATTTAATATCGCAGCGGCAGGCTTGATTTATTATATGGATAAAGTTGGTAAGTCTGGCAAGGAAGGTCAATTACCTTGGGCTAAAGCAGGTATTGGAAACGCTGCCGTGAATTTAGAACGCAAGATGCGGCGCCTCTATAAAGCAGGCTTTCAATTCACAAAAAAATAAAAAATACGCCTGTTACCTTCTTGATTTTTGAAACGAACACCTTCATATTCCTATCGTTTTAAACAACCAAGAAATGCAACCATAGAATGATTTTACGAAATATAATTGATAGTTTTTTCTTTGCCGTACACGGCAGAACAGATTCTTTAGCAGTGCGTTTTTCAGAAACCACACGCGGTTCATCAGGTGGTCGCCTCACCGTTGACATCAATGATACAGAAACAAGTGTCACCACCATTCCTTGGTTCTTAAATTTAATGAAATAGTTTTTAGCTTTTTTCGCGCGTTTATTTCTCGCGGAAAGTAATACGACCTTTGGTCAGGTCATAAGGCGTCATCTCAACCAAAACCGTATCCCCTTGAAGCACCCGAATACGGTGTTTACGCATTTTACCCGCGGCATGTGCCAATATTTCATGATCATTTTCTAATTTCACACGAAACATGGCGTTGGGTAAAATTTCGGTGACAACACCTTTAAATTCCAGTAGATCTTCTTTAGCCATTTTGTACTTTACTATAATTATTCAAATTCTTATTGGTTTATAAGCCTTTACACGCCAAAAGGCAACTTGCTTTTAAAAGCTATCCCACAGCGGCGCGAAATAACGTAATCCATTCTTGCATCTCACGCGGCATCGTTTTTAACGCCGTGCGGTTCACCACCAAATGGGATGAAATGGATAATATCTCCTCAACCTCGCTTAAGCCATTGGCTTTTAACGTCGACCCTGTTGAGACCAAATCAACAATATGATCGGCCAGCCCCAATGTCGGGGCAATCTCCATCGCCCCATTCAGCTTCACGCATTCGGCCTGAATATTCCGCGCCGCAAAATATTGGCGCGTTAAATTCGGGTACTTCGTCACGACTTTCACATGGCTTAAATTTTTATGGTTAACGCTTGAAACCAGTTCATTTGGCACCGCCACTGATAAACGACAACCGCCAATTTTTAAATCAACAGGGGCATAAAGTTCAGAATAATCAAATTCTTCAATCACGTCTGATCCGACAACGCCCAAATGCGCCGCGCCAAAAGCGGTAAATGTCGCGACATCAAACGCCCGTACACGGATAATATCCAAATTATCATGGTTGGTCGTGAATTTAAGCGCACGTGATTTTGGGTCGCTGAAGGCCGCTTCTGGCTCAATACCGCATTTTCGGAGCAGTGGTAACAACTCCTCCAATATTCGCCCTTTCGGCACCGCCAATATAAGTTTTTTATCAGTCATGGGAAAGGTTTTAGCATAAGGGGAATAAAGGTCACGCTATTTTTCTATTGTTGAATTTTCTTATTTAAATATGCAACAGCGGCGTCATATTGCGCACGATTGAATTTTTTATAACTGGTCGCAGTGCCACGATTTTGCACCGCTTCTAATTTTTTAATATCATTATAGATCGCATTATGTGTGATGTCATTGCCTCGCGTTTTTTCTATCTCGACAACGTCTTGAACAAGGGATTTTAAAACACTCTCCTCCGCTGTCGTGATAATCGCCGTCATTGTTGCATTTTTATTTTTAAAATACGCAATACTTTGAACCGCAATAAATCCCACACACAAAAATGCTAATAAACAAACTATGGCAACAAAACGTTTTTTGTAACGCGTGCTTTCAACAATGACTTTCTTTTCCTGTACATCGGCCGCACCAATAATACGGATCATTTCTTCTTCGGCTTCATCGGGGGCATTGGCATCAATTTCGTATTCTTTACGGTATTCTTTAATATCGCTCAGATGACCATACGCATTTTCATAGCTCATTTCTTCATCCAACAAGCGCACCATCAAAAGTTTTTTTAACTTATTATATTGCTGTGGTGTAAGTGCTAAATTCTTATCACGCAGGAAATCATTCAGCGCTTTTGTAATAAATACACTCGCATCGTCTGTTTTTAATAAAGTATTCGCCATAAATGGATATTAAACGCTCAACGCATCAGGGGCAAGATTTTGTTTTTTTTGCTCTTTGAAAGAGCGCAGGGAAGCAAGAAGAGTTATGCCTTGTACCGCTGATTGAATAAATACCGCCCTGTCCCGATGAGATTGGATATAAACAAAACAGCCATTAGCATTAATCCACCATATGATCCCAACAGACCATGAGCAACAATCCAATTTAATTGGTGTACAAAAGCAAGTAAGCGATGAACAATAAATCTTTCTTTCATCCAAACAGAAACAGTAAAAAAAGTTGTACCAATCAAAGCAAAAATTTCTTTTGTACCTGTTGGCAAGATTAAAAATGACGCGCAAATAAAACAAACAAAGAATAAAAGGTAAATCAACAAAATTTTACGGCTACAACGCAAAGCAACCAAACTGCGAACAATACTACCGAAAGCAATAATGAGAAAAAATGGGGCGCCCATAAAATAAAAATGAAGGGCAAATAATATATCGGCAGGAATCCAATAATATATAGTTTTATCGCCCGACTGTTTAAGATAAGAAATGAAATATAATGCACCCCCTAACCATGCAAGAAGTTGAACAGGAGAAAATATTTCACTTATCAGTTCCAATTAAGCCGCGGCTTTTTGCTGTTCGACGACGTCATATATTTCACTTTGAATGCGACGCGCATGAGAAATCAGATTATCTTTTTCCATGATAATTTTTTTCAAATCATTTTCAATCGGGGCTTCCACCATATTAATAATGTAAGAATGCAGACATAAATCGATAAAAGTAAGCTGGGCTTTACCGAAAAAATAATTTTTATCACCCAAATAATCTGACAAAGCTTGAATATCTTGGCGCGCAATCATCATAATTTCATCGTGAGAATGTCGCCCTATGCCTTGTCCATAAAGATAGCTTAGAATTTTCTTTTGTTGCTTTTTCTCAATAAGCGGGCGCATAAGTTTTGGCACATCACCAAAGAACATATCACTTACGATTGTCCAACCAGGTTCATCTATCCAACGTGAATACAATAATGCCCAGTAAAAATTTTCATCCAACAGGCGATGAAAAGATTTTGAAATTGCTTTTTCTTCCACGCTTAAAACCGCATCTGGATTTTTTGCTCCATTGTGAATGAGGTCATCAATAATAAGATTTGAATCGCCAATGATGTTTCCGTCTTCATTTTTTATAAAAGGAAACTTACCTTTTGGTGCCATTTTAAAAAAAGATAAATTAAAATCAGGTGCGGTATATTCAATACCTGCAAAGCGTAAATAACTCTCAAGCTTAACGCAGTAAGGACTGGGGTCGGCAATTCCCCATTGTGGGCCGAACTTATAAAGCGTAATTGTCACAATATAGCCTTTCTGTTAGGCCGCCAAAGTACCCGTCACCGCCGTGAACTTGGCTTTGGCGAGTGCAAGTTGTTTTGTGTAACGAATAATTTCCACATCATCTTTGGCATTAGAAAGTTTGCTTTCAAGGCTCGACACTTCCTCTTCAATCGCGCTTTGGTCTAGGTCAGACAGCATCATTGCTTCTTCAGCCAGAACGGTACAGTTTGTTGCCGTCACATCGGCAAAACCACCAGCAATAAATATTTTTGTTGGCTCGCTACCTTGCTCTTTAACAATCTCAACAATACCAGGGCGAATGTTGGACACGACAGAGCTGTGCCCTGCACGCACCCCAAAATCCCCTTCATAGCCAGGAATCGTCACTTGCCATGCCTTTTCAGACATAAGTTTACGTTCTGGCGACACCAGTTCAAAATCAAAATTGTTATTTGTTGTATCGTTCATTTTATTTCTCTACTGTCCATTTTAATTGAAACTCTAGCTCTTCTTGTCCATCTTCGCGTTCATGTTCAATATTAAACACGGCGCGGTTTGGAACATAAATACGCTCACCAGCGACTTGAATTTCAAAGTTTTCTCCACTTTCTAAATCATCTGCTAAGCGGCGAAGCTTTGCAACAAATTCAGACGTTGAATATTCTTTCTCAATATCACGTTCCGGCTTAGACATTTCTTTCCTTCTCAATTCAAAATTGAATCAAATGATATTTTAATCTGGCTAGGCGAGTAAGATGAAATGTTCAATTTGTACATGAACCGCCACTCAACAACGCCAGAGTGAAATAGCAGAAGATTTACGCCGCTTCAGCTGCCATTTTGGCGGCCTTCGCTTCAACTTCCTCAATCGTACCAACCATGTAGAACGCGCTTTCTGGTAAGTGATCGTAATCACCATCAACAATGCTACGGAAACCTTTAATTGTATCTGCCAAATCAACAAACACACCCGGGCTACCCGTAAATACTTCCGCAACATGGAATGGTTGAGATAGGAAACGTTGAATCTTACGCGCACGCGCCACAACCAACTTATCTTCTTCAGACAATTCATCCATACCCAAAATCGCGATAATATCTTGCAACGCTTTATAGGTTTGCAATGTTTTTTGAACATCTGCGGCACATTGATAATGCTCATCCCCAACAACACGTGGATCCAAAATACGTGATGTTGAATCAAGCGGATCAACCGCAGGATAAATACCTTTTTCTAAAATTACACGAGACAAAACAGTCGTCGCA
>CAZYHI010000039.1:0-15506 GCA_964647515.1 uncultured Micavibrio sp. | reverse complement strand
AAATGTACCACGTTTGTTCTCATTGTAAAGAAAAAAGAACAAAAAAAGAACGATTGTTGTGAATAACAAAAGAAATCTTTATTTTAAGCGGCTTCCAACGCCTCTTTAACCTTGGTGGCAAGCTGTTTCAAGGTAAATGGTTTTGGCAAAAAGGATATTCCTTTGCCCATATGGTCTTTCAATTTTTCTTCGGTATAACCCGAAATAAAAATGATTCGTAAATCGGGGCTGGTCTGGCGCATACGTTGTGCCAAAGTCGGTCCATCCATATCGGGCATCATCACATCGGTAATCAGTAAATCGATATGCTTATTTTCTTGCCCTTCCATTAAGGTTAGAGCGGCCTCACCATTTTCCGCCGCCAGTACTTCGTAGCCTTTATTCATCAATGCCCGCGTTCCAAATGTCCGCACCGCGTCTTCATCTTCAACCAGCAATAAGCGCGCGGTACCTGTTAAGTCACCCGCAGATTCTTCAACTTTTTCGGATTGGTCTTCAACCTGAGCGGCGGCTTCTTCCTTACCCAAACGGGGAAGATAAATAATAAAGCTTGTCCCCTGTCCGACCTCACTCTTGATATCAAGGAAGCCACCCGTTTGGCGGATAATACCGTAAACTGTTGCCAGCCCCAGCCCCGTCCCTTGTCCAACATCTTTGGTGGTAAAAAATGGTTCAATAATACGGGTTAGGTTTTCTTTTGAAATACCACAGCCTGTATCTTCGACCTCAATAGACACCCATTTTCCGACAGGCATTTCATCTTCACCGCAAAGCATGGTTTCATCATTATTAAAATTTTCAGTCGTAATCGTTAAATGACCGCCGCCATTTTCATCCATGGCATCACGCGCATTCACCGCCAAGTTAATCAGCACCTGTTCCATCTGTCCAACATCAACCTTAACCATGCCAAGATCAAAGCCATGAACAAGCTCCAGCTCAATATTCGCACCAATAAGACGACGCATAAGATGTGATACTTCAGTCAAAATGTCTGACACATCATGGACTTTAGGGCGCAAAGTTTGCTGACGTGAAAAGGCCAAAAGCTGACGCACCAAGTTCGCCGCACGGTTTGAGTTTTGCTTAATTTGCATGATATCGCCAAAGGACGGATCACCTGGCTTATGACGAAGAAGAAGCAAATCACAAAAGCCAATAATCGCCGTCAAAAGGTTATTAAAGTCATGCGCCACACCACCCGCCAATTGTCCGACGGCTTGCATTTTTTGCGATTGAACAAACTGAACTTCTAAATCTTTTTGTTCGGTTAAATCAATAAAGTGAAGCACGATATTTTCACTCTGCTTAAAACGACGCGCATGCATTTGCACAGGTTTTTCTTGTCCATTACGATCAAGCAACATGACCTCAAGCGGGGCATTCATACGCTTGCCTTCTTCAATAAGGCCAATCGCATTTAAAACTTTATTCTTATCATCGGCTGAAATAAAATCCTTAAAATTCTGCCCTTCTATATCCTGAATAGAAACATCATTTAAACTGGCAAAGGCCGTGTTACAGTCTTCGATAACTCCTTTTGATCCAACCCGTAAAATTCCCAACGGTGCTTCATCAAAGAAACGTTGGAAACGATCTTCAGATGCTTGCAAGGCTTGATACATTTCTTTTTCAGACGTTAAATCATGGACAACGCCCCGTGTTCGAACACGACCACCCTTTTCAATATCAAAAGCATCCTCATGAACAACCGCTTGATTAATACTGGCCAAAAAGGTTTTCCCCCCTGGCCCTTTCATCATAAGTTCCGTCACTTGGCGTGCACCACCCCCTTCAATCACATCGTAAGGGGCGGCATCAATAGGTGGGTTTTTCAAATAAGTATGAATCCGTCCTTTACTTAAAAGACTATCAATATCATTACCCAACCATCGCGCCAAAGTCGCATTAACAAAAATAAAGCGTCCCATTTCATCAACACTAAAAAAACCAACAGGGGCATTATCAGTAAAATCAATCAACTTTTCACGTTCTTCACGAACAGAACGATCCATATCACGCTGATGCGTTACATCATCCACACGCCAATGCACATATCCCGCCCAACCAGAGATAGGCTGCGCGGTCACCAAGAACCATTGTTCTTTTGCTTCCTCACCAGCACGAAGCTCCATTGAATCAGTAATACCAAGACGCGCCTGATCCGCCAGCTTTTGAAATAATTGATACGCATCATTATTTTCAATAAATAGATTAGCCAACGCGTTTAGGTCTATAGACTCTTGATTTTGGCACAATAATTCAAAACGTTGATTATAATAAATTGTTGTATCAGCACTGTTGGTAATCATGCGTGCGCCGCGACTACCTGCTAACACTTCGCGTATTAACAATCTTTCTTTTTCGCGAGACTTAAATTTATTGAAATATCGCTGTGACCAAAAAGCAACAATTCCTGAAATAACAAACAGCAATCCCGCCAACACAAAAGTTGTTTTATTCACATCCAATAAAATGGCCAAACCAATACAGGCCCAAATATAAAGGACAATAAAGAATGCAGACATAATGACATTCTTCACAGAGTTTTTGACATTCTTCTGCTTCGATTGTTGTTTGTTTTTTTGGCGTTCAATAAATTCAAGATTATCAATAGGCATGATGCGATTATGATGCCACAAACAAAATCAATTGCGCTAGTTAAAACGCTCAAAAACCACCAAGTTTTTAAGAACCACCAAGTTTTTCTTTTAATTGGAAGATATAAGAAATAACCTCAGCCACGGCTTGATAATGTTCTGGTGGAATAACCTCATCGACTTCAACGGTGTCATATAAGACATGAGCCAAGGGTCTATTTTCATATAAAGGAATGTCCGTTTCTTTGGCAACCTCCCTAATACGCATCGCCAAATCATCAACGCCTTTCGCAATAAGAACGGGAGCATCCATTTCTTCTGGGTCATATTTCAACGCCAAAGAATAATGTGTTGGGTTTGTGATAATAACATCAGCCTCAGGGACGGCCTGTATCATACGGGTACGCGCCTTTTCTTGTCTTAACTGCCGCAACTTTGCCCGCACATGCGGATCACCTTCTGTTTGTTTATATTCATCTTTTAATTCCTGCTTGGACATACGCATTTTTTTATAATGCTCGTAACGTTGATAAACCAAATCAGCGACGGCCACGACAAGAAGCACCAGCAAAATCCCAGACAGAAGTCGTACCATCAACCATTGCATCTCCTGCATCATTATCGGCATTGGCAAACCAATCATATGATCAACAGAATCATAAAACGGATAGAGCAAAATAACGCTAATCGCGCCAACGATTCCTATTTTCAAAATCCCTTTGACGAACTCCATCACTGAACGCAAAGAAAACAGCCGCTTAAAGCCTTTGCCCAATGATATTTTACTAAAGTCAGGTTTAATAACTTCTGGCGCAAATAAAGGACCAATCTGAAGGAATGGCCCAAGAAAAGCGGCTATTAATAAGATAAGTAATGGCAAAACCAACATCGATATGACTTCCCAAAAGGATGTTCCTAAAACCGCGCCAATCCCACCATCCATGGCAGGCATTAAATGTGCGCGCTCAATAAAGCTGCGCATAAATGCCGTCATCTTAATTAACATTGGCGGAGCAATAACCAAAACGACAATCGTCCCTGTAAAAAGCATCACCCAATTATTAACCTCACGGCTCAGGGCAACCTGACCTTTTTTCCGCGAATCCTCCAATTTTTTGGGGGTCGGTTCTTCGGTTTTCTGGGAATCGTCTTCTTGTCCTGAATCGCTCATCTCTTACCTTTTATTTTCACCCACCCTGACTTAAAAAGAAAATCATACCTTCTTCAAACTTTGTCATCCAAAATAACATCGCTGCCGATATGACCAATGATAACGTCAAAAGCGACAGCATAATTTGAACAGGCAGCGCGAGAATAAAGACCTGCACCTGTGGCATAACACGGGATAAAACCCCCATACCAATATACAACATCATCGCCACCATCACGAAGGGAATGGCTATTTGAAACCCCACAAGAAAGCTGGCGGAAAACGCCTTCACAATCAACTGCGCCATACTACCTGTGTCAGGGACATCACCAAGAGGAAACGTTTGATAACTTTCAACCACGCCATAAATCAACATATGGTGAAGGTTCGTAGAAAATAACAACACAACACCTGTGACCGACAAAAACGCTCCTGTGATTGAACCTTGCGTTGCCAATGTCGGGTTAAAGACTTGCGCATTGGCCAATCCTGATGTCGTCGAAATCAACATCCCTGCAACATCCAGCGCAATCATAAATATCCGCGCCACAGAACCAATAAAAACACCAACCACAAATTCCATCGCAATAAGGGAAAATAAAATAGGGAAGCTCGGCACTTCTGCGGGCATATATTGTTGTATCACTGGCGTTAAAACAAAAGACATACTGACCACCATCAAGAGGCGAACATTTGTCTGTACGAATGAATCACCAATACCCGGCATAATCATCATTGCCGTACCAAGGCGCGTCACAATCAACATAAAGGCGAAAACACCCGAAACTAAAAATTCTTCAATTGATTGCATGGGTTTTTACCCCTTCAACCCAACCCGATAATACGGTCGGCGATTTTATCCATAAAACTAATCATTGAAGCGGCAAACCCCGGCAAAAACATAAAAATCGCCAAGAAGATTGCTAAAATTTTAGGGACAAAGACTAAGGTAATTTCTTGGACTTGCGTTAACGCCTGAAGCAAAGCAATCGCAACACCGACAATCAAACCCACCATCATAATCGGCATACTCACCTGAATAGCCAACATAATGGCTTCACGCGCGATATCAATAATTTCATTTTGATTCATAAATTTAGTTTAACGATGAATACGCCAACTGGCAAGGTATGGCAAAGAAGCAGGAAATAAGCACTTTTATACAGGCATACGCATGATTTCTTGATAGGCACCGACCATTCTATCACGAATGGCAACAACAGTTTGCAATGTTAATTCAGACGCAGAAACCGCAGAGACCACCTCAATTAAAGATGCCTCACCGCTCACCGCTCTGGCAGAGGCCGCTTCACCGGCACGCAATGTATCAATAGATTGCATCGCTTTGTCTCTTAAAACATCACCAAAAGAACCCCCTTTATCCGTATCTAAGCCGGGGGCATCGATGGCTTTACCTGCCGCCGCAATCGCTTGTGCTGTATCTGCAATTTTATCAATCATTCGTTTTTCCTCTTAATATTCTATTATAACACAAAAAAGACTATCTTAACAGATCTACGGTTCTGGAGATCATAGAACGTGATTGTTCAACCATCCCTAAGTTCGCTTCATAACTTCTTTGGGCTTCACGCATATCATTCATTTCAACCAACATATTTACATTTGGCATTTTCACATAGCCATTTTCATCCGCTCCAGGATGGTCTGGCATAAACCTCAATGGAAATTCATCACGTCGATCATCGGTGATATCTTCGACCTTTACTGTACGAAAACCACGCGCGCGATCCATTTCATTTTCAAACGTAATGACTTTACGTGAGTAAGGCTCACTCTCTGGTGTAAGTGCGCCTGTACTCGCATTTGCAATATTTTCTGATATCACGCGCGTTCTTTCGCCTTGGGCACGCATGCCGTAAGTTGAAATAACAAGTGCGTCGGTCATATCTGTCATATTTTTTTAAAGCCGTCATGCGCATAAATGCGAAAAGGCTCCCTTTCTAAGTTACTTTATTATTGTTGTCTGCCTAATGCGGTTTGCATCAAGCCAATATTCTTACGCATCACATTTGTGAGTAGGTTATAATCCATCGTTGTTTGCGTAGCCTTAACCATTTGTTCTTCAATAATCACCGCATTGTCACCTGGGGCAACTTCGTAAGTCACACGAGCTTTACGGCTTCGCGTATCACCAATTTCGCCGCCTGGCATCATGTGGCCTACGCTTGTGCGCTCAACACGCACCTTATTAGAACCAGTAATGCCCTTCAAAACCGCACCAAAATCGACAGGAGTTAGGTCACGCGGACGATATTCTGGCGTGTCCGAATTGGCGATATTTTGCGCCAAAACCCCTTGTCTTGTGCTCAGATAGTTCATCTTTGCACCCATGGCTTGGAATAATGGAAGATTTTGTAATGTCATATTTTCTAACCTTTTTTAAAATTACAGTTAATACATTGCACGAAGTGTGCCAGAATATGACGTATGAGCGATGATTTTGACGATGGCTATGCAAAAACAGGTGAAGATGCGCTAAAGCCTTTAAATATAAAGGAAAAACCAGATCGGCAAACCGCCGTTGCCCTCAAAGATGGGGCTGGAGATGGGGCTTTACCCATCATTACAGCCGCTGGACGGGGAAAACTTGCCGAGCAGATCCTGCAAATAGCCTACGAAAACGACATAAAAGTCCGCTCAGACGCGGATTTAGCCGAAATTCTGGCTAAAATGGAGCTAGAAAGCCCTATCCCTAGTGAAGCACTGATGGCTGTCGCCGAAGTCTTATCTTATGTCTATCGTGCCAATGGGGAACCCAATCCATTTGATGTTGTACTCAAAGACGTTATAGCGCAAAATGCGACAAACGAGCCTCAAGAAAAAGAAGAAGACTTACCCGATGAGTGATGCTGATGATCTTATAGCGAAGTTAAGTGAATTGAACGATGTTATCCTCAAAGCCTTGGCCGATGTCGGCAATAAAAAAATCGCCAACCTCAGCCATATTGAAAGTGCCGTAAACACCGCTTGCGAAGAAGTCTTAAGCCTTGAGCCAAAAGAAGCAAAAAAAGCGCAGCCTTTAATGGCCGAAATGATTGGTAATTTAGAAACACTGGCTTTATCGCTTGAAAATTTTCAAGCCGAACTTAAAGAGAAATTAAAATAACGGACGCCCTCAGATCATGAACTATCAAGATTACTTAAAATTTCTATTTGCTTTTATTTTCGTTCTGTCCCTCATGGGTGGACTAGGCTATATACTAAAGCGTTTTGGGCTAGGGCAAGGAAACGTGATGACGGGGCACAATAAACGCCTTAAAATAATTGAAATAAAGCCGATTGATTCCAAACATAAGGCCGTTTTGTTGCAACGCGACGATACACAGCATCTTGTATTATTTGGTACAAACGGCGACACTGTCATTGAAACAAATATAAAACCGCCAAAAGAAGTGCCACATGAAACAAAATAAACGCATGAAAAATAAAATATCACAACATAAGGCTGAACCTTTTTTCAGCAAAAAAATGAAATATTTTGTTGCACTGAATATCGGTTTTAGCGCTTTATGCGGCTTACTATTATTTGCCCTAACGACCAGCCCTGCCCTCGCCCAAGCCGTCACCGTGGATTTAGGTGGTGGCGATGGTGGAACCGTAACAGGGCGCGTTATTCAAACCGTTGCCTTGTTGACCGTTTTATCTCTCGCCCCGTCTATCCTTATCATGATGACATCTTTTACGCGTATCATCGTGGTACTCTCTTTTTTAAGAACGGCGATTGGTATTCAACAAACACCGCCCAACACCGTTATGGTATCACTGGCGTTATTCCTTACCTTTTTTATCATGGCGCCGACATTCACCAAAGCGTATGAGCAAGGATTAGAACCACTTATCAATCAAGAAATTGATGAAGTCACCGCGTTTGAACGCGGCGTTGAGCCTTTCAAGGAGTTTATGTTGAACAATGTTCGTCCCAATGATTTACAACTTTTTACCGAACTTAGCGAAAGTGGCCCTTACGCCGAACCAATGGATATTCCCTTACAGGTGTTAACACCATCTTTCATGATATCTGAATTACGTCGTGCGTTTGAAATTGGCTTTATGTTGTTCTTACCCTTCTTGGTCATCGACATGGTAACCGCCTCTATCCTCATGTCGATGGGTATGATGATGTTACCGCCCATCATGATTTCATTACCATTTAAGATTATCTTTTTTGTACTGGTCGATGGGTGGTATCTGGTTTCTGGCTCACTCATCCAAAGCTTCGGCCCCACCGGCCCCGCGATCCCAGGGGGGTAGGGTCTTGCCCTACCTTCATTCAAAAAACACCATTTCTGCATTTCCTGCGTAGGCAGGAATCTATTTACATGAAATTATGAGACCCCTGCCTTCGCAGGGGAAGCAGAAGCAGTAAAAAAACCTCTGTATCTCTGTTCCTCCGTGTTAAAATTTCAAACCACGAATGGACACAAATAAACACGAATAAAAACATAGCGTCATTGCCTGAATCTGCAACGCAGATTCTAGGGCAATCCCTAAAATCTTAAAGAAGTTTCTCCTAGAATTACTGCGTAATTCAGGGAATGACAATGTTCTACAAAACCCTTTTAAGCGCAAAGCGTTCAGCTAAAAACCGTAACAATAACGTTAATTCACGCCCTTATAGTTTTCTAAAAAACCACCGAACAAATCAACTTCAGAAATCAGTGCTTTCACAGACTCTCTATCATCCAGTACACCTAACTGACGGGGGCGGGTGACTAAATCAAAAATACGCGCTTTAGAACTTTGCTTGATAAGGTCACCATATTTCTTACGAACACTAGCCAAACCTGAGCGGTTATTGGATAAGTTCAAAGCAATAGAACGATTAAGAATTAAATTTTCCTGATACTCATCCATTGGTCTTGTTGCTGAAATACCAGCATGGTCAATCAATGAATCAAACGCGTTGGCAGCATCATTCCAAAGCCCGCCATTCCATGCAATATCAGCGCGAAGTTTGGCAATATTTTCTGTGTCTGGTAAATTTTTCAAATAAGACAGTGCTTTATTCGCTTCACCATTTTGTGAGTAAGCCCGCGCCCGCAACATTTTAATTTCTTGTTTTAACGCCTCCGAACCACCAAACTCACGCACCGTTTTATCTGCAATATTTAAAGCATTAAAAGCCTCATCAACTTTTCCATTTAACAAATATGCCGCCGCCAAACGAATGGCAACATTCGCCCGCGATGATCCTTTAACACGGAAATTCATTTGATCTTCTAACAAAGAAGCTGCACGGTTTAACAAATCAACTTTGAGCAAACGCTCCGCCAAGTTTTGTACAAATACATCACCTTCTTCGCCCGCAGGGGTCAGCTCTTTAAACTCATCATAAATTGTCACCGCATCCAAAGGTGAAATATCATTGAGCGATCCATCGGTAAAAAGATCACGAAACTTGCGTGTCATGTATTCTGTAACTTCATCGGAAATTTTTGAATTTGGTGATATTCCGACCGCATTTCTTAAAACGGTTAAACCTTTAAGATAGTCTTCACTGTTAATATAAGTTTCACCCAACCTAAAGTTAATCAGTGTTTCTAACTCATCCCCACGCCACGCATAGCGAAGCCCCTCTAGGCGATCAATCGCTTTTTCTGTCGTGATTTTTTTACGCTCTAATTGCATTCTTGTCACCGACAATCCCGCTTTCGCCCGATAATAATTATCTTTCCCCGTTAATAATTGTTCCCAATTTTTTAACGCTTGCTCTGGGTTATCAGATTGCCGCTCAAACTCACCTTGCAAATACTTCCACGCCGACTGACGCCCCAAGGTCATCGTTTCATAATCAGGTTGCAACATCGTCAAAAGACTTTCGGCCACGCCTAATTTACCAGCTCTCAAAGCTACCTCGGTCATCGCCAAGGCAATGGGCTGTTGAACTTTAGCGGGGTATTTTTCTAATACATGTAATTGAGAAGGTGCCATCTTATCGGCTTGCTGCCAATCCTCAAGCCCCGCCAAGGCTGCCGCCCGCCAATAATCTATTTCATCATAACGATCCAATGAGCTATGAACTAAATCTTCAATAGCTTCATCATATTTCATCGCCAGCGTTGCCGCCGCACCGCGTATCGCTTTAAACTCTGGTGATTCTTCAATCCCAGGAAGCTGACTTTCCGCCACCCGTAACAGTCCCAAGGCTTCCGCGCCGCGATCATTCGCAACATTTAATTTTGCCAACGTAATAAGGTCTTCAACGCGGGCACTCCCTTGTTTACCCGCCATACCAACCATTAAAATACGGCGATTTTCATCTAACGAACGTGAACCACCCATTTCCCAACGAGTAAAATCAAACACACGTGACATCGTGCGCGGATTTTCTTTTTCTTCAAAAAATTGGTTTTCTTTTTCAATATCATCTTGAAGCGTTAAAGATTTTGTTTCACTCGCGGGGGATACTGCCAAACCCTCAGCACTGGATACTGATGCCCCACCGACAACGGCGCGCACGTCAAGATTATCGATATAAGGAACAACCGCCAAACCAACAATGGATTCTAAAACTTTCATTTGTGAAAACTCACGCACAGGACCAATAATTTGCGCAGAATCCGCTGCCGTTACAATGTGAATATCATCTCCAACAAAAGGATCTTTAAGGTTAACCGATTTCCTCGCCGATTTTAACGGCCAATAAAGCGAACGTGTTGCACCACCATTCACGCCATCAACCTCTTTTGTTTCCATGGTTAGCGGGCGTTTATTACGCGGATTTTGCGTGAGAACAATACGCCAGAGTAAGCCACCACCTTCGGCATAAACATTGGTTTGGTTATCAATCGGTAATCTATAGGCCTTGCCAGAATTTATCGTGAGTTCTTCAAATTCACCAAGCTTACCCTTATCGGGCCCCGCGATAGAAGGTGGTACAGTCACCGAAGGATCATCCTGCACAATCCATAAATAGCCGCCACGTTTAAAGACCGCCAAGCCAACGCTTT
This sequence comes from uncultured Micavibrio sp., assembly GCA_964647515.1. GTDB lineage: Bacteria > Pseudomonadota > Alphaproteobacteria > Micavibrionales > Micavibrionaceae. The sequence goes on along the minus strand of CAZYHI010000039.1, from coordinate 4,785 downwards.
TTGTCGCACTTATTGTGATAACATTGGCTTTACCTGATAACGAAGCTTGCGATGGTGACGCAGGCGTATCTTCTGAGTTTTTATTCTCTAATGATATTTTATTTGAAGTGTCGACTGGTGTTTGTTTTTGGGCATTCAGCGCAGGCGTTCTTGATGGCTGGTTCTTGGTGTTATAAACATCAAAAACAACCCGTTTGCCGATTTTAAAATGGCGATATTTGCTATCACTTGGGATCGCAACAGAAACCTCTAATGGTTCCCCCTGTCCCGATAAAACAGCAATTGTTCCAATATTTTTAATATCTGATGTTGTGTTTACATTGGCCTGCGTGGCCTTTTTAAAGCTGACAATAAGGCTGTCATTTTCTTTTTTAACACTATAATCACCTGATGATTTTCCATCAAAGACAAGACGTGAATAATCTTTATTATTACTGGCGCGGACATCTATTGTATTTTGTGTTTGCGCCCCTGCGCTTGATACGAAAAGACAGGCACTTAACAAGAAAGCACTTAAGATAAAACGAGTCTTGTATCTTTTTGAAATCATTTTGAAATTTTGCCATACCCCCATTGAAAGGACAAGAAAGCCTTAGGGTCTGTCCTCATTAATTATGTGGATTTAGGGCAAGCGCGGCAAGCCCAAATCAAATATTCGTAAACGGTCCCCATCATCTTCCATAACCACAATATCAACACGGCGAGACATGTCTAATCGGCTCTCTTCTGACAAGGTCAGCGGCAGGTCATAATATCGCGCACTGGCATGCCCACGTATTTTGACAGGCTTGGTATACCCCACCGTTTCCAAAACGGCCGCAACATTGGCCGCACGCGCCAACGATAATTCCCAATTTGATTTAAATTCACCGCCCGTGACAGGGCGCGGATCTGTATGCCCCACAACTTCTAAACGGTTTTTAATACGGCTCAATGTTCCAGATAAAGAAAATAATGCTTTTCTTCCCCGCTCTTTCACCTCAGCTTGACCAGAATCAAATAATAAATTTTGCGGCAAAGAAATAATCAAACGCTGATCAAATGAAATAAGGCGTATATCATTTAAAATGGGTTCCTCTTTGACTAACTTCGCCATGATCGATTTCAAATAATTGAGATTAAGCGCCCGTGAGAAATTAATTTTATCAATATTAACCGCATCTTCACTGCCACGATGAAGCGGTTTACCGTAGAAACGATTAAAACTTTCCTGCGCCGTTTGGGTTAGTTTCTCCCATTTCCCTTCATCGGGGCTGGCCATAGAAAACAGCAAAACAAAAAAGGTCAGCATCAACGCCATAACATCCGTAAAAGAAATCAACCACGTACTGGCCGCCCCTCCTACATTATCACCAGCGCGGCGGTTAAAGCGGCGATACGGCGTGATTTTAATTTCTGTGCCTGCTTGCTGATCTTTCAGCTCTTGTTCTAACTTTTTGGCTAGATCGTTATTTTTTTGTTCATCATCATTCATGGTTGTTCCAGCCCTTCAACCGACAAACCTTCAGACGGTGAGAATGGTTGGTATTTTGTAAAGATAAGCGTTACATTTTTGGGATCACCTTTTGCAATACCTATATTAATCAACTTTTGCGGTATGGCACTTTTTTCTAACAGAGCGGAAAACTCGCCCACTTCATTAATAATACCATTCAAATCGCGCGGGTTTTGATTTTGCATTTGTGCGGGGTTTTCACGAATATTCAAATAAATTTCAAGGCGTGTCGGTCGTCCATCAATATTCGCCCGCATTAATGAAGCCAATGTTGGTAAAAAGAAATTTTGACGTGTATCTGAACGTGTCGGGTTTTGTGTTAAATCTTGCTGGTTCAACGCCCGCATTGATTTGGCAAACTTTTCATAAGGCAGATCAACCATCATAATGCCTTTGGCACGGCTGGTTGTTTGCTCGTAAGAAACGATTTCAGTTTGAAATAACGCATCCAACCGCTCAAACGTGTCACCATCATTAACCGATTGAGCCACGTCTGGACTGACAGAGTTTGCTTTATCTTCTTGTAAAACATCATTAGAAAAAACAACCTCAAGGCTTTGCCTGACTTTCGACGCTTTATCTTCTTCATAAGAAGAAATGGTATTCAACACAATAAAAAAGGCGAGCAACATAATAAACAACGACAAGTTCATCATCTGCCCTGTATTGGCAGAAGAAGATGCCGATCCTGTGTCTATTCGTCTGCGCCGCCTTCGATTCATATCGATTATACCGCCATTATTTTTAGTGTTATTTTTACGTGTTAGTGATTGTGCTTTATCTATTGCACAAGATTAGTCGAAATATCGGTCAGTGTTTTTTGTTCTGCCAACATGATGGTCAATGTTCTGGCTCTATCAGGAGACATAGAAGCAATGATAGGAGCGGACTTACGCTCTGACATTCTTGACACAACAGACAGCAAAATATCTAAATCTAATGTATTAAAAATACGCGCCGCATCTTTAGGCTTCATACCTTCATAAATTTTAACAAGACTGGTAATACGTTTTTGTTCTGCATCGGTTTGTTGGACAAGCAAGCCCTCTATCTCTTCTTTTAACGATAGTAATTCTTTATATTTTTGATCCAGCTCTTGCTCTGCTGTTTTCAACAATGCTTCACGGACAGAGAGTTCACGTTTTTGTTCTTCAAGCTGTTTACGTCTATTTTTTAAATCCTCAAAAAGTTCAACTTTAATTGAAGAATATTCTAAATTAGCTTCTCCTGAATCGCGCCATTCAATTTTTTCTGAATTGGCTTCTTCCATATTCGGGCGCTCCGTCGGAGAAAGTTTCGTTTCACTATCTGGTGTCGCGAAATCAGGTGCCATTATTTTATCAGGATCATTTTTTTGTAGTGGTGGTGATTGTTGCTCAGACTGCGCATTGGCACTCCCCGAAATATCAGACACACCTGCGACAAACTCGCTAAAACGCACCCCAAAAGATAGTGAGGCCACTAGTACAAGCAATGGTAAAACTTTAAAACGTGCCATCCATCTCATGAAATTTTATTAACCTTACGTGAGAGAGGTTTCGATTTATCAAAAGCTTTCTTCTTGCGTTGTAAGGCTTCGTACAAATCTTGTTCTGCGCGACTATGGAATGGTTGACCCTCAACAGGAATATGTTGTTCATTAGGCGTTGGTGTATCTTCAACTTCAAAATCATCTTCATGGTCGCGGTCAAAAATAGCAAAGCTACGCACTTTACTTTTGGCTTGCGTATTCACTTTTGATAAATGATCTTCAAAATCAGCGTCTTCTTCCGCGTCTATTTCTGATGTTAAATCAAATTCTGATATTGCCTCTTCCTCACGATACGCCCCATCACCAAGCGCGTGAAAATCAAACTCATCATCTTCATCCATTTCCATGGAATCTAAATCAAAATCATCAATATCAAAATCGCCCACATCAAAGTCACCAAGACCAAATTTTTCTTCTTGTTGTTCATGTGGTAGCTTAACAGCTTTTTTCTTTAACGGAATAGGCACCGAAGCAGCCGTGGAATCATAAGACATCGTTCTCTGCGGCCCTATACCACCAGAACTTTCCATCAAATCAACCAATTCACGATTGCGATCCGCCAGCTTTTCTAAGCGATCCGCCAAGCTATCACCTGTTTCAGTCATAAACTTTAATTCATCTGACAGAAACTTCGATTCGCTAATAACCTCACCGACAACATCAATGGTAGAATTCGCATTTTCTTTCATCATCACGACAGATGATTCAGCTTTTGCAATCGTTTTATTCAAATCACGAATAAGGCGTTCCGTTTCACTGCGCCCTTGACGAAGACTTTTCATGAATAACGACAAACGCGCCGCATAAAAAATTGTGACGCATAAAAACACAAGGATAAGTCCATCCAAAAGCAAGCCGATGTCATCACTCATAATCATCATCCTCACTATTCTTTTGAATATATTGGTCAATTTGCACCGCAATATTTCCTAATTTTTGTCCCACAGGGCCACGGAACATCGGGACGTTGCCACAGCGCAACTCCAACTCATCATCAGTAAAAGTATTAAACAATATTTGCGTTCCAACCTTCCATTGTAGCAAATCATCAAGCGGCAAGACTTGCTCACCCAAGACGGCTTGAAGCTGAATTTCCGTTTGGTGAAGCTCCTGCGTCAAATGATTTTCCCAAATGGAATCTCGACCAAATTTCTCCCCCATGAACATCTGTAACAATAATTCACGAATAGGCTCTAACGTCGCATAAGGGATAATCACCTCAACCCGTCCACCACGATCACCCATATCCACACGAAGGCGCGCCAGCACGCACGCATTCCCCCCTTGGGTAATCGTTGCAAAACGTGGGTTTGTTTCCATACGATCTAACGTGAAACTCACGGGTGATAAAGGATCAAACGCAGAAGATAAATCACTTAACGTCACCTGCACCATACGTTCAACCAGTTTTGTTTCAATGGTTGTATAAGGTCGCCCTTCAATACGAATGGCTGGCGTTCCTTTACGCCCACCCAATAACACATCAACAATAGAATAAATAAGCGCCGAGTCCGTCACCATTAATCCGTGATTATCCCACTCCTCTGCCTTAAAGACCGACAGCATCGCAGGTAATGGGATGGAGTTCATATAATCACCAAAGCGCACCGTCGATACTTGGTCGAGCGACACTTCGACGTTATCAGAAGTTAAGTTTCGCAGCGATGTCGACATCAAACGAACAAGACGGTCAAACACAATGTCCAACATCGGCAAGCGTTCATAATTGACCATTGCCGAATTAATCAACGCCATCACG
>CAZYHI010000038.1:9735-15597 GCA_964647515.1 uncultured Micavibrio sp. | reverse complement strand
TTGAAAGTTCTTGGAGATTAACTCCCAAGCGAAGCTAATCGCTTCTTCTTTAAAGTAATCACCGAAAGAAAAATTACCGAGCATTTCGAAGAACGTATGATGACGCGCGGTATAGCCCACATTATCAAGGTCATTATGCTTGCCCCCTGCCCGTACGCATTTTTGCGAAGTCGTCGCACGGTTATAATCACGTGTTTCCGCGCCTGTAAAAACATTCTTAAACTGCGCCATGCCTGAATTGACAAACATTAAGGTCGGATCATTTTGTGGCACCAAAGGGGATGACCCCGCATTGGTGTGACCATTTTTCTCGTAAAACCCTAAAAATTCACCCCGAATATCGCTTGCTGTTGTCATGTTCTGCTCGTTATAATCTGATACAATTAAATCAAGCCTCTATAATGGATAAGCAGGAAAATTATGCAAGAATTTATTACTTTAGCCCATCATTTGGCCGATGAAGCGGGTGCAATCATCCGCCAATATTATCGCCAGCCCTTTGATGTGGAGAGCAAGCAGGACGAAAGCCCCGTGACCATTGCCGATAAAAGCGTTGAGCAACGCCTTCGCGCCATTGTTGAAGCCAAACGCCCCGAAGACGGCATTATCGGTGAAGAATACGGCATTAAAGACGGTAAAAACCAATATACATGGGTGTTTGACCCGATTGACGGCACCAAAAGCTTTGTCATTGGCCGTCCGACCTTCGGCACGCTGATTGCGCTTTGTGAAAATGGCGTGCCGATACTCGGCGTTATAGATCAACCTATACTGAAAGAGCGCTGGATTGGGGTGAAAGACATGCCGACATTATTTAATGGCAAAGAAGTTACAACACGTAACTGCTCTAATTTAAGTCAAGCACGATTAGGCAGCACCAGTCCAAGTCAATTAGAACAAGAATGGATATCACTTCAAAATGCGTGTAATTTTATGATTTGGAGCGGTGATTGCTATTCTTATGGTTTACTCTCAATGGGTGGATTAGATGCAATCATTGAAACACAACTGGCTATTCACGATTATATTGCCATGCCGCCTATCGTTGAAGGTGCTGGTGGTCATATGTGTGATTGGAATGGAAAACCGCTTAATATTAATTCAGACGGCAGAACTTTAACCGTTGGTGATATCGCGCTGAAAGATCAGATTTTAGAAATTCTTAATTAAAAAAATATTGAATTATGTAAAAAATTATTGTATAAATCCCCCATGTTAGCAATGGCGGAGAAAGGTAATTTTCTATGTGCCCTTCTGGATGATCCAGAGGAGCTAAGCATATATGCAACAGCAAATATAGCTTGCCAGATGGATAAAGTCGCGAACCCCAGCGTAGATGACGAAGGAGCCAACCAAATTCTAAAAAATGCGCGGAGTGAAGGAATATATTACTGGCAAAAACGTTATGATTCTGGAGATTTGATATCACTTATTTTATTCGACAACTCTAAAAGTAAACAAAAAATTATTGGGATGGCAAATGTAAATCTACCTACCTTAAAAAATGAAACAGAATACCCCTTAATGTGCTCTGCACACATTCTACATAGCTACCGTTCTATAGGATTGTCTAAACTACTATTAGATTCTTGTGTGAAATTTATTGCAGACCATACAGAGTATAATGAAATCTATGTCCAAGCCCGTGAAAACAATGAAGTTTCTATTAGAGGACTAACACGTAAAGGGTTCACGGCCTTCAAACAAGATGGCGATTACATTACTTTTGTTGGAAAAACCCATAAGTTGAATCAAAATAAACTCGTTCCACCAATACCCTCTTACATAAATTAACGCTTAAAAATTATTCAACAACTGCTATTTTCTGACCAAAGCTTTCCTGCGCCGCATAACGTGCCCATTTGCCTTCGGCGACAGCATCCAATGACGGTGTGTCTTGGTCAAAACGCATACGATATATCCAATAGTTAGATAACACACGCTCCACAAACGCACGCGTTTCATGGTAAGGAATGGTTTCAATAAATAATAAGGGGTCTTTAATATGGGCGCGTTCACGTTTCCATTTGGATAAATTCCCTGGCCCTGCATTATAAGCAATAGCCAATGATAATAAATCCTGCCCGACGGCACGATGATTTAAAAGTTCATGAATATAACTCTGCCCCAGCTCTAAATTCACAGACGGGTCTTTTAATTGATATTGCCCACTGGCCTGATGATAAATATCTTCACCAGAGATATGATTAGCCGTGTTTGGCATGAGTTGCATTAAACCTGTCGCACCAGACGGGTTTTGCGCATGGGTTCTAAAACGTGACTCCTGGCGAACGATGGCATGAATAAGCGCACGGTCAATTTTATATCCCGATTGCGGTGACCATGATGTATCGGGGTAAAGCGCCGCATCATAAAGTCCGCCTTTTTTATTTTTCATGGCATTGCCGAGCTGCATCGATAAAGCAGGCAATTTATAATGACTGACATAAGCCATTAAAGCATGACGGTTTTCAGGCGAGCTAATATTTATATTTCTAAGCTCTGCTTCGGCCAAGCTAGTCTGATTGCTTTTAATAAGCGCCGTTGCGCGGCGACCATAAGGCGTTTGTTCTATATGTTTTATATGATCGCGTGTGAGTTCAGGCACCTGCCAATCAAACTCTGTTTTATGCCCCAGCGCCCGCGTCGCGATGAGACCATAAAATGTGCGTGGATATGTAGACGCCAAGTCTAACCATTTACTCACTTGTGCAACGTTACCGCCACGCAAATGGGCGCGTGACGCCCAATATCCCGCAGCAGAAACCATCCACCCTGATGAGTAAGGCGAGCTGGCGGCAGAAGAAAACGCCCGCGCCGCGCTGCTATATTGCCCGCGTTGCCATTGCACCAAGCCTTTAACCCACCCCGCCAAAGGAACTTTTTGTCCCGAGCGGCGCAAAGAATCCGTTGATAATTTTAGCGCCTGATCGAGCTTATCAACAAATAAATACCCCGCAGAAATTTCTGCACGCAAACGATCATACTCAACAGAATCTATAAACTTAACGGTATAATCACTATTTAAGATGTTAAGCGCCATTGTTGGTTCATTACGTTTTATATGACGTTTAATATCTTTTTTAAATGCATTTACTTTTTGGCTTTGCGCCTCATTTCTACTTTTTGTTGTTTTATAATTTTTTCCACGCTTTGATACCGCACCTAAATTACCCGAAATATTATTTTGCTTTTTAGGTTGCTCAATTGAGCCTCCATTTTTAGGGCGGCGCAATGTTGCCAACTTATAAATTTTCGTCGCTTGCGGATGATCTGCATATCGCGCCATCCAACCTTGCAATTCAGAAAAACTAGCACGGTACGCGGTCGGGTGTAAGTAACGCTCCGCCAATACATGCCCCATCAAAATCCTGTTGCTTAGCCTTTTAATCTTTACATCGGCAGTCTGCATATCGCCTTTATTTTGCAAATCAAAAATCTCTTGATAGATATCTTTTTTATTGCCAGAAAAAAACTTACCTGTAAGAGAAGACGTTTTTTGAGAAAGTTTTTTTGAAGATACTAAAGATTTTTCAGGCGTTAATACCGCCGTCTCAATAACAGATTTTGGCTTTTCCTGCGGAAGTGGAACATCGGGAATATCTTCTGCCACAACAATTTCAATAGAATCTGTTGGCGGTTTCTGATCCGGTTTCGGGGCAAAAGCCTCCGCCATCACCAAACCTCCGCTCAACAAGCAGATAAAAATAAGAAAGCCTGCAATCAGCAGGCGATATTGTTGTGGCCATTTATGGGTCATTTCAACGGCTTTTTACATGATACAAGGGGGTTTGTCCAATAAAATCTGACAATATGTTAAGTATTGTTATTACAAACTCATCTCTCTCATTTTATCTTGAAGCATCAACATATCCGCCCATACTGATTTTTTCTGAGCAGGTGTCTGCAATAAATATGATGGATGATAGGTAACCATGGCTGGAATAAGAGTATCGCCGCAAGAATACTCATGAAAGCCCCCGCGTAATTTAGATATGGAATCAGAACGCTTTAATAATGATTGTGCGGTCAGCCCTCCCAACACAATCAGTATTTTTGGCTGTTTCAAGGCAATATGGCGTTCAATAAACGGTAAAGAAACATCAATTTCTGCCTGCGTTGGTGTACGATTGCCCGGTGGTCGCCAATTTAGGATATGAGACATATAGACTGAATACTCTACAGGTTCTCCATTCTGCCCCTCAATCTGTCTTGATAAATTGATACAGCCTAAAATTTTATCCAACAACTGACCACTTGGCCCCATAAAGGGTTTTGCCTGCACATCATCTTGCGCTTCTGGAGCTTCGCCAATCAGCATAATTGGCGCATCAATGTCCCCATCACTAAAGACAATATTGGTGGCTGTCTTTTTAACAGATAGACCGTCAAAGTTTTGTATTGCCTGTTTTAACGCCTCTAAATCATCACAAGTCGCCGCCAGCTTTTGCGCTTCCACAATAGCTTCTGCCGCCCCCATCATCGACGCCCCAGATACTGAAGGACTATCTTGCTTTAATGACGCTTTGGGTGGCGTTTTAGGCAATGGCAAATTACCCATAACATCATCTAGTTTTGGCGTCAGCGTACGATCAACCGCTTCATCCAACAAAACCTCATCGACGCCATTATCCAAATGCCATTGCAAAGCCTGCAATAAAAAATCGGGGTCTTGTTCATTATTTGCGTAATTTTCTGTCATATATTGGAGAATATAGTATTATTCAGAGGTAAATATGAAACATTTTTATAAAACAATTCACGCCATGGGGACAACTACCCCCTTTAGACCAATTAAGAGGTAGAGTACAACAATGCCTGATCCAATTCGTAATGACCGTGAAGCTATGGAATATGACGTTGTTATTGTCGGGGCTGGCCCTGCTGGATTATCATCAGCTATACGCCTAAAACAACTGGCCCAAGAAACAGGTAAAGAACTCTCTGTCTGTATCTTAGAAAAAGGATCAGAGGTTGGCGCGCATTTACTCTCTGGTGCAGTCTTTGAAACACGCGCCTTAGACGAGCTTATCCCTAACTGGAAAGAGCAAGGCGCGCCAATTAAATGCAAAGCCAAAAAAGACCGCTTTTTGTTCCTCACCAAAAACAAAGCGTTTCGCCTACCTAACCCACCCCAAATGAACAACCACGGTAATTATATCATCAGCCTTGGAGAGCTTGCCCGATGGCTGGCGTCGCAAGCTGAAGAATTAGGTGTTGAGATATTCCCAGGCTTCGCCGCCTCAGAAGTGCTCTACCAAAATGATGCGGTCATTGGGGTGGCAACAGGTGACATGGGCTTAGATAAAGAAGGGCAGAAAACCGATATGTTTGAAGCGGGGGTTGAAATTCACGCTCGCCAAACAATTTTCAGCGAGGGGTGTCATGGCTCCCTCACCAAGCAATTAATCGAAAAATATAATTTGCGCGAAAATTCTGACCCACAAACTTATGCCCTCGGCATCAAAGAAATTTGGGAAGTTGTCAAAGAAAACCATGATGAAGGCTCTATCACCCATAGTGTCGGCTGGCCTGTAGACAGTAAAACATACGGTGGATCATGGCTTTACCATGGTGAAAACAACCAAATTTCCATCGGTTTTGTCGTTGGGTTAGATTACAAAAACCCTTATCTATCGCCTTTTGAAGAAATGCAGCGCTTTAAAACACATCCTGAAATTTCTAAATTACTCAGCGGTGGACGCCGCATCAGCTACGGCGCAAAAACGCTTGTCGAAGGTGGGTTACAATCTTTACCAAAGCTGACCTTTGCTGGTGGGTGCTTAACGGGAGATTCTGCTGGATTCTTGAACGTTGCTAAAATCAAAGGTAATCACGCCGCAATTAAATCTGGCATGTTGG